>CAZOKW010000008.1:0-26893 GCA_964580765.1 uncultured Candidatus Saccharibacteria bacterium
CCGCATTGACAAAATCAGTAATACCAAAGGTGTTAGTGATTTTGTCATAGTTTGGACGAGTGGGAGGAGAAGGGTATCGAGAAAAAGTAAACTGCTTTACTTTTTCGAGAACCCCGGCTCTGAAGGAGAAATTATCTTTGTGCCAAAGGCACGGATAATTTCGGAGGAAGAGGACTCCCCCCCTCCGCCTTCGGTCGCCGAAGCGACCTTCGGCCTTTGGACGACATAGCGACCTACGGCCGACGAAGTCGGCGGACGCAGTCCGCCAGTTAGGAAATGAAGTCAAAAGAATTACCAACAATTGCAAAGAACATAAAGAAATACAGACAAAAGCTGGATATTTCACAAGACAAACTCTCAAAACTTGCTGATATTGCCTACAATGTGATTATCAAAATTGAATCTGGCGCAACGCCGAACCCAACAATTGAAACTATGGCGAAAATCGCTAAAGGTTTAGGTGTTTCAATTGATGATTTAATGAAATAAATATGCGTTTCGTCTTGCGATCAAAAATTCATAAAGCAACTGTAACCGAAGCCGATTTGGATTATATCAGTAGTATTACAATTGATGAAGAATTAACCAAAAAAGTCGGCTTCTGGCCGGGAGAAAAAGTTTTAGTGGTAAGCAACACAACCGGCGCGCGGCTAGAAACTTACGTAATTATAGGCGAGCGTAATTCCAGTATTATCTGTATGAATGGCGCCGCCGCTCATCTTATTAAGAAAGGTGAGGAAATTATCATTATGGGATTTGAACTCACCGACAAACCGATTGAATCAAAAAATATTTTGGTAGATAAAAATAATAAATTTGTAAAATACTTATGAACAATGAGTTATTAAAAAATAATCCTGAGATGTCTCCGAGACCGAGCATACAAAATGCTTCCAGTGAAGATGCGGAAAATATTTTAACAATCCAATCCCAAAAAATTATTGTCCCCGAACAAAAGGCAGAAAGACAAGAAGCAGAAGAGGGTGGTTTTTTAATCTACCCGGTGTCGGCCGAAGAATTAGCGCAAATACTGGAAGACAATGAGAATCATATAATTAAAATTGCCAAGGAAAGTGATAAGGTTGTTGGTTATATCATTTCCTACGATATGACAGAATGGGAGAAGACGCATACCGATTGGTTCTCTAAGCTTGATGCCTCTGGCGAAGATAAAACATCATTAAGGAACGAGAAAGTTCTTTATGGAAGACATATTGCCGTAGATGAACACGCAACCAGTTCCGGCGTAGGGAAAGAATTATTAGATTCTACTTTGCAAGAAGCAATAGGTCGTGGTTATAGATATTTTGTTGTCGAAATACTAAAAGAACCAATTACAAACAGTGGATCCGTGGGATTTGTACAGAAGGCAGGATTTAGATTAGTAGGGCAGACGGAAGATCAAAACAATAGAATCTGGTCTGTTTTCTTGAAAGATTTAACTGAATAAATGTCGCCAAAGAAAAACTTGAAATCGTCCTTCCCCCTCCTGCCCCGGCAGAACCGCCGTCAGTTTCCGCTCCCCCACCTCAACCAAATCTGGCCAAAGATTTACTCCATAAAGCGCGGCTGGCCACCCAAACCCGGAAAAGAAAGAAACTTGACCACATCATGACTTTGTTCGGGAAACAAACCAGTATTACCAATGACGAAGTGGAAAAGTTACTCCATATCTCGGACGCGACCGCCACCAGATATTTGGAAATCCTGGAAAAAGAAAACAAAATCAAACAAAGTGGAAAAACTGGAAAAGGAGTATCGTATACAAAAATATAATTAAAGTTGAAAAAATACTGAAAAACAGTACAATTAAGCCCTTGGAGGGTTCGCCTAATGGTCGGGCACCGCTCTTGAAAAGCGGCGGGCGCAAGCCCATAGAGGTTCGACTCCTCTACCCTCCGCCAATAAACTGCTTTAGTGGCGGTGAGGAGGAGAACGCCGGAGCGATGTTTCGCCAGCAGGCGAAACCGCGAGGCGGTGGCTGGACAAAATTTTGCGACGGCAAAATTTTAGTCTAAGCCGACTCCTCTACCCTCCGCTGTCAATTTTTATTATCGAGAGACCGAGAGGCCTCGCGGAAATCGTAAGTTTAGAATTGTTTAAATAAAACCTCAGAATGGAATACATCGTAAGTATCCGTATCGCTTTTCCCGAAGAGATCAGTAAAGTCCTAAAACATGAAAAGGGCCGATTTGTCGCTGAATACGGCAGTAGCTACAAATCTGAACCGCATATCAGTACCACTTCAACTCTGACCCAGACACCTCGAACCGAGCTCTGTAACAACCCTTTAGAAATCCTTAGGGATGCTAATCCTTGATTATTTTTATGGACTTGGTATACTGTAAATACCATCGCCGTAAGGCGTCAACGGCTCCCGCAAGGGAGTCGTAAACGTTAATACTTCCATGTATTTCAAAGATTTTGATAAGTGGAATTAAGTTAAAAAGAGGGTGCACCATGAGGAGCGTAAAGTAAATATTCGTAGCGGAGAAATTCGCTGGGTTTCTTTTGGGGTTAATGTCGGAAGTGAAATTGACGGTAAGGGAGTATCTTTTACCAGGCCTGCCCTGATTCTTCATGTCATTGGATCGCACCTAGCCCTCATTGCGCCAATGTCTACTAAAGTAAAAGATATTGCCGGATATGTGTCATTTACATGCGACACATCCAACTGGATGTGGTCATCCCAGAGGAGTATGTCTGGGAGTTCATGGCGGAGTTCGGCAAGGCGTTTGCCATCGAAAACAGTCATGGGGGAATCAAAAACCTCAAGGCCGTCGATGGCTACTATGAGCATCCCGCCGGTTGGCACATTCAAGTGAGCGTGTGGGAGAATGACGAGAGCAGATTCTACGACTTCCTTCGCGGTTTCTGCTCGGAGAGAACCATCTCGTTCCGCGAGCCCGAAGCACAGCCCGTGGCATAACGACCAACCCAGCGCGCCTCACGAGCATCATCAGAGGACTTTCTACGGAGAGTCCTCTTTCTTATATAATTCAAAGAGCGAGAATTTGCCGCCAAGTTTTACAAAAATTTATAATTGTCCGGCGCTCGTAAACTTTCTCTATTTTTACCATCCCAACTTATTTCTCCATTCACCACCATACTGGTGATTTTTGGTTGCCATTGGTGTTCCACTTTATTCACTCGCAAACCGAGGGTCTCGGTCGTATCATCCGCTAAAATTTCTACGGGAAATCTAAAAAATACCGGCCCTTCATCATAAGCGGGCGTGACAAAATGCATGGTTACGGCCGAGTGTGTAACTTCACCGCGGTGAAATGCTTCCAGGACCGCTTCGTGAACGAAGCGCCCATACATTCCTTGACCGCCAAATCTAGGCAATGGCGCCGGATGAATATTAAAGGTTCTGGCCGGATCCAAACCGGAAATTAATTTCAGCCAGCCGGAGAGAGCTACCCATTCTGCGCCGGAATCTTGGACAATTCTCTGATAGTCATTCTCTTCAAACGGTCCTTGAAACAATAGGAAAGGCACGCCTAAACGGTCGGCTTTTTCTCTCACTCCGCCATTTTCATGATTAGAAACTACGGCCACTATATCAGCCAAAAGCGCCCCTGACTTTTGGGCCTTGACCAGATTCTCAAATCCGCTTCCCCCGCCGGTTTTTGTCCCTGATGAAAAAATAATCAGTTTTGGTTTTTGCATAGTAAAATTGTCGTTTATGACAGAAGACAGCACCATCATACCCCAAGAACCAGTAAACCAGCAATAGGCATCGCTTTTTAGGTTTATTTCTGGTATAATCTGGTGGTGAAAAACATTATTGATTTGCGCCGCCCTCCTTCGTCTAAAGCTTCCGCCGACGCCAAGGCTTTGGCGGACAAGTCGGAAGGGCAAAGAAAAGAACCAGAGACAGCGCAGGAAATTTCAGGAGAAATTCGCCCCGGACAACAAGTGGTCCACAAATCAGCCGCCATCGCTATTGCCATTTCTTTTGTCTTCATCGGCCTGGCCTATATTTTTTTTGAAAACAATATTCTGACCGCCGTCTTCTTTTTCCTGGTCTCGTTGGTTATTTTAATTTTCGCCTTCAAAGAGAAACAAACAGTTCTCTGGGAAATCACCCGGCATGGAGTGACCGTGGAGAGATCTTTTTATCCTTTCCGGGATTTAAAATCATTCTGGATTGAGTACCAACCGGGGCACATTAAAGAAATCAGTTTAAAAAGCAAGAAGTGGTATCAAGGATACATAAAAATTCCCCTCAACCAGGAAAATCCTTTAAGCATCCGGGAATTTCTGCTGGACTTTATTCCGGAAGAGAGGCATGAAGATACTTTAGTAGAAACCATCGGCCGAAAATTAGGAATTTAAAATGTCCCTGTAGCTCAGCGGATAGAGCGTTGGGTTGCGGACCCAAAGGTCGGGGGTTCAATTCCCTCCAGGGACACATCATGTTTACTCTCGACACGCCAGTCGAAAAATTGCCTTTTGTCGGTTCCAAAAATTTACCGCGTCTGAATAAACTCGGCATTAAAACCATCAAGGATTTGCTTTGGCACTTTCCTCACCGCTATGAGGACTACCGCCGACAAGTGCCGGCGGAAGAAATCCGAGAGCCGGGAGAAATGATTTCCTTGCAAGGAGAGATAATAAAAATAACCACGACCTCTCTGTGGCGCCGGCGCTCGGTTACTGAAGCGTTTATCCAAGACCATAGCGGAGTGGTACGCGCTGTTTGGTTCAATCAGCCCTATTTGGAAACCTCTCTTCCCCTGGAGACCCGGGTTTGCCTTTCCGGAAAAACATCCTTAGACAAACACGGACTTTATCTCTCCAATCCATCTTACGAAAAACTTTTCTTTACCAGTAACCAAAAACTGGCGACTAGCGACCAGGTTCATACCGGTCGGCTCGTACCAATTTATCCGGAAACGGAAGGGATTACCTCTAAATATCTCCGCTTCCTGCTTAAGCCCCTCTTGCCAGCCATGACTGGCATCGCCGATCCCCTGCCGGAGCATGTTTTGAAAAAACATAATTTCCCCTCGCTGGAAACAGCCGTTAAAAGTATTCATTTCCCGGATTCGCCGGAAGAAGCGGAAACCGCCAGAGAAAGAATGGCCTTTGAGGAACTTTTTTTATTTCAATTAAGATCTATCGCTAATCGCCGTCAAAACTTGCGCCAAAAAGCGCCGGTCATTAAATTCGAACCGGAAGCCGTGAAGGCGCTGGTGGAGTCCTTGCCTTTTGAATTAACTGGCGATCAAAAAGTGGCCGCCTTTGAAATTTTAAAAGACCTGGAAAAAAAATACCCCATGAATCGCCTTTTAAACGGCGATGTTGGTTCCGGAAAAACGGTGGTAGCTTTGGTGGCCGCCTATCAAACAATCCGCCATCAAAAACAGGTTGTTTTTATGGCTCCCACCGAAATATTGGCCCAACAGCACTTCCAAACAATAACTTCCTTGTTGGGAAATGCTAAATATCAAACTACTGGAAAATCAGTCATACCACCCACTCTCGACCCTCGACTGGTCGCTCGGGAGTTTTCGAGTGGGAGTATGACTGATTTTCCGAATTTAAAAATTGGACTGCTCACTGGAAGCGAAGCGCGGTTTAGTTATAAAGATACAGAGAAAAAAATAAGCAAAAAGTTAATGCAAAGCAAAATTGCCTCTGGAGAAATCGATATTCTAATCGGCACTCATGCCGTCATTCAAAAAGACATTAAATTCAAAAATTTGGCTTTGGTGATTTTAGACGAACAACACCGTTTCGGAGTGGTACAACGGGCCGCCCTCCTTCGCTCCTCCGGAGCTTCCGCCGACGCCAAGGCTTTGGCGGACAGGTCGGAAGGGCAAGCCCTCTCCAGCACCATCCCTCACTTATTGAGCATGACCGCCACCCCCATTCCCCGCACCCTGGCTCTGACTATTTACGGAGACCTGGATATTTCCTTAATCAAAGAAAAACCCAAAAATCGTAAAAAGATCATCACCAAAGTTATGGCCAAAAACCGCGAAGAACAGGCCTATCAATTTTTAGAAAAAGAGGTGCGGGCGGGAAGGCAAATTTTTGTCGTTTGTCCCCGCATCGAATTAAGCGACCCCAAAGAAATTATCAAAACAAAACATCCCCAAAACAAAATGAATGTGCTTTGGGCTGAAGTCAAAGCCGTGACCGCCGAATATGAAAAACTTTCCCAAAAGATCTTTCCGCAATTTAAAATCGCCATGCTCCATGGAAAAATGCCCGCCCGTTCCGGGCGAGGTCTCGCCTCCGGCGGAAAGCCATCAAAGGAACAGGTAATGAAAGACTTTAAAGACGGAAAAATAGACATTCTGGTTTCCACCTCGGTGGTGGAAGTAGGAGTGGATATTCCCAATGCTTCCGTCATGCTGATTGAAAACGCCGAAAGATTCGGTCTGGCCCAACTGCACCAGTTCCGCGGACGGGTGGGGAGAGCCGAACATCAATCCCACTGTCTTTTGGTCAATGGAGGAAACAGTTTTGAAAACAAAAGGTTGAAGGCCTTGGAAAATTGCGATGACGGTTTTAAGTTGGCCGAAGAGGACTTAAAGCAACGCGGACCGGGGGAATTTACCGGCCAAAAACAATCCGGGATGCCCGACTTGGCCATGGCCTCTTTGACTAATTTAGAATTAATAAAAAAAGCCCGGCTGGAAGCCAAGCTTTTGCTGAAAGAGAACCCCAGTTTATCTAGTTATCCCCTGCTCAAAACTCAACTGGCGAAATTTCAAAAAATTAGGCACTTTGAATAATCTCGAGGGAACAAATCAACAATACGACCCACTCTCGACCCTCGACTTGTCGCTCGGGAATTTTCGAGTAGGCGTATTGCTGATTTGTTCCTCGTTAGGCCCTTGGTAGATTACCTACTCCTTAATGGCAAAAATTTCGAAGTAATCTCTCTCTCCGAATGAATCTTTGCCAAGTATAGACAGTTCTTCTACTGCAAAGCCCATGGTTCCTAGCAGACCATGTAAACGATAAGGAGGCCAATAGCAATAATAGGTGGAGCCGTTCTCGGTGGTCTTGAACTCCGTTTCCACAAACTGCCCGCTACTGGCTTTCATAGCCAGAAAAAGGCCTCCTTTTGGTTTTAAGATTAAACTTAGATCAGCCAGAATCCCCGGCAAAACTTCCGGTGGGGAATGCAAAAGAGAAACTCTGGACCAGACCCCATCAAAACTTTCTGGTTTGAAACAAAGTTTTTCTTGGTCCATCTGAACAGAAGACAAGCGTTCTTTTCTGGCTTTCTTACACATCACCGAACTCAAATCCACACAAATCGGTTTACAGTAAATGGACCGAAAAAAAATCGCGTCTCGTCCACCGCCACAACCCAAATCAAGAATCCGTGAATCGGATGCTGGATATAATCCACCGGTCAAGTTTGGCAAAAGTTTTATAAACTTTTGGATAGACTGCGCTGGGGGATTACTATGCCGTAACCAATATTTTTCGGCAAAACCGTCGTAAAAATCGATGGTGGTTTTCTTCACTTCTTCCGTGCGTTCAATCATTGTTTTCTCCCAAATAATAATACCCCGAAGGGGTGGCTCAAAAGATGAGATGCCGACGAGTCATATGAGTCGGCGCTCCGTATTTTTAATGTCCTGATTTACCGGAGAATAACCTATTTTTATGTTCTTGTCTATCCTTGTTTTCGGTGTCGCCCAAAAACCGAGATATTTTCCGAACATCAAGCGGGTCTGCGCGTCTAAGGCCGGAATAGCCCCAAAAAAAATAAAATTGATGGGAAACAAGAGCCACTGCAGAATCATCCAGACCCATTTGAATCGCCCATAAATCGGGGGGCGAGGCGGTAAAAATGTAATGGAAATGATAGCCGAAGAAACCAAACCAAACATGGCCAAAAGCATGATATTGCGAGTCAGATAAGGCAGATTGAGAGACAAAACCGTTTGATTGAAAGCGGAACCCCCCAGCAAGAGCGGCAACCAGCCGAGCAAAAAAATAATCAAGGCATTGGTGGCGCTGGAGTGCGTTTTTTCGCCCATGGTCCAAGTAAAATACCACTTTAAAAGCCGGGGTATTTTTTTATTTTTTAAAAAACCAAACATGAAATAGGGATTGTTCTCCGCCCCAAAATGCCAGCGGCGGATCTGCCGGTACTGATTTTTCATCGTCTGCCAAAAAGTGGGAGCCACATTGGCATCCATGTAAACCGGGTAATGGAGAGGCACGGTCCGCCAGTCCCCATCATAATGCAAAAGGCATTGCCAAAAAATCCGCGAGTCCTCTGAAACCATATTGCGTTGCCAGAAACCCACCTCCACCAACGACTGAAAACTGATGGATTGAGAGGAAAAGGTTACCAACTGTTCGGGCCTGGCTTGTTGGATCATTTGCCAAAAAGTGGTGGAAAAGGCAAAAACCCGGGCAAAAGACGGCGCCTCCCAGATATTATTGATAAAAAGCGGAACCGGCTGGAAGGACGAGCGTAAAGGATGGGCCGTGGTCAGAAAGTGCCACGACAGACAAGAGAAAAATTGTGCTGGAACAACGGTATCAATATCGAAGTTAGAAACAATAATATGATCATAGGGAATACCCAGCGGATCAATGATTTGTCTCTTGGCCTGTTCGGCGGCAAAAGCGGAATTGGAGCCCTTGCCGGCCAACTCCCCCGGTAAATTGGCCGGGTGTTCGGTCACCAAAAATTTGAAAAATTGACGGCCGTATTCTTTTTCTAAGTCATTTTTGAATTTATTAAATTCCTCCCCCGCGCGTTCCTCTTGTCCCAAAACCACCATCATTTTGTTTTTAGGATAAGCGGAGCGGAGCAACCCCTCCAAAGTGGCCCGAACTATTTCCTGGCCCTCCTTATAGTGCGGCAGGATAATGAGATGGTAGAGATCCTGCCAGGACTTGATAGTTGATAGCTGATAGTCCTTAGTTGGTAGTTGAGATAATTTATCCAACCAATCAACGGCTAAGTTTTGTCTCATTTTTTTAAAAGATTGACGCAAATGTAAAGACAAATAGATCGTTTTGATGAGCCAATAAACATCAAAGATAATGATAAAAATAGCGATCAAAACCGGCGCGACAAAGGAAAGAGTGATGATCAAAATCAAAGTCGTCCAGGCCAGCGTCCCCGGCAGAATCTCCAAAAAACGATATAAAAACCTTTCTTTTTTATCAGAAAGGTCGGAATATTTGCTTAGTTTAAGATAGTCCGCGTCCACTAACCCCAGATTAACAATCAGCTCTTCTTTTGACAAGCACTTTCAAATAACATAATCTTAAGAATAAATTTGGTTCATTTAAAACAAGGAGATACCGTGACTAATTCGGACGATAAGAATTTAGCCGTCTCAATGAGCGATCTTCCTGATGTTGAGCTCCCCAAAGAACTGCGCTGGGAAGGCGTTTTCCAAGATTATCTGGGTAAAGTTATTGCTTGCCCGGAGGCGGTTTGCACTTCCTTCCAGCGGCTTCATCGAACCATTCTGCATTACGACAAAAAAGAGTACTCCTCTTTAGGCGAACGGGTGGTCCATTACAATATCTTTGACGATCCTTTTACCCCCAATCACAAGTTTGCCGTCTACGACATTGACGGGCCGCTGATGAAACTGGTCAACATTATTCAGGCCGGTGCTAACCGTTACGGCCAAGAAAACAGAATTATTCTTCTTTTGGGCCCGGTGGGCAGCGCTAAAACCACTTTGGCCGGACTTTTGGCTCTTGGTTTAGAGGAATTCTCTAAAACAGACAAAGGACAGGCCTACCAGCCGATTTGGCATGTCGAGCCGGAAGACGAAGAAGGAATAGAGATATTGGGAACACTGGGCAAGTTCGAAAGAAACCAATTTTTATGCCCGTTACACGAGGAGCCTTTGCGCATTCTGCCGGTTAGCATAAGAAACGAGGTTTTGAGTTGGCTTAACCAAAAAATATCCAACCAACATCCAGAACAGAAAATGGAGCCGCTGGAGATAGACGGCAATGCTTGTCCGCGATGCGACGACATTTTTGAAAAAATGATGCGTCGCTACCAGTATAACTGGAAAATGGTCCTGGAAAAGCACCTGCGCGTACAACGGCTGATTTTTTCTAGAGCAAAAAGAATCGGTATCGCTGGCGTGCGTCCTAAATCTGAAAAAGATCAAGACGCTTCCGAACTTTCCGGAGAAACCAATTATGCTTCTCTGGCTACTTTCGGAGACACGGTTGACCCGCGAACTTTTAATTTCCGAGGGCACTTTGAGGCGGCTCACCGCGGCATGTTTCATGCCGATGAGATGCTCAAAGCCGTGCTGGGTTTTCTTTATGATTACCTGGGCGCTTCTCAAGAACACCGCATCCAGCCCAAGGGATTTATGGAAATCGACATCGATGAAGTCATCCTTGGCACCACCAACTCCGAAGAATACGAGAAGTTAAAACATGACAAAAAGATGGAGGCCCTGCGGGATCGCATTGTTAAAATCAATATTCCCTACATCCTCCGGGTGTCCGGTGAGGTAAAAATATATAAAAAATATTTTAGCCCGCAAAGACAACGCGGGAAACATCTGGCTCCAGGAACCATCGAAACCGCCGCGGACTGGGCCATCTATACCCGTTTGGAAGAGTCTCAAAAGGCCTCTCTGACTCTGCGCGACAAAAAAAGACTGTATGACGGGAAAACCGTCTCGGGATTTAATGACAGTTCCATTAAAGAACTGCACAAAGAAGCCATGCATGAAGGCATGTCCGGGATTTCGCCCCGGTTCATTCACGACCAAATTTCTAATGCTTTTGTCAGTGAAGAAGCCAAAACTTGCGTTAACTTTTTTACGGTCATCAATCAAATTAAGGAAGCGCTCCCCGATCATCAGCACATCAGTTCAGATGAAATCTTAAAAAAATATGACGCTCGTTTGTCGCTGGCCCTGGAGGACTTAGACGAAACCTTAAAGTCCCATCTGCGATCGGCCGTGGTTGGCGACATCAAACAACTGGAAGAACTGTACGCCCGCTACATGGACCAGGTCATGGCCCATAAACATGGAGAAAAAGTAAAAAATCCCATCACCGGACAAGAAGACCCCCCCGACACGGCCTTCATGGAAGAAATCGAGAATGCCATCGGCATTCAAGACCACAACGAATTCCGCACTAAAATCATGAATCAAATGGCCAAGCGGGCTCGCCAGCGGGAACAAGATCAAAGTATCCCGCCATTTGACTGGCGGTCGGATGATCGCTTGCGGGAAGCCCTGGAACTTTTCCTGTTTGAACAAGAAAAAAGTAAAATCAACTGGGAAGCGGCTCTCTCCCGCCGTACTTTGAAAGAACAAGATCAAACCAAAATAGACGCTGTCAAAGAACGACTGATGAACACTTTCGGCTATTGTGAAATTTGTTCTGCCGAAGTAATCGCTTATGTGGCCTCCATTTTACACCGAGGCGAAAAATCCAAAGTCAAAAAATAAATAAGCCCCAACAAGACGGAAAAACCGTCTTTTTATTTTCTTGTTTAATTTTGGCTAGTTTGCTAAACTGACTCCAAATGATTTTTAACAACTAATAAGGATGGCTATGGGCAGAATATTCCGAAGTAAACTGGACGAAGAAGAATTTCTTAAAATAGTCCGGGGATCTCTACGCAAAGATTTGAAACAGTATTTGGGACGAGGAATGATTCGTATTCCGCGCAAAGATGGGAGCGGCCTTGTGGCTATCCCCATAGAAACCATTGAAATCCCCACCCTCCGCTACGGCTACCCCGAAGAATTTATGATCGGACAGGGAGATGGTAAAGTGGGAGACGACCTGGGTCCGACTTCTGACCCAGGACAAGGTAAAAAACAAGCCGGAGGACAGGGCCATGGCGGACGACGAACTATTGAAATAGACATCTCCACCGAGGAATTCCGCAAGATTTTCCAAGAGGAATTGGAGTTACCCAACATTAAACCAAAGGGTGAACGCTCCATTTTGGAAGAAAAAGACCGCTGGACCACCATTGCCAAACACGGTTCTCCTTCCCAAGTGCACCTGCCGAGAACCATGAAAGAAGCCATGAAACGCGCCGTGGCGGATGGATCTTATCGTCCCCCCGCTAAAACCATCATTATCCCGAACAATGAGGAATTTCGCTACAAGTCATACGAAAAAGTTCTTGAACCAAAAAACAGCGCCGTTTGTTTTTGGCAAAGAGACGGTTCCGGCTCCATGGGCCCGGAGGAGCTAATGGTAGTTTCCTATTTGGTGGATCTCTGCGAGTTCTGGTTGTCTTGTTTTTACGACAAACTGGAAAATGTCTACATCGTTCATGATGACCGGGCTTTTGAGGTTACGCGCGAACAATTCCTCAAAGAGGACTGGGGAGGCGGCACAACTTGCTCTTCCGCCCTGGCCAAAATGCTGGAAATAACCGGTGAGCGTTTCAATCCGCAGGAATGGAACATCTACAGTACTTATCTCTCCGACGGCCTGAATTATACGGCCGACAACGAAATTTTTCTGGCTCTCCTGCTGGAAAAGGTTTTGCCAATCGTTAATCAATTCAATTATGGGCAAATTGACCTGTTTCGCAGCTGGTGGGAGGATTACCAAGATTCAAAGGCCAAAACCAACGCCGGTATTTTCTCCGACCCGGGAACCATTGGCGCCCTAATCGGGGACTTGGAAGGAGATGTGGAAAACATAGCGTTTGCCGAAATTGACGCCTACGACGAAGAAACCATCGTAGACACCATAAAAACTTTTTTTGGCAAAGGAAATTAGGAGGAAAAATGAGAACTGACGCCCAAAAGTTTCCGACCGAACTAAAACTGTGGAAATATGAAATAGAACGGCAAACTTGCAGGTACAATCTGCCGCACCGGGACATTATTTATGTTATCCTTGATTTTGAAGAAATGAGCGAGGTGATTGCTCGCCATGGTTTTCCGGTCGTGCCTCATCATTGGCAGTACGGCCAAGAATCCCTTTACTGGAAAAAGTACCGGAAATACGGACTGGGCATAGTTTACGAACTGGTGGTCAACACCGACCCTATTTATGCCTACCTTCTGGACTGCAACTCCTTAACCGTCATGAAATCCGTCATGGCCCATGTCACCGCCGGACACGCTCATATTTTTGACCATAATATGTATTGCGCCAGGCAAAACCACCACATGATGAGCATCCTAGGAAATGACGCCCAGTGGTACAACGAACAATGCGCTCTGCACGGTGCGGACCGGGTCAAGCAATTCTTTGACTCCGCTCTGTCCCTGGAACATTTAATTGACCTGCACGCGCCGTTTATCAAACATCCGTTAGAAAAAACGCCCGAAGAAAGAGAAAAACAGCTGGAAGAACAAAAAACCGTCAAGCGCCTTGAATCAGCCACCCCCCTGCCTGCTTATATGGACGACTTTCTTAATCCACGGGAATGGATAGAAACCGAACAAAAGCGGCTGAAAGAAGAAACGGAAAAAGAACGGGAATCGGCCAAGGGACTGCTTTTCCCCCCAGAACCGACCCGCGATGTTCTGGAGTTTCTTATCCAATATGCTCCTTTAGAAGATTGGCAGCAAGGAATTCTGGATAGAATCAGAAGAACATCTTACTATTTTTTGACAGGAGCCCGGGTTAAAGGCATTCATGAAGGATGGGCTTCTTACTGGGAAGAAGAAATTATGTTTGAGGCCGGAATGCTGGCTGATAAAGAGTCCACTGAATTTGGCCAGCATTTGGCCGGTGTCCAGCGACAGGGTTCCGGATTAAATCCGTACCGTTTGTTCAACGATTTACTCCGGGATATCAAATTCCGATGGGATACCGGGCGGCATGGTAAAATCTGGACTGACTGTGAAAACAGAGACCTCCAGAAGCATTGGGACGAGTTCATTATTTATAAAGTTATCCGCGACGAGTCAAAGACCGAAGAAGAAAGGCAAGCCCGCTGGCAAGAATTCTCCGCTTTTTCCGCCGAGTTACGAAAAGGCCATTTGGGCTTCCCGAAAGAATTCTTCATTCGGGACTTTCTTCTCCGGGAAAATCTGGCGCCTGCTTGGGTTCGTTATCGGCAAGCGGAACAGGAGCTAGAGACGCTGAAGTCCCGATTACATCAAACAGAAGAAATTGAAAAAGAACTGCCGCCGGCCACCTCGTTGGAAAGTACGGAAGAGATGTTCAAACTGCGCCGCGACCTTTTTTTCTCCAAAGAACAAAAAGATTTGTGGAGTTGGACCAGTAGTGAAATCCAAAGAGAGATTAGCGCCGTAGAAAGTTTACTGAAGTTTAAAACCAGTTACCTAAAGGGGGAAATTGCGGTCGAACCAATGGCCATTCCTCTTGCCTGGATCGAACATGCTGATCAGCACCGGGAAACCATAACGCTAGGGCAAGGCCGCCAGAAAATGGATGAGGCGGCGGCCGTCTGCGATGATGTAACATTTCTGGACGAGTTTTTTACCAAAGAATTTTGCGAAGCCCATCAGTACTTTCTGGCTAAAGCAAAAAAAGTTTGGTCCAGTGACGACGGAGAAGAACAAGAGCACTATGTGCTAGAAACACGGTCTTTTGAAAGAATTAAGAAAAAGCTTCTTTACCAATACACCAACTTTTACCAACCAATTGTTGTGGTTCAAGACGGAAATTATCTCGGCAAAGGACTACTCTACCTGAAACATGTTTACATGGGCGTGGACTTGGATTTTACTTCCAAGGGAGGAGTTTTTATAACCGATGTCTTAAGAAGTTTCTTCCAAATCTGGGGCGGCAAAAAAAGAGTTTTTCTGGAAACAATCGTTACTATTAAAGAAGAAGGAAAACCATGGTGGTGGTATTGGCACCAATCCCAAATGAAAAACGCCCCACAATGGCCGGAAACATTGCAAGGGAAACGCACTCTTTTTTCTTATGGCATAGACGACAAAGGAAAAGAAGGATTGAGTATTAGAAGTTTAAGCGATGAAGAGGAGCTCGTGAAATTTCCAGAACCATTTTAGTTAAAACCAGCCCGCCAAAAGCGGGTTTTTATTTTACGACATAAAGCAAAAACTCAAAAAGAGCCGGAATTAAATCAATTTGACCGTTTTTGGATTTTACATCCAGTTCGGCTAGCCGATGATAAACTTTTTTTAGTTCCACTAACTCGAACTGCTTCGCCTGTTGGCTGGTTTTCTGGGCCACAAAGGGGTGGAGACCCGCCTTCGCCAAATCAACCGCCGGCAAACTCTTCACCTTCAACAAATTTCTAAATTGGTAAATTATCTGCCCCAAAACGGCCTGGGGTTCGGAACCTTCTGACAAGGCCTGATTTAAAAAAGTCACCGCTTTTTTAGTATCGCGCGTCCCCAGAGCATCAATCAGAGCAAAATTATTAACGGCCGCCTCTGTTTTAACCAAAATATCTATCGTTTTGTCTTCGATTTCTTTTTTGCCATGATAACTCTGATAAGCAACCAGTTTCTCAATTTCTTGAGATAATTGTCCTTGAGAAATAATCCGGAAAACGAGTTTTTTAAGCACAGGTGTTTTAATGGTAAAACCAGCTTGGGTTATTTTTTCCAAAGCCCACTTTTCCAAACCCGCTCCGCGCAAACTTTCAAACTCTTTTATTTCTTTGGCTTCTTTGCTTAAAAATTTAAACAGTTTTTCGTCTTTTTTCTGCAAATCTTTGGCGGGAAAATAAGCGTAAACCATTACTAACTCCGGCTCATTAAAAAAAGATCTTCTTTTTAAAATATTTTCCACATCTTCCAGGCAGTTTTCTGCTTCAAAATCCAATTTTTCCACTACTCCATTATTATTTTTCGCCAAAAAAGAAGCGATTTTCTTCTCCATCGCCTCTTTAATCCGAAAACTATCTGCTCCGTAATAGAAAGTAAGATTCATATTTCTTCCATATATAAAGATTGTGGATAATCAATAATCATTGACTCTTCACTTTAAATTTGCTAATGTCTTAGCATCACTACGAAAAGGACCCCTATGGAGTTTTGTCTCTATCGGGGGCCTTTTCATTTTTAGCTTCTAACAGCGTTTTTTGGTCATTAATATAGGCAATATTGGCTCCGGTTCTTTTTAATAATATTGAACATTTCGCAACAATAGCAGGAGACAAAATAGTATTGAATTTATCTTTTTCCATAAGAAATTTAACTAAACTTGAATAATCACCATCACTTGTTATTAAAACTATTTTTCCTGGAGCGTGCTCATAGATATCTCTCACAACTTGTAAGACCAAATCTGCGTCACAATTACCATTAGGTTTACCGGAACCATCAAAAGTAACTTCCTTGAACACAAGCGTAAATCCACATTTCTGGAGATAAGTATACAAATCTTTGTACTTCGGTATTAGGCCAATAAAAATATAGGCCTCGCTTATGTTGTATTTTTCATATAACCACACTCTAAATCTCGAATAATCTAAACTCCAACCTAATTCCTTCTGAGCTTTATATAAGTTGGCTCCATCAATGTATGCAAAATTATTTTTAGAATTCATTGTTGTAAGTTTAATTGAGGGTTATCCTTAATTAATTACTTCATGAAAAAGATTATTAAAAACTACTTTATTAATGTCTCAACCCAGATTGAACCAACCGTGAATTTAATTTCCTGGTGGTTACTATTGTAAAAAACTAAGCGGCCGGTGGCTCCCCTCTTTTCCCAAGTGCCGCTAATTGCTTCGCCGTTTTTATAGATAACCGCTTCGCCGGATCCGATTGTTTTGACATTGATATAGTCCTTGCTGATCGGCGTCCAAGTGGTTTTCAGTAAAACAATATTACTGGCCTCCACTGTTTGAGAGGTGTTATGGTCAATTTCCTCTTTTTCTCCCCGCCAACGCCGATAGGTATTGCTCTCCGGCTGGTATTTCCATTGCACCGCGAATTTTTTTTCGTAGATTAAAGGCGGCTCCATAACTTGCCCTTCCGAAGTCCGCCGACTGGCGGACGAAGGAGGGTCATGTTGGTAAACAGTAGCCGATCTCTTCAAACTATACTCAAGTTTAATACTGGCTTTATCCAGCAATTCAGAACTGGTAAATCCATTGTGTGGAGGATGCAAACCGCTCCGGCGATAATAATATGTACCTTCATATTTCATAGCATCAATGTTGTCAACAATGCCTCCGCTAAGTACACCCAGCGCCTCTCGCTCTCCACCCCAATGAGCGTACACCGCTCCCAAACCCTGCACCCAAGGAATGAAATCAGAGCGAGCCGAACGCACCGAGCCGATCTCTTTCGGCCGGTGGCATTGGAAAACTGCCATCATCCTGGTTACACCGCCGTCAGTCACCGGCATTTCAAAAACTAAATCCGCCTCCCCAATTCCTGATAACGGCCTAGTTTCCGGGTCCGAGGAGAGCATTACGGCCACCGGCCTGGTTTTGCCATTTTCGCACTTTTCACCCGAGAGATCTGACTCTGGCAAACTCATTCCAGCCAATTCCATCCTGTCTTTCCCTATTTCAATACTGTTTCTCTTTACAAAAACCAAAATTACTGCGATTAAAATGAGCGCGATGACGGTGATAATAAAAATTTTTGATTTTAATGTCATAAGTCAGATTGATAAGTCGGCCATGTTGTTTTTGGAGGCGTTTAAAACTGTGGATTGTCCCGATTCTGTTTACAGAATCGTGGATCCTCGATTTCCGCAAGCGGAAATCGGGACTTGGTCGGAAAGAGTATAATTAATCTTAAACTCTTTCCGAATCCACAGTTTTAATGAGCGAGTTTGCTCGCTGGAAGCAAACGAGCGTCCGGAAAAAACAACATGGCCGACTTATCAAATATACCTCATCTCCGCCCAATTATCTCCAACTTTCACATCCACAATAATTGGCACATCTACTTTCCATATATTTTCCATAATTTCCTTAAATTTTAAAGCCAGTTCCCGAGATTTTTCCTTCTTTATTTCACATAATAACTCGTCGTGGACCTGAAGCAAAATTTTTGCCTCTTTTTCATTTTGTTGCTTATGAATGTAATCACAAACCTGCGCCATAGCCAATTTCATGATGTCGGCCTCCGTGCCCTGAATGGGCGCATTGGAAGCCATCCTTTCGGCCTGGGCTACCAGTTGCGGTAAACCGGAATTAATTTCCGGCAACTCCCTTCTTCTCCCAAAATAGGTTTCTACAAAGCCGTTTTGCCTGGCCTGTTCTTTGAGCTTTTCAATATAACGGGCCATGCCGGAAAATTCTTGAAAATATTTAGTGATAAACTCCCTGGCCCGCAAACGGTCCACTCCCGCCGAACGGGCAAAACCCATAATTCCCATGCCATAAAGAATACCAAAATTAAGCGCCTTGGCTTCGCGTCGCATATGAGGAGTAACTTGTTCCGAAGGCACCTCGAAAATCTCCGCCGCCGTGCGGGTATGAATATCCTCTCCTCTTCGGAAGGCCTCCAGCATTTTCTGGTCGCCGGAAAGAAAAGCGGCAATGCGAAGCTCCAGCTGGGAGTAATCCAGCGAGACCAATTCGTAGCCCTCCTCGGCCGTAAAAGCCCGGCGAAATTCCTGGCCCAGTTCGGTGCGGACGGGAATGTTCTGCAGGTTGGGATCCTGGCTGGAAAGCCGGCCGGTGACCGTCCCCATTTGGTTGTAAGTGGTATGTACCCGCCGATCGCGCGGATCAACCAAAGCCGGAAACGGTTCAATATAGGTGGTCTTCAATTTCTGCAGTTCGCGATACTGCATGATCAATTCCACAATCGGATGCTCATCCCGCAGTTTTTCCAATTCCGAAACAGCGGTCGAACGGGCGCCGCCGAGAGTCTTCCGCACCTTAGTTTTTAAAAGCAGTTTATCATACAAAATGACGCCTAATTGTTGGGGAGAATTGATATTAAATTCCTCTCCGGCCAATTCATAAATTTTCTTTTCCAGACCAGTAATTTCTTTGTCCACCTTTTGGGAAAGGTTCTTGAGCATATCCAGGTCTATTTTGATGCCATTCTTTTCCATCTCGGCCAGCACCGGCACCAAGGGTAACTCTATATCATAAAGCACCTTCGTTAAATTCTTGCTCTTCAATTTGTCCCAAAACACCTCATACAGCTTGGGCAGGGCCGTGATGGCGGCCACCGGCCCGTCGGCCAATGACTGGCCGAATTCGTTGAAATAAACTTTATTTATGGCGTAATCCCGCGTTTCCGACCAGGCCAGATAAACAGCGAGAACAATATCAAAATCAATATTTTTTAAGTGGAGACCGCGCTCAAGCAAGACCTTAATTAATGGCTTAAGGTTATACCCCCTTTTAGGAACTTCGGGGTCTTCAAAAATCGGCCGAAAACTTTTTATTAAATTAACCGGTACGGAAATAACTTCCTTATCACCGTTCCGTAAAAAGTAAAAATGCCCATTGTCGTATGCTAAATAGAGGGGTTCCCCCTTCTTTATTTTCTCCAAGAACTCAAGAATCTGTTGAGGCCTAGCCTCAATAATGTTCAGTCCTAATTCTGCTTGTTTAGTAGCGTTTTCAGGACTTACTTCCTCAAGAATCTGTTGAGGCCTAGCCTCAATAATATTCAGGCGCCCCAATAAACTATTAAATCCGAGGTTCTTGAGCAAGCGGATGATTTCTTCCTGATTAAGTTTTTCCTGCCAATCGATCCCTTTTAAAGAGAAGTCGATTTTTACATCCCGGATAATAGTGGCCAGCCGTTTACTGAAAATAGCCTGTTTCTCATGCTCTTTTAATTTTTCAGCTAATTTAGGAGTTAGCGCCCCTACATTCGGCCTGCTGGCCTCAGTACTTCCTCGCTCTCGCTCGGTCGCTTTCTTAAATTCTGTTTTTTTGCCCAGTTCTTTATACAAATTCTCAATGGTCTCGTATTCCTGAAGCAAAGCCGTGGCGGTTTTATCCCCAATCCCCGGAACACCGGGAATATTATCCGAAGGATCGCCTTTTAATCCTTTAAAATCCGTCACTTGGTAGGGCTCAAGACCGTATCTGTCTTTGACCGCTTTTTCATCATAAAGAATCGTGTCAGACACTCCCTTACGCAGAGTCAAAACTAGAACTTTGTCATCATCCACTAATTGCAAAGTATCCAAATCGCCCGTCAGAATTACCGTTTGCAAATCCTTGATCTTTTTGGCCTCTTCCGCTACCGAACCGATTAGGTCATCGGCCTCAAACCCGGCCTGTTCAAAAATTTCCACTCCAAAGGCCCGCAACATGTCTTTGATCAGAGGAATCTGGGCGTAAAGTTCATCAGGGGCTTTCTGGCGGTGCGCTTTATATTCTTCATATTCCTCGTGGCGGAAAGTCGGCCCTGGCAAATCAAAAGCCGCCGCCATATAGTCCGGCTTCATATCTTTAATGGCTTTGATCAAAACCGAGGTAAAACCGTAAACGGCGTTGACCACCATCCCCTCCGGCGAAGTTAAAGGAGGCAGGGCGTGAAAGGCCCGATGGACTAAGGCGTTGGCATCAATGAGAATAAGCTTGTGCATAAATTCCTAATTTCTAAATTCGAATGTCTAATCAATACTCAATGTCAAATACCAAAATTGGAAATTTGTAATTTAAAATTTATTAGTAATTAGTAATTAGATATTAGAAATTTAAAATAGTAAACTTTCGTTCATTTTGTTCTAAATGGTCTATATGTATTTTAATATATTTCTTCGGAAGAATCTTTTCCACCCGGTCGGACCACTCGATCAAGACAATATTTTGTGGATCGGCCAGTATTTCTTTAATGCCCAAGGGAACTAAATCCCGGTGATTTTTTAAACGGTAGGCATCGATATGGCAGAGAAGTTTATAGTTGATAGTCCTTAGTCTATAGTTTTTGATTAAAACAAAAGTAGGACTTAATATCTTTTCTTTCACTCCCAAATCCTTGGCAAAACCTTTTACAAAAGTGGTCTTCCCCGCCCCCAACTCCCCTTCCAAGCCGACGACCACTGCCTTTTGAGAAGAACTTTCAGAAAACTCTTTGGCCAAAATCCCTCCTAATTTCTCAGTTTCTTTAGCGTTTTTGGTAGTAAATTCCTTGCTCTTCATTGACTTTATAGTATTCCTAAATCATGGTTCGTTCAATGATTAATTAAATAAAAAAATACCTCGCCAAGAGGGGTATTTTGATTATACTTTATTGAATAGGATTGCCGTTCGGGTACAGACCCAGTTCCATCTCATTAACAGACGAGATGTCTGTCCATAAAAACCCCTCGCGGTTAAAAACATCAGGAGAAGTAATCCACCGCTTTACTCCATTCTCCAGCTTGTAGACCTTTGGGTCAGTGGCCAGTTTCACCAACACGACATCCGATAAGGCATTGGGAGTTGGTATGGAAGTTCCGGAAACGGAGGGATAATTCACAAAGGTCTTGAATATTTTGAACATGGGGTTAGTCACCATATCAGTCAATTCTCCGAAAACTATCCCACTCTCTCTGCTGGCTGGATTATAGCCGCACGCTCCATTAAAAACGCTTTGTATGCCTTCGATGCTCTGCAATATTTTTGGCGCGCCGGCCTCTTTCTGGATTTCTCCATTGGCCAAATTGATGCCAAATATGTAGCAACCGCTATAAAGTCCGCCGACATGTTTCGTGGCCATCAAATACGCCTGATTTCCTGCCTTAAATAAAGAGGCGGCCGTCATGGTCTTTTCTGATCCAATTTTACTGGATTCCTCCTGGTTAAAAGAAGTGCCAACATAACTCCACGAACTTCCGTTATACTTTAAAAGCGCTAATTTAAAGGTGGCCGGGTTTAAGGTAAAACAACTTGTAGTCAAATAAAAACCCGTACTATCACTCAACCCGCCGGGTTCGCCAAAAAATAAGCAGTCGCTCAAAGCGGGATGCACTTTGTTTAACCAGGTAGCCGGCTCCCCTAGAACACTATTTTGATACGCCGCTCCAGCTAACTTTTTTTCTGAAGCATTTTTTAAGAGTTCCGGACTGGCCGCCGCGCGCAGACCATACCAGCCAAAATCAAACTTTTTATTATTCTCTTGATTGAAATCTCCATCTTCTTGAACCCAAAGATAGCGATGCGAAATAATTTTCCAGCGCTCACTGGCTGGCGCCTTCATATCTTTGATAATGGTGGGGGTTTCACTCATCCAGGTGCCCAGATGATACGGGGCAGGCAGGCAGACATCCTCGGAAGGGATAGCCACGCCCCCATCCACCCAATTTGCTCCTTGGTTGTCGGAGTACGCTAATCGTGTTTCTACGCGTTTAAGGGTTAAACTTTTTCCGGCGCAGGAAAAAGGCCTTGGATTTTCTACGGCGGAATAACTCATCCAAATACGAGAATCGTCGTTTTCTAAAGACGGGTCAAAAATTCCTCCTGACCCAACTCCAGAAAAGGTCAGTTGCTCTCTAGAAATAGTTGGAAGTGTAATTGTCAAAGTAGCCGTATTGGAAGTGCAAAGAAGAGCTCCGGTGGCCGGATCGGATATGGTAAACCAACGGACATAAACTCCGCCGCCGATTGATGGCGCGCGAGGACCGGCTAGTTTGCTAAAATTTGTAGGACCGAAGAAGTCGTCGCCATTGGCGCTAGGAACTCCATTGTTAGTGCCGTAACGTTTAGTGACATAGCCGGAAAGATTGCTGGTGCCGGTCCAGGTCCAGGTGTCAGAGTTGTTGGCATAAACCTTATCAGGACTAACAGCCAGAGTACAAGACCGGTCTGTAGGTTTTATCGCAAACACCACTATCCCTTTGCCATCCGGAGGGACAATGACCATACCCCTGCCGGAAGGAATACAGCTTACATCACCGTTGGAACAACTGGCGGGGGTCCAGCCGTTGGGATAGTTCACTTTGACGGTGTAAGTGCCGGCCGGAAGGTTGGGCACGGAAAAGATGGGATGGTTGGTAGTGGAGCTACAAAGGTTCATCACCACCCTGCCGGAAACCGGACCGGTATAGTCAATGGACACGCCGGATGGTTTGGTGGTCTCATTGTAGCCGGGACAGTCCTGACCGGCGCTAATATATTTCCCCTCATTCTCATTAAAAACTTTACCGCGGAGTTCGCCAGAAGGAACCGGGGACTTCACTATTATGGTAGCCGTATTGGAAGTGCAAAGAAGAGCCCCGGTGGCCGGATCGGATATGGTAAACCAACGAGTAAAATCTCCCACTCCGTCTTGAGAGGCGCGAGAACCGGTTAGTTTGCTAAAATTAGTGGAACCAAACACATCATCGCCAAAGACATCCTGAACTCCATTTTTTGTTCCATAGCGTTTGGTTACATAGCCCGAAGGACTGCTGGTGCCGGTCCAGGTCCAGGTGTCGGAGTTGTTGGCATAAACGGAAGGAGGACTAACAAAAAGGCTGCAGGAGACGACGGCGGGTTTATATGTCTGATCAAGAGCATGACTAAAGTTTCCTGGCTTAGCCAAAAACACCACTCCACCCAAGAAGATTAAGTAAATAAATAAATGGGATTTTTTTATCAAGGTTTCGGAGGCACTTCCTTCCAGACCGGAATGGCTTGTTTGATGATCAGAGCTTGTCCCGGAGCGGGAGAATAGGCGCAAGTAAAACCGTCACTGTCGGTAGCTATCAAATTCACCGTATAATTTCCGACCTTGAGATAAGCATGAGAAACAGTAGTTGAATCTGTGCTGGATGATACGCCGTCTCCGAAAGCCCAGTCCCGAAGTTTTCGTCCTCCCCCGTCATAGAAAGTGGTCCCATCCGTAAACCGAACCGACTGCTTAACGGCCGGACTGGTTGGACTCCAAGTGAAATCCACTTGAGGATAAGCGTGCTTGGGAGTGGACCAGGCGGCGCTGTTCGCCCAAGCCGACTCTTTACCTTGAGAATCCCAAACTTTAACACGGGCCTGGTAGGTCTTATTAAACTGCAAAATACCAGGGCCGCTGGAATAAGCGGTTCCGCCGGAACTTTTTCGTCCGGAATCCATTTCTGGACTATTAAAAGCGGCATTATCGTCAATCTGCGCCTGATAGAAAGCTTGGAGGTCGCCATCCGAATCGGCATATGTCCAATTTATCGTGGCGGTCGGACCGGAAGCGCAATAGTTCGGTTGAGTAATTAGGACATTAGACACGGTGGGAGGAGCATTAGTGGTAATAATCACGGTTCTGTCTTCAGCCGGCGGCGCGCTACCTTTTTCCACAATCACCTTGGCAGTAAAACTGTCAATATTTGTATAAACATGAGGGATGGATGTTTTTGGATTAGTGACAATGCCATCAAACTTGTTGCCGTTGGAATTTCCGCTCGTACCATCCGGGTCGCCGCATTGCTCTCTGGCGGTAGCAAAACTGGTTCCCGTATAGAGGCAATTCCACCAAAAACTATAATTAATGGTGCCAAGGGCTGTACCGGAAACAGTGGCGGTGAGTGAGGTGTTGAAAGGCACACTGCCGGTTGTTGGATTGGCGGAAAGAGAGACAGAAAGAGTATAAGGCTCAATGGCAAAAATTGCTATCCCGCTCCCGTCAGCCGGGACAGTGACCACTTGGCTGTCCACCGCTTGGCAATTGATGCCAGCCGGACAAGTACCTAACTTCCAGCTGGTCGGATAAATAACTTTAACGGTGTAACTGCCGACAGGCAAATCCGGCACCATAAAGATAGGGTCTTTGTTGGCGGTGGCCCCACATTGGATAAGTTTGGCCGTGCCATTAACGGGTCCGGAATATTCGATGGTCACACCGTCTACTGGGATGCTGGCTACGCCACCGGAGCAGTTGGGCACTGATGAGTCACGGATAAATTTACTGTCCAAACTGTCCCAGACTTTGCCCCGCAGTTGGCCGGTGGACTTAATGGCAAACACGGCGATGCCGATGCCGTCAGGGGGGACAGTCACCGTGCTGGTGCCGTCAGCATCACAATTAGGATTGGCGGTATCCGAACAGCTGGTCGGTGTCCAGCCAGAGGGGTAGTTCACTTTGACGGTATAGGTGCCGGCAGGAAGGTCAGGTACGGAAAAGATGGGATCAAAGGTGGGAGCGTTACCGCACTTCACCAGCTCGGCGGTGGCGGTAACACTGGTGGCGTTGTTGGTGTAACTGACAGAAACGCCGGAAGGGTTGACCGTGCTAGTGCCGCCGGAACAGTTGGCAATGGAGGAGTGGCGGATGAATTTGCCCTCGTTCTTGTTTTCCACCTTCCCCCGCAGTTGGCCGGTGGACTTAATGGCAAACACGGCGATGCCGATGCCGTCAGGGGGGACGGTCACTTGTCCTGTGCCTGATGGTTTACAATTAGCATTACTATTAGAGCAACTGGTGGGTTTCCAACCGGAAGGAGGAACAACTGAAACGGTGTAAATACCCACGAGAAGATTGGGAATTAAAAATACTGGTTCGCCGGCGCCACCGGCGCCGCACTGATCCAGTTTAGCCGTGCCAGAGGGAAGTCCGGCAGGAGAATACCCAGAGTAACTAATAACAACTTTATCAAGGGTATTACTTTTTCCTATGCAAGGAGCTATGCCTTGAGGAGGGCCGGAAGGATCACGGATGTAGCTGACCGGACTGATACTTTCATTTAAAACTTTACCGGTCAGTCCGCCGGTGGTAGGAGTAGGTCTCATGAAAAAATTAACATAAGCAGCTGAACCGTCTGTCGGAATAGAAATACTCTTCGGATTAGCACCGATATTTTGCCAACCGTTAGGAACATTGAGCGTTACCGAATAAACGCCTCCCGTCAGCATAGTGGCAAACATCGGATTTCCGCCAGTGCCGTCTGTCTGATTGACGCCGCCACATTGATTAGGCCTCGTTGAATCGGGTTGCGGTCCGGTATAGGAGATAGATACATCTTGAGTGTAGGAAGGTCTGGTACAATTGCCGGTACCCTGCGCCGGTCCGGATGAATCTCTGATATACACTTCACTACCACCGTTAAAGGCAGCGGTGTCACAAACGCCATTGCCATTGTCATCCTTGCAAATCATCCCCCGCAGCTGCCCGGAAGTTCCCGCGATAATTACGGACACCGTATCCGTCGCCGACCCGACCGGTCCGCTACAGGTCAGAGAAAAGGTGGCATTGCTCAAAATGTTGCCCAGTGATGCTTGAGAACCGGGGGTTGATCTGGAGCCGGTCCAGGCGGGGTTGGCCGACGAGGCGGAAGGAGTACATGAATTAGCGCTAATGGACGTCCATCTCAATCCTAGTTGTCCGGCGCCGGGTGCGGTAGCGCCTGGCCGAATGGTGATAGTGTGGTCATTGGGAAAATCAACAATGTCGCTGTCAGCTATAAAAGATGCATCTATTGTTAGGTTTACACTGGGGGGGACCGGCGGTCCGACAGTTACGGAGGCCGTATTGTCGCAAAGAGTGGGTTCCTGACCCAAGCCGCCACAATAAGCAGGGGTCCCGTCGGATTTATAGGCCTTAGCGCGGGCAATGTAGTTTCCTTGAGAGAAATAGTTACAGAGATCGGTAACTATGGCTTCGGAATCCTGCGAACCGACCACAACCTCTCTTTCTACTATCCCATCATTGTTACAGTCAAAAGTCACTTTATTTATCTCCCTGATGTAGGCCTGGGCTCCAAAACTGTACTTCACATCCACCCCCATCAATGGAGCCGAGCCAGTTCCCGGCGTCATGGTAAGGGTTCCCCCTCCTGGTGGCGGTGTTGATGAGGTTGGTGTCGGTGATGATGAACCATCATCTTTTTCCACCGTAAAAGTAAAGTCCCCGGAACAAGCCCTATCTCCGCCGGGAAATTTCACAAACGCCTTGCGGTAGTAGGTTTGGACTGTATTAAAGGTGTATGTTTCGGTTTGGTTGGTCGGCCCTATTCCGGGCATTGGCGGGATAGCCACACCATTGTTAGTTCCGGTCCAGTAATAAGCGAGGTTGTTAGGAATAGAGGCCACCGAAAAAGAGGCCGACCCTCCCACCAGAACAGTGCTCGCGCTGGCCGAAGAACTACAGCTTTCCGGCAC
>CAZOKW010000009.1:0-20614 GCA_964580765.1 uncultured Candidatus Saccharibacteria bacterium
CCGATAAGCGCTGAAAGCATATAAGCGCGAAACGGGCCCCAAGATTAGGTATCGTAGACGAAAGTCTGAAGATCCGTGAGAGATTATCACGTTGATAGGGCTCAGGTGTACGCACAGTAATGTGTTCAGCCGAGAGCTACTAATAGATCAAATGGGTCCTCCTCTAAAAGTTTAAGCTGACTTGAATTTTTAGAGGAGGACCCCCATTCCTTACAAGATTAAGCCTTTTGAAATACTCGCTGTTTTATTAGTTACAAATTAAAGCCATTAGCTTGGTGACAATACCGGTGTTGTTCTACCTGATCCCATTCCGAACTCAGCAGTAAAAGACGCCAGGGCCGATGATAGCGGTTCGTCCGCAAAAGTAGGTCGTCGCCAGACTAATGGCTTTAATTTTGTCCTATTTTAAAATATACTTATAGTAGACCTTTTATAAACCAATCCTTTCTACTGTCCCGATATTTGCATAGCAAATATCGAGGATCCTCGATTGCTTCGCAATCGGGACAATTTCCAAATTTTGACTGCAAAGAATTCAGATCTCTTCGAAATAGCATCAACTATTCCTCCTCCATCTTCATTCTTTTCGTTCAAAATTTGAAAATTTCGTAACGAAAAATTAGTTTATAAAAGGTCTAATGCTTCGCTTTCTCAAACAATTTCTTTTTGGGCTACTGTTTTTAGCCATTTTTGGCGGAGTCGGTTTTTGGATTTATAATTCTACTCGTCCGGTGCTGTCGTGTTTTGACAAGATTCAAAATCAGGGCGAGGAAGATGTGGATTGCGGAGCGGTTTGTGGGAATGTCTGTATTTCTTTGCTTGGCCCGATGGAAGTGCGCAGTTCGCATCTTTTTAAAATAAAAGAAGAGGCCGGGGGATTGATTGACTATGATACCCTATTTTCTGTTCATAATCCTGAAGCGCATTTCGGTTCTTCCAGAGTTAGCTACGAGTTGGCGATTCTTGACGCTCAAAAGGATCCTTTATTTACGAAAACTGGACAGTTCTATATTCTTCCCAAACAAACCAAGTATATTTATGAGCCGGCACTCAAAACAAAATCCTTGGCTGTTTTTGCGGAATTTAAAGTGACCGGAGTGGAATGGGAACAACTGTCCGGTATTTTCAGCGAAGATGCTAAATTTGTGGCTAAGTCCAAGAACTATATTGTGAACGACCGCCCCGGAATTTTTTCGCGGGTCAGCGGAATTATGTTTAATTCTTCCGACCTTGATTTTAATCGGGTGGATATGGTGGTGGTGTTGTTCAAAAACGGCCAGCCGATCGGAGCAGGCCGTACTGATTTAAGGACTTTTCCGGCCAAGACGGACAGGTTTTTCGAAGTAACTTGGGTCAGTCCCATCGAACCCCCGGACCGGATTGAAGTGGAGGCCAATACCAATGTTTTTGAAAACTCCAACTTTTTGCGAAAATATGGCACTCCGGAAAAATTCCAACAGCCCTGAGTAGTCTATAGTTGATAGTCCTTAGTTTATAGTTTAAGATTTTAAAAACTACGGACTAATGACTATGGACTATAAACTTAGGAGATTTGACTGGCCGCTCTTTTTTATTTTTCTGGTTTTGACCGGAGTTGGTTTGCTGACCATTTTTGGTATTGGCGCGTCAGCGCGATCTTTTTTTGAAAGGCAATTCTGGTTTTTGGTTATGGCCAGCGGTCTGATTTTTTTTGTCTCTCTTTGGGATTATCGGATTCTGAAAAATTATTCGTTAGCTTCGATGGTTCTTTATGGTCTGACTATTGTTCTTCTGTTTATTTCCTTAAAATCTTCGGCGGTGCGCGGGACCAGTGCTTGGATTGCTCTTGGTTCACTTCGGGTTGAACCGTCCGAATTTGCCAAGCTGGCGGTCATTATCCTTTTAGCCAAATATTTTTCTCAAAAACATGTCGAGATTTACAAGGCCCACCATATTATCGTTTCCGGCTTTTATGTCGGTTTGCCGGCTTTTATGGTTTTAATGCAGCCGGATCTTGGCTCTGCTTTTATTTTCTTTGCCATTTGGCTTTCCATGCTTCTGGCCGCGGGTATTAAAAGGAGGCATCTGGTCATTATTCTTTTGGCCTCCGTAGTTTTATCATCAGTGGCCTGGTCTGGTTTTTTGGCTCCCTATCAGAAAAGCCGCATCTCCTCATTTTTGAATCCTTATGTGAATCCAAGAGGAGAGGGTTATAGCATTATTCAGTCACGGATTGCCGTTGGCTCCGGAATGTTTTGGGGAAACGGTTTTGGGAAAGGCACGCAGGCGGGATTCGGCTACCTGCCGGAAGCGCATACTGATTTTGCTTTTGCCTCTTTTGCCGAGCAGTTTGGTTTTCTCGGAGTAGCCGGTTTGTTTTCTCTTTTGACCCTTTTTCTTTTTCGAGTGGGAAAAATCGGATTCGGGACCAGGAATAATTTTGCCAAATTATTTTCCATCGGCCTGATTGCTTTTATATTTTCTCATGTTATTATTAACGCTGGCATGAATATGGGACTTTTGCCCATTACCGGTCTGCCCTTTCCATTCCTCTCATATGGCGGAAGTTTCCTCATTACTTTATCTCTCGGTTTGGGTCTGCTGGAAAGTATAAAAATTAGAAGCTCATAGCTAGGGCAAATCAGCCGTACCCCTACCTGAAAACTCCCGAGGAGATTCTACGGGCGGGCTAAAGCACCGCCCACCAGAAACTTCTCCTGACAGCGACCGTCGAGGGTTGAAAGTAGGGGTACGGCTGATTTGCCAGAAGTTTAGAATGTGAACTTAGAATTATTGTTCAAAAACCGAAATATTGTTTCTTTGGTTTTGAAAAAAGGCAACGAGGTTATTGACAAGGTTGTTTTTCCATTCGACCGTAATCTCGAGCATGTTCTAATCTTCGGGCTTGACAAAATTTTAAATAAGAATAAAATGTCTTTATTGTCTTTAGAAACAGTGAAGATTGTTGGAGATATTAAAAAAGACAGTCTTTCGTTTCAGATTGCTAAATCATTCAAAAAAGCTTTAGATTTGTGAGATTTCTTGTCTGTTTCTTCGGGAAATAGACAAGAGATTTTAAGTAAGTCACGAAGTCCACATTGGATAAAAACGAGCATAATTTTTAATAATACCCCGCTCCATGTACGGTAGGCATAGTTTTTGTGCCTTTTTTAAGTTATGGCCACCAACAGTGATTCCCAATTTTTTGTTTCTAAAGGCCGATACGCAGGCCTGAAATCAAAAATTGTGAACCTTCGATGATAAGAAAACTATTTTCAAAATTCGGACCGGACTCGATTGAAATTCCCAACCTGGCTCAAGTCCAACTTGATTCTTATCAGTGGTTTTTGGATGAGGGACTGCCGGAACTTCTAAAAGAAATCTCTCCGGTGACCGATTGGACAGAAAAGGAACTGGAACTGCAATTTTTGAGTTATATTTTGGAAAAACCAAAATTCAACGAAACAACGGCTAGGGAAAAAAATATTACTTATGAAGCGCCTTTGCGCATCCGGGTAGAGCTTAACAATAAGAGAACCGGTAAATCCACCCAGCAAGAACTCTATCTGGGCGATTTTCCTTTAATGACCACTCGGGGCACTTTTATCGTCAACGGAGTAGAGAGAGTGGTGATCTCGCAATTGATCAGAAGTCCAGGAGCATTTTTTACTTCTCTGCGCTCCAATGGCCTTAAAAACTTTTTTGGGGCGAAAATTATTCCTTCCCGGGGAGCTTGGCTGGAATTTGAGACAGAATCGAGCGGGGTGATTTCTGTTAGAATAGATCGGAAAAGAAAAATAGCCGCCACGGCTTTACTGCGGGCTTTCGGTATTGGCAAAGATAGTGACATTAAGAAACTTTTCCAAGATGTCGATACCGATGAAAATATGAAATATATTCTGGCGACTATCGCCCAGGATCCTGCCTCTTCGGAAGAAGAAGGATTGATAGAAGTTTACAGACGTATCCGTCCCGGTGATCCGGCCACGGTTGACAATTCCCGCCAGATGGTTAAAAATACTTTCTTTAATTTTTCCCGTTATGATTTGTCTAAAGTCGGCCGTCATCGTTTGAATCAACGTTTCGGGAAGAACCATCAACTTTCTGAAGAGCATCGCATCCTTAAAGCGGAGGATATCACCGAAGTGATGCGGGAGATTATCCGTTTAAATAATAATCCGGTGGCTCAATCGGACAACATTGATCACTTGGGAAATCGGCGGGTAAAGGTCTTGGGAGAACTGCTCCAAGACAAATTGCGGGTGGCGTTTTCTCAAATGGAGCGGATTATCAAAGACCGGATGAGTACGATGGAAGTGGATTCCATTTTACCGTCCCAATTGATTAATCCGCGGCCTTTTGTGGCCCGGCTGAAAGAATTTTTTGCTTCCGGGCAACTTTCCCAGTTCATGGACCAATACAACCCTCTCTCCGAGTTGGAGCATAAGAGGCGTTTGTCGGCCATGGGTCCGGGCGGACTAACCAAGGAACGGGCCAGTTTTGAGGTGCGAGACGTGCATCCTTCCCATTATGGAAGAATTTGTCCCATTCAGACCCCGGAGGGTCCCAATATCGGTTTGGTTGGTAATTTATCTTTGTACGCCAAGGTTTCTCCTCTTGGTTTTATTCTTACTCCCTATCGCAAGGTAAAAGATGGGCGGGTGATTGACGAAGTGGTTTACTTAGATGCGACGGAAGAAGAGAGGTTTGTTATTGCCCAAGCGGGTATTGCCGTTGATGCCAATGGTAAAATTTTAGAAGAAAGAATTTCGGCCCGGATTCATGGGGAAGCCGGGATTGCAGAAAGGGGAGAGGTGGATTTTATGGATGTCTCTCCTAAACAGCCGTTCTCTGGGGCTACTTCCCTCATCCCTTTTTTGGAACACGACGATGCTAACCGCGCTTTGATGGGCTCAAACATGCAGAGGCAGGCCGAGCCGTTGATCAAGCCGCAATCTCCCTATGTGGGTACGGGTCTGGAAGAAAAAATAGCGCGGGATTCCGGCCGAGTATTGATTGCCGGGGAAAACGGAGTGGTTGAGGATGTCGATGCTTCGCATATTATAATCAAAACCGACAAGGGGGATAAAGTAAGATATGATTTGTTTTCTTTTGTTAAGTCCAATGCGTTTACGGCCATTACCCAAAGGCCTTTAGTTAAAAAAGGTGAAAAAGTGAAAAAGGGCCAGGTGTTGGCTGATGGTCCGGCTACCGATGGGGGAGAATTAGCCATTGGCACCAACCTTTTGGTGGCGTTTGCCTCTTTTGAGGGTTTAAATTTTGAAGACGCCATTGTCATCTCGGAAAGATTAGTTAAGGAAGATGTTCTTTCTTCTATTTATATTGAAGAATACTCGACCGATGTCCGAGAAACAAAATTGGGGCCGGAACTGACGACTTATGATATTCCCAATGTCGGCGAAGAACGGCTCAAAGAACTGGACTCGGAGGGTATTATCAGGGTAGGGGCGGAGGTGCGTTCCCAGGATATTTTAGTGGGAAAAATTTCACCCAAAGGAGAGAGCGATCTGACGGCCGAAGAACGATTATTGCGAGCCATTTTCGGAGAGAAATCGCGGGATGTGAAAGATACTTCCCGCCGTTTAGATTATGGCCGGCAGGGCCGGGTGGTGGGGGTGAAAATTTTCTCCCGTGACCAGGGCGACCGTTTAGCGGCCGGCGTGATTAAAACTATCCAGGTTTCCATTGCTCAAATGAGAAAGATTCAGGTCGGAGATAAATTGTCCGGACGGCACGGAAATAAGGGGGTCATTTCGGCCATCTTGCCGGAAGAAGAAATGCCATTTTTGCCGGACGGACAGCGGGTGGACATTGTCTTAAGCCCGTTGGGTATCGTTTCCCGTATGAACATTGGTCAAATTTTGGAGACCCATTTGGGATGGGCCGCCAAAAAATTAGGTTACAAAGCGGCTGTTCCCGCCATGGCCGGACCGGCCGCAGAGATTATTCAAGAAAAACTGCGTCTAGCCGGTTTACCGGAGGACGGCAAGATCCAGCTTTATAACGGCCAGACCGGTTTGCCATTGCATCAAAGATCAACGGTCGGCATTATCTATTTCTTGAAATTAAGCCACATGGTGGAAGATAAAATCCACATGCGTTCGATTGGTCCCTACTCTTTAATCACCCAGCAGCCGTTGGGCGGGAAGGCTCAATTTGGCGGCCAACGATTTGGAGAAATGGAGGTTTGGGCGCTGGAAGGATATGGGGCAGCCCATACTTTGCAGGAAATGCTGACTATCAAGTCAGACGATATTTTGGGGCGGGCCAAAACATATGAAAACATTGTCAATGGAGAACCAATCAGAGCCCCCCATATTCCGGAGTCATTTAAAGTTTTACTGTCGGAAATTAAAGGGTTGGGATTGAGTGTGGAGTTAGTGGAACGGTAGTTTATCAAGTTTGTAAAGTTATAAAGTTTATAAAGTAAGAAATCATACTTGATGAACTTGAAAAACTTGATGAACTTTCTAACTAAGTCATGAATAACTTTTCTGCCCTAAAACTAAAAATTGCTTCACCGGAAGAAATTTTGGAATGGTCCTTCGGAGAGGTGACTAAGCCGGAAACGATTAATTACCGCACTCAAAAGCCGGAACGGGACGGCTTGTTTTCGGAGGCTATTTTTGGTCCGGTGAAGGACTTTGAATGCTACTGCGGAAAGTACAAAAGAATCCGTTACAAAGGAATCATTTGCGACCGTTGCGGAGTGGAAGTGACCAGATCGGTGGTGCGCCGAGAGAGGATGGGGCATATCCGGCTGGCGGCCCCCGTGGCTCATATTTGGTTTTTGCGGGGCGTACCTTCCAAGGTTGCTTTGATTTTAGGTGTTTCTCTTTTGGAAGTGGAAAGAGTGGTTTACTTCGCCAGTTACATTGTTTTTAAGGTTAATGAGGAGCTGAAAGCGGAAGCGATGAAAAAAATTGAAAATGAATTTCGCTCGAAAATTAAAAACGCCAAAGATGAAGAAGAGGCTCTGCGGCTGAAAGAGCATAAGGATTTGGAGAAAAGTAACCTTCGCAACATCCAAAAATACCAGATTTTATCTGAACTGGATTTTCGCGATCTTTCTTTGAAATATGGAGAGGTTTTCGAGGCGGGCATTGGGGCGGAAGCGGTCAAAAATCTTTTGACCAAAATGAATTTGGAAGAAACCGCCGGACAGATCGACACTGAACTTAAAACGGTTGACAATCCCAATTTGCGCAAGAAGATGATCCGTCGTTTAAAGCTTTTGCGGGGCATGATCAAAAATAATATCCGTCCGGAATGGATGATTATGGATATTTTGCCGGTTATTCCTCCCGCTCTGCGCCCCATGGTTCAATTGGACGGCGGCCGTTTTGCTACCGCTGATTTGAACGATCTTTACCGGCGAGTCATCAATCGCAATAACCGCTTAAAGCACTTACTGGAACTTCATGCTCCGGAAGTTATCACGAAAAATGAAAAAAGAATGTTGCAAGAGGCGGTGGATGCCTTGATTGACGGCGCTATGCGGCGCAGTCAGACGATGGTGGCCGCTTCAACCGGCCAAAAACGCGCCTTAAAATCATTGGCAGACATGCTGAAGGGGAAAACCGGCCGTTTCCGCCAGAACCTTTTGGGTAAGAGAGTAGATTATTCCGGCCGTAGCGTTATTGTCGTCGGGCCGAAGTGGTCTATTGATGAATGCGGTTTGCCCAAACACATGGCCCTGGAACTGTTCAAGCCGTTTGTGGTGCACCGCCTGATCAAGGCTGGTTTAGCTCACAACATTAAATCCGCCAGCCGTTTGATTGAACAGCAGATCCCCGAAGTTTGGCAGGCCTTGGAAGAATCCATCAAAGACAAACTGGTTTTACTTAATCGCGCGCCAACTTTACACCGCTTAAGTATTCAGGCCTTCCATCCTCATTTGATCGAGGGAAAGGCCATTACTTTTCCGGCCTTGCCGACTAGCGCTTTCAATGCTGATTTTGACGGAGATCAGATGGCCGTCCATCTTCCCCTGACTGATGAGGCGCAAAAGGAAGCCAGAGAACTGATGTTGGCCAGCCATGCCATTTTAAAACCGGCCAACGGAGAGCCGGTGGCCGTCCCGCACAAAGACATGGTCTTTGGCTGTTATTATCTGACCCAGATGGGCGAGGGACTGGCTGGGGAAGGAAAGATTTTTTCCTCGGAGGAAGAGGCCTTGTTGGCTTACGAAAATAATTTTGTTAACTTGCGGGCTAAGATCAAGGTCAAACCGTACAAACCTTTGGAAAAGGATGAGCCTATAGAATATGGTTTTGTTGAAACGACGGTCGGCCGCCTTATTTTTAATCAGCATTTACCGGAAAGCTTTTCTTTTGTCAACAAAAATATGACCAGCGGTTATCTCAAGCATCTGGAAGCGGAAATTTTAGACACTTTGGGAGAGGAAGCGGTCGTTAAATTTCTCAATACCGTTAAGGATTTGGGTTTTCACTACGCCACCATTTCCGGTGTTTCCTGGTCTTTCTTCGATTTACGGGATATTCCGGAGAAAAAAGCCATGTTGGAAGAAGCGGATAAACAAATTGATGAAGGCCGCGATCTCTACAATCAGGGTCTTTTAACGGAACACGAAAGAAAATCCAAAGCGATTGAAATTTGGACCAATGTCAAATCGCGTCTGGAGAAAATGGTCAAACAAAGCTTTAATAAGAACGACCCGGTTTATATTACGATTGAATCTGGGGCGCGGGGCAGTTGGTCTACCGTCAATCAGCTGACCGGCATGAGAGGACTGATGACTAATCCCAGCGGAGAAATTATTGAATTGCCGGTCAAAAGTTCTTTCAAAGAAGGACTGAATGTTTTGGAGTATTTCGTTTCCACGCATGGAGCCAGAAAGGGTTTGGTGGATACGGCGCTAAACACCGCTCAAGCCGGCTATCTGACCAGAAAGCTGGTGGATGTTTCGCAGGATGTGGTGATTAAAGCCAAGGACTGCAAAGACAAAGAGGGTTATGTCATGTACAACCAAGACGGCCGGGAATTTGGAGAGCCATTGGGTAAAAGAATCAAAGGGCGGGTCATTTTGGAAGAGGTTAAAGATAAAAATGGGGAAGTGATGGCCAAAAAAGGAACTTTGGTAGACAAATACTTGGCCGAAAAAATTAACGGCCTTGATTTGGAAAAAATAAAAATCCGTTCGATTTTGGCCTGTAAGGCCCAAGATGGAATTTGTCAGTATTGCTACGGATATGATCTTTCCAAGAATAAACTGGTGAAGATGGGAGAAGCGGTCGGTATTGTGACCGCCCAAGCCATTGGCGAACCTGGTACCCAGTTGACCATGAGGACTTTCCATACAGGAGGAGTGGCCGGCGGAGGAGATATTACGATGGGTTTGCCTCGGGTGACGGAAATTTTTGAAGCGCGGACTCCTTCGCTCAAAGCGACGATTTCGGATGTGGATGGTCAGGTGACCGAGATTAAAGAAGGAGTTCGTCAATCGGCGCTCAAGATAAAAACCGCCAACGGGGAAGAAAAAACATTCGGCGTTCCTCTTGGCCAGTTAATTTGGGTGAAAGAGGGGGACCTGGTGACGGTTGGGCAGCAATTAAGCGAAGGACATCTTGACCCCAAAGAACTTTATGGGGTGACCAAAGATATTAATATAGTGGCTCGTTATATTATTAAAGAAGTGCAGGGAGTTTATTTTGCCACCGGTTCGGGAATTAACAACAAACATGTGGAGCTGATTGTCCGGCAAATGTTTTCCCGGGTGAGAGTGATGGATGCCGGCGATACGGATTTATTGCCGGGGGATGTGGTGGAAAAAAGACAGTTGAGAGAACAAAATGAGCGAATGAAAAAAGAAGATACCAAGGAAGCCACTTTTGAGTCGATGTTGTTGGGAGTAACCAAAGTTTCTTTAACGACCGAAAGTTTTCTTTCGGCGGCTTCTTTCCAGGAGACGGCCCGGGTCTTGATTGACGCGGCCATTATCGGCAAAGAGGACCATCTGCGCGGACTTAAAGAAAATGTCATTATTGGCCGTCTCATTCCGGCTGGCACGGGATACAATGCGGCTTATGAAGAGGTGCTTGATGTTTCGGAACCGGAATAGTTTTTTGTTGTGAGTTGGGGTATTATATCTTTTTCCGGACGCTCATTTGCTTCCAGCGAGCAAACTCACTCATTAAAACTGTGGATTCGGAAAGAGTTAAAGTAAAAGTATTTACTTTAACGAATAATTATACTCTTTCCGACCAGCGGACCCCCGCTGGCATCTTATGCTTCGCATGGGTTGCCAGTCGGAGGTCCGCGAGCAATCCACAGTTTTAAACGCCTCCAAAAGATATAATACCCCAACTCACCTAAAGGTAATATTGCTCAAAAATGGCCAAAAAAGCCATTTTTGTTTGGTTTAATGTTTGTGGTGGTGGCCATGGCCTACTGGACTTACAGCCGCGCCAAGTCGGCGATCGAGGAAGGGGTGTCATATGCGCTTGGGTATACCTACCTGGTCGATCTTGAGGATGACGACGGTAATTTCGAGCGGGCGAGAGTGTTTGACTTCGCGGACCGGAATCTGCCGGAGAGGTCAATTATCGTGCCGCTGGAGGATGCCAATGGTATCCTGTTGGTAAAGCGGAATCCGGAACTGCCGGTCAATTCAGTTCAGAAAGTTCAGATTCAGATTGCCGAGCGCAACATTGAAGGCGTGGTCTATCCCGCCTACGAATTCGTCCGCTGGGAGTACAATCCCGGCACGACAGAAGCGCAATCGGTTGTGCCAAAGATGAAACCCCGCAGTTGAGTTGACGCTAGGTGGAGCGGAGAAACATTTGTTTCTCCGCTCCACCGGCGTTTTTTATTTTACTTTTTATTTTAATAATGATACTATTGATTATATGAAATTTACGGCGTCTTATAAAAAAAATGGCCAATGGTATATGGGGTGGGTGGAGGAAATTTCCGGAGTAAATACCCAAGGAAAAACTCTCCAAGAATGCAGAGAAAATTTAAAGGATGCCCTGGCTCTGATTATTGAAGTTAACAGAGAGTTAAACAAAAAAGAATTCTCTGACCGAAAAGTTATTCGGGAATCATTAAAGCTAGTATTGAAATGAAGCGTCGTGATCTTGTTCGGCATCTTCTTAAAATGGGCTGTGTTTTGGTGAGAGAAGGCGCGAAACACAGCGTCTTTTTTAATACTTCCGTTAGAAGAACTTCTACTGTCCCAAGGCATAATGAGATACACAAAGAATTGGCTAAAAAGATTTGTAAAGATCTGGGGATAACACCGCTAAGGAAAAAATAGGGACATATTTTATTTACAAAATATCTTTTGTTTTGATATAATTTTGTTATGTCCAAGAAGTACAAAAAACACGAACCAGTAAAAAGCGAACCGAAATCTACTTTTGATTTGGCGCAGGAGACCAAGAACAGTATTTGGGCCATTTTGAGTTTCGGATTGGTTATTCTGACCAGCTTGGCTTTTTTTAATAAGGCGGGGACAGTGGGGAATATGTTTAGTAGTTTAGCCAAGTCGCTTTTTGGCTGGGGATTTTTTTTGATTCCTCTGGCTTTTTTAATTCTTGGCATCTCATTTGTTAAATCCGTTTCGCGTAAAATTTACACTAGCGCTATTTTAGGCACCTTGCTTTTTGTTTTATCTTTTTTGGCTATTTTTTACATTTTGGGCGGAGGGGATTTTAAAATTAGAGTGGTGCAAGGCGGATATTTCGGAGCTGTTCTAGGTTTTCCCGCCTTGAAGGCCTTTGGTTTTACCGCCTCTTTTATTGCCCTACTCTTGCTTTTGCTCATTTCTTTGTTGACCGCCCTAAATATCTCCATGGTCGGTTTAATTTTCAAGAAAAAAGAAGAGGGAATATTAGAGCCCCTGCCGGACAAAGTAGTGATTAAACGGGGGACGGAAATATTAGACGGGAAAGAGGAATCGGGGACCAACCAGACCAAAAAACTGGCCCAGGCAACTTCAGTACCGGGACGGAAAAATCCTTCCGATGAAGACAAAGAATTTGTTCTTAAATTAAGCAAGTCCGACAAATGGACCACACCCCCACTGGAACTTTTGCATACCGATACCGACCAGCCGCGTTCCGGAGACATTAACGCCCATGTCAATATTATCAAAAGGACTTTGAGTAATTTTAATATTGAGGTGGAAATGGGGGAGGTTTCCATTGGTCCAACGGTGACCCAATATACTTTGCGTCCGGCGGTGGGGGTAAAACTTTCCAAGATTACCTCTTTGCATAGCGATATTTCCCTGGCTTTGGCGGCGCATCCCATCCGTATTGAAGCGCCCATTCCCGGCAAGTCTTTGGTGGGGATTGAGGTGCCGAATAAAAAATTTGCCCTGGTTGGTTTGCGAAATATTATTGAGGAAGAAGAGTTTAAAAAAGGCAGTGCGGTTTTGCCGATTGGCTTAGGCCGGGATGTGGCTGGTTTTCCGGTCTTTGCTTCCATGGAAAAAATGCCTCATTTACTGGTGGCGGGAGCGACCGGCACCGGAAAATCGGTCTGCATCAACGCTATTCTCCTTTCCCTTTTGTATCGGCATTCTCCCAATCTTCTCAAGTTTATTTTGATCGATCCGAAAAGAGTGGAGCTGACCGCTTATAACGGCATTCCGCATTTGATTACGCCCACTATTGTTGACCCCAAAAAAGCGGTTAATGCCATGAAGTGGGCGGTGAAGGAAATGGAAAGAAGATATGAATTGCTTTCCGAGTCCGGCTCGCGGGATATTTTTTCTTACAATACTAAACTAGCCGTCAAAAAAGACGCCCAGATGATGCCTTTTATTGTGGTGGTCATTGATGAGTTGGCCGACTTGATGGCCTCTCATGGAAGAGACATTGAGGGAGCGATTGTCCGCATCGCCCAGATGGCTCGGGCGGTGGGTATCCATTTAGTAGTTTCCACTCAACGACCTTCGGTGGAAGTTATCACTGGTTTGATCAAAGCTAATATTACTTCGCGTATTGCTTTTCAGGTGGCTTCCGGCATTGATTCCAGGACTATTTTAGATGGCATGGGCGCGGAGAAATTATTGGGCAGGGGAGACATGCTTTACCAGGCGGGGGATACGGCCAAGCCAAGAAGAATTCAAGGGGCTTTTGTTTCTGAACAAGAAGTCAAAGATGTGGTTAAATTTATTAAAAAACAGGCGGAGCAAGTGGCCGAAGAAGCAGGGGAACCAGAAGAAGGTAATGAGAAACCAAAGGACTTGATCATGGAACCGGATGTTGTTATTGCCGATAGCCGAGGTGACTCCAGAGATGAAATGGGCGATGAAATGTATGAGGAGGCCAAAGTGGTAGTGGCGCAAGCCGGCAAGGCCTCGGCGTCTTTACTGCAACGCCGTTTGCGGGTAGGATATGCCAGAGCGGCCCGCTTGCTGGATTTATTGGAAGAAAAAGGAGTGATTGGACCAGGAGAGGGAGCGAAAGCGCGAGAAGTTTTTATTGGGCGTTCCAATGACGATGGCACAGTAGCCCAGGAAGCGCCAAGTGATGATTTAGACCAACACGAAGTTTGAGTTAATAATAAGTTTTAATTTATTTAGGAGGGATTATTAGTACTATGGCAAAAGTAAAAATGGAAAGTAAAAATGATTCGGTGGAGTTGGCAGTCAAGGAAATTCAGCAGAAATACGGAGACGGTTCGATTATGCGTCTGGGGGATGCGCGCAAAGTGGATGTGGATGTTATTCCCACCGGCTCTATTTCACTAGACTTAGCTTTGGGGGTGGGTGGAGTGCCACGGGGGAGAGTGATAGAAATTTATGGGCCGGAAAGTTCCGGTAAGACAACTTTGGCTTTGCATCTCGTTTCAGAAGTCCAAAAGATGGGAGGGGTGGCCGCTTATGTGGATGCTGAACATGCCTTGGATCCTGATTATGCTAAAAAAATTGGCGTAAAGATTGGCGATTTGCTTATTTCCCAGCCGGATCATGGCGAACAGGCTTTGGAAATTGTGGAGACCTTGGTCCGTTCCGGAGGAGTAAGTTTAGTAGTGATTGATTCGGTGGCCGCCCTGACTCCGCGGGCCGAAATTGAAGGAGAAATGGACCAACAACACATGGGCTTGCAGGCGCGGTTGATGTCTCATGCTTTGCGCAAGTTAACGGCTATAGTGGCTAAAACTAATACGACTGTTGTTTTTATCAACCAGATTCGCCACAAGATCGGGGTGATGTTCGGTAACCCTGAAACCACTACTGGCGGACTGGCTTTGAAATTTTATTCTTCGGTGCGGCTGGAGATCCGGCGGGCGGCGCAAATCCAATCCGGCGAGAAAATTATTGGCAATCGTACCAAAGTTAAAGTGGTCAAAAACAAAGTGGCCGCTCCGTTCAAGGTGGCCGAATTTGATATTCTCTACAACGAGGGTATCTCAAAGATGGCTGACTTGGTTAATACGGGTGTACTTTTGGGGGTAGTTAACAAAGCCGGCAGTTGGTACAACTTTGGCGAGCAAAAGCTGGGACAGGGGATGGAAGGTTCGCGTCTGTTCTTAAAAGAAAACCCTAAAGTAGAAAAAGAAATTCTGGGGGCGATCAGAAAAGCGGTGGCGGTCCAAGAAGTGTAAGTTGGGCGGTTGGCTTGCCACTTTCTTTTCAAGATTCCCGCTCAGTGCCAATCATACTTGGTTTCTTCATCAAGCCGACAAAAATTCAGTACCCCTCCAAGAGTCGGACCGAATTGTTTGTTTCCGGCCTTGATTTCAGAAACCTTCGTTGATTGACTCCATCTTGTCGCAATTCTGCTCCAAGATTCCTGCTCAGTCATATTTGAACGAAAGCGGCGAGCTAACCGCTCTTATTTTCTTTTTTTTGCATTCAAAAACCCGGGGAAAGCCGGGTTTGGTGGGTTATTTGTTTCTAACGGGAATGGGGACGAGAACTTTGCCGAAAGATCCCAGCCATTCTCTGACTCTGCTTTTGCCGGGCGGCAGTGGAGTTACCTTGGTAAAATAAAGGTAACAGGTTAATGCTATCTCACCAGCATAACTAATAAGCTCGAATAATCTACTGGTTTTTACTGGAAGCACCCCTAAAACTATTTGATAAATTGCAACCAATGACATAATGGAAAATATAACACATGCCACTCTTATAATATAGTTGGCACTTAATAAAAATCTCATTTTGGAGGGTGCGCTGTCACTATCAAACGCTACTTCATCAGCTTTTTCTGTACTTTTTTATCACTGGAAATAAAGCATGCCAGTAGAAAGGAAAACAATAAATCAAAACCAGTCGTCTCTTGTGTTATTACTGGAAACCAATAATTAACTATTCTTAACACAACTTGCATGGCCAGTACCGTAAGGCAGATATTGGCCAGAAAAAAGTTTGTCCTTCCGGTTAGCCGTTGAAACTTATGGCTTATTTTGGTAAAAAACGAAAGGATTTTTGCATCAATCCACTCTAAAACATTCACTTTTCCCTCCTATTTTCAACGAACCGTTGTCATTAAAGTAACAAAAAACTTGACTAAAGTCAAGTTTGGGTTGGTCGGGGGTTGTTTTGGATGAGAATAAGCAGATAAGTTATTCCTGTGAAAAGTGAGGATACTCCCAGATTGAAAAGTGCTTTTTCAAAAGCTGATACTAACCCCAGTGCTTCTTTCGTACTGTTCGTTTTATCTAACATGGCCAGGAAAAATTGGGGGATGGCCAAAAAACAAAAGAAAAATAACATACTGACGGCTAAAGTTAAAAAGCCATCTAGATTTGAATGAACAGCCGGTCTTTTTTTAACCACCGCAACCCCCTCCTTACTTTATTTTCTGGTTTGATTTCTGGTATAGGGCATCAAGGCCATAAAACGGGCGTTTTTGACCGCCTGCATGATTTGGCGTTGGTGCTTGGGGCAAAGTCGGTTACGCTGGCCGGGAAGAATTTTAAATTGTCCCGAAACAAATTTGCGGAGAAGTTTTACTTCTTTATAATCAATCGTACGGGCTTTTTCTTGACAAATATCACAAACCATCTGACAGTTTATAGTTAATAGTCATTAGTTTATAGTTTTGGATTTAAAACTCTAGACTATTGACTAAGGACTATTGACTAGAACGGGATGTCTTTTAAATCCACTTCCGCTTCTTCAATTTCGTTATTGGAAATAATGGATTCATCCGGATTTTGTCGAATGGGCTCGTCTTCGTTAATTACTGGGATTTCTTCTTCCGGCATATCTTTTACGGCCGGTTTAACAGGTGATTGTGAGGTAAATTTTTGACTGGAATTTCCAGAATTCCACGGGTTATTTCCACTTTGGTAAGAGGAACCTTCAGAACCACTAGCTGATGGGTTGGATGACCTTGGTCCCAACTGGATATTCTCGGCGACGATTTCCGTGCGGTAGCGTTTGACATTGTCTTGTCCAGTCCAGTTGCTGGTTTGCAATCGGCCTTCTATCATCACTAAGCCGCCTTTTTTCAGGTACTGATTGGCAATTTGGGCTAATCGGCCCCAAAGAGTAATACTGTGGAACTCAACTTGTTCCTGTTTTTGCCCTTGCTGGTTGTTCCAGGTCCGGTTAGTGGCCACTCTTAAACTGACCACTTCTTGTCCGCCAGCCGTAGTCCGGCTTTCCGGATCCGCTGCTAATCTGCCGATTAAGATGACACGATTTAAGTTCATGACGATATCGTACAGAGGCGGAGTGGGGACACTTTTTCGAGCGCCGTCGAGAAAAAGTATGTCCACCGGAGCCTCTCGAGATTATTATATGTTGCCGATTACTTCTTCTATCTGTTTTTCCATTACTTCCGGTTTAATTTCTTCTTTTGGCTTGCTGTCCGGTTTGGCCGGAGTGTGGGTTCTGATTCTCGGTTTGGAGGACTGGTCTTTCAGGACTCGCAAAATCTTTTGATTCTCTTTTACTTTCAAAACTAGGGTTCGCAAAACCTTTTCATCTAACTTTAGCGTGTCTCTTAGTTGGTCAGCCTCTCCGCATGGAAGTTTAAAATTGATTACTCCAAAATAAGAATATTTCTTGTGGTCAATCGGATAGGAGAGATGCTGTTTTTTGGGCTGTTGGGAATTGGTTACCGCTCCGCCTAACTTAGCAATCAGCCCCTCTATTTCCCGGGTTTTTTCAGCAATTTCACCCTCTTCCAGTTCCGGCAAAAGGTGAAATCCCAACTCATAATTTTCTATTTTTTGTTCTATTTCCAGCATATTAATATCGTCCAATGATAACAAAACCGCACAACGAAGTCAATTTGTGCGGGAATTTTTGAGCGCTTCTTCAATGAGCGCCAGGGCTTTGTCTTGATAGTTCAAGATGGCGTCCGGATCTTCCAAAATGTTAATTTTTTGTATAAACGAAGTGGTGATTACGTGCGCGGGGTCTAAGAGGGGCTTTTTTAAGCGATGAAGTTCTATCCTAAATCCTACTCCCAGCCAGCGCATTTTTAAAAATGAACCTCCTAAAGTAGAGCCAGCCAGAAGGCAAGTTTCCGGAGTGGTAAAAAAGTTAACATTTCCTTTGACTGCTATTTCGGCGCGGTCTTTGTCTATGATGGCTATATTCAAAATAATGTCCTCGGCTTGCACTTCAATCAGTGCATTTTCCGGGATATCTTGAAGATAAGTTCCCTCAACCATGTCCGTGAAGGTCTTGAATTCATCCAGAAGGCCAGTTTTAGGAATTAAATACCTCTTGCTTTTCCAATCCATTTCTTTCCCTTTAAATTTCTTAAAGTTCTAATTAATTATACAAATCCGGACGGACTTGACAAGGGTACTATCGATTTGCTATACTGTTAGCAGGCTAGTCTAGGAGAGGTTGCTTAGCGCAAATAACGCTTGAAAATGTTGTTTTTACTAAGGAACCCCTCCTAGGTTTGATGTTTGCATGGGGCAAGCGTCCGCCTAGCTACTGACTCGGTGCGGTTACGGCCGTTTGCTGAGCCAGGAATTACAACCCCAAGTCAGGAAGCTTCTGTTCTTGGCCGGCTCCGAAGAGGGTGTAGGAGCTGTACTTATATATACTTGTTGCGAAAGCAACCGTTCGCCGGGTACGAAACCCGGTTTTTTCGTTGCTTGTGGTTAAGTGTAGTGATTGTATCTTTTGGAGGCTCTGTAAGTTGTGGATTGCTCGCGAGCCTCTTTTGCAGTCTATTCAGCAGAATTATGCGGAAAAAGGGCGAGCTGGACGGAAAGAGTATAATTAATCTTCTTAACTCTTTCCGAATCCACAGCTTACAATGAGCGAACTTTTTCGCAGGAAAAAAGTGAGCGTCCGTAAAAAGATACAATCACGAAGCTAAATTTTAATCTCCACCACATCTCCATCTTGGACTATGTAGTCACGGCCGACCAGTTTCAGAGTGCCGTTTTCACGGGCTTTTCCCCAGGAGCCGGCTTCCACCAGTTTTTGCCAAGGAATTACTTCTGCCCGGATAAATAGTTTTTCAAAATCAGTGTGGATAGCGCGGGAGGCTTTGGGAATTAAAGTACCTTTTTCAGTGGTCCAGGCGCGGGTTTCGTCCTCGCCGGTAGTCAGAAAAGTAATCAGATTTAACGAGTGGTATGATTTTTTAATTAAAGTATCCAAACCGGATTCTACCATCCCCATTTCTTCCAGATATATTTTTTGCTCTTCTGCGCTTGATTCCGACAAAAGCAATTCAAAATTATTGCACAAAATAACATATTCGTTATCGCCTATAATTTTAAGCAGTGGCTCGTGTGGCTGCCATCTTTCTTTCAGCTGCTGCTCCGAAACATTAAAAACGAAAATAGTTTTTTTCTCGGCCAGCAAACTTAAAGGAGGCAAGTCCCTTTCTTTTTTTGATTTTTCTTCTCTTTTTTCTTTTGACTCCATGTCAGCCAGTTCCAGTTCTGTTTTAATGACTTCAATGTCATTGGCCGGATCAATTTTTTGATGGACATGGATAATGTTTCCGTCTTCAAAAACTCGCACCACTTGGGCGATGGCGTTCACTTCGCGAATGTTAGCCAGAAATTTATTGCCCAAGCCCTCGCCTACGGCGGCGCCCTTGATCAAACCAGCGATGTCAATAAACTCAATGACCGTGGGCACGATTTTTTTAGAATTGGAGAGTTTAGCTAAAATCTCCAGACGCTCGTCCGGCACTTCCACTATCCCCACATTCGGACTAATGGTCGTGAAGGGGTAGTTGGATATATCAACTTGTTTTTTGGTCAAGGCACGAAACAATGTTGATTTACCCACATTAGGTAAACCAACTATCCCGATACTTAATGACATCCTGTTAGTTTATCAAAAAACCAACAAAGACCAAGTGTTAGAGTAGAGTGGATAACGGGGACTGTATTATGATATCTGAATTTAATATAATAAGATTATCATGGATAATCAATCTAAATCATTAATGATTGTTGGAGTAGTTATCACCCTTCTTGTAGCCGGTGGAATCGGTTTTTGGTATTGGTCAAAAAGCAAGCAAACACTTCCATCACAGACACCAGAAGCCCCCACGCTAGGGAGCGAAATTTTTGAAAAAACACAAAACCCAATTAAGGGTCAGGTGCCGGATACTAATCCATTTGACGATCAACCCAATCCGTTTGGTGATAAAACCAATCCGATTGAAAAAGCGTATAACAACCCCTTTTAATTTAATATGAGGCAATTTTTTACAAAGATTTCTCTGACCATAGCCGTCTTTAGTTTGTTTATCGGTTTGGCCGGCGTTGCTTATGGCGCGGAGGAACCCGCGGAGGTTTCAGGCGTCTGCAGTGTTCGCAATACCTTCGTCAACGCGCCTACATTTTATCTTCCCGATGTCGGCGTTGGATACGCGAAAAAAGCGATACCCGGAGTTAACACCATTTCTGAACTTAGAAGGGCTTGTACCGCAGAGATTTATCAAGAATTATTGCGGCGATACTGCGCGCAAAATTCTAAACCACCCGGACGTGGAGTCATAACATATAAGGAAGATGGTAAAATTGATTCTGTCGCGAGCAGCGTCTTTGGCAGTGTGCCGGTGAATTGTCCAGCTCCGGACGTACCATTTCCCATAGACAGTTTCCCAATTCGATCACTCGGTAATTGCGGGAACAGAGAGGAATGTCAAAATTACTGCTCAATTCCGGCGAATTTCGACAAATGTCTCGAATTTGCTACTCTAAGCAACTTGCCGGTTGAAGAAGTGCCTATTGATGAAGAAGTTTCTACAGTCAGTTTTCCGATTCCTGAACTTGGAAATTGCGGGAGCGAAAAGGAGTGTCATGACTATTGTGAGGATTTAGAACATGCGAGCGCCTGCATAGCATACGCGAGAGCGAATAATTTATTGAGTGAAGAAGAGGAAAAGACTTTGGAAGAATTTTCTGACGTGATTGAAAACGGCGGCCCAGGCGGGTGCAAGACCGAAGAATCCTGCGGTGCTTATTGTGAGGATACTGCTAATCTCAAAGAGTGCTTGGGGTTTGTGAAAAAGCATAAACTTCTTACTGATGATGAAATCAAGGAAGTTGAAGAAGTTGTTGAAGCGATAGAAAAAGGCGATGCTCCCGGCGGATGTAAGGACGAAATTTCCTGCCAAAATTATTGTGAAGATACTGATAATGTCGGGGAATGCGCTGACTTTGCGGATGAGTTTGATTTGGTCACTTCAGA
>CAZOKW010000009.1:20714-24594 GCA_964580765.1 uncultured Candidatus Saccharibacteria bacterium
GGATGCACGACAAAAGAGTCCTGTGATGCATATTGTGAAAGCGACTCTAATACTAATGAGTGCATGGATTTTGCAGTAGAAGCTGGTTTTATGAACAAAGAGGAGGCCGATATAATAAAAAAGGTCGGCGGTAAGGGGCCGGGAAATTGTAAATCACGAGAGGCGTGTGATAATTACTGCAAAAATGAAGAGCATGTTGATGAATGTATAGAGTTTGGGGTGCGTGCCGGCTTTATCTCACCAGAAGACGCGGAAATGGCCAAAAAATTCGGAATTTCTTCAGGTCCCGGCGATTGCAAGAGCAAAACTGAATGTCAATCTTTCTGCACGCTTTCGGAAAACCAGCAGACCTGTTCCAATTGGGCCAAGGAGCATGGAATGGATACTGGCGGACCGGATGGTGCTGATGGTGGCGCCGGTTTTAGCGGTCCCGGTGGCTGTAAAAATAAAGAGGAGTGCACTGTTTACTGTACGGCTAACCAAGAAGATGAGGAGTGTAAAAAAATGATACAAGATTACGGCGGACAGGGCGAGCCGGGCGGACAAGCCGGACCGGGCGGTGACCAGTCACAAATTCCGCAGGGGTACTCTTCTTGGCAAGAATTTTGCATGGCCCAGGTAGGTGACCCTCGTTGTTCTGCATATAATCCACAAGCACCGCCATCAGGAGACAGCGGGCCACCCCAGGGAGACGGTGGTCAATCGCAAATTCCGCAGGGCTACTCTTCGTGGGAAGAGTTTTGCAGAGCTCAACCAAACGATTCTCGCTGTACGGCTTACAAACCGCAAACATCCCCATCAGGAGGAGGTGGTGACCAGTCGGGAATTCCGCAGGGCTATTCTTCCTGGTCAGAGTTTTGCCAAGCAAATTACAGCGATTCTCGTTGCACACAACCACAGCAATATCCTCTATTATTACAGTACCAACCCTTTGCTGCGATTTTGAATTTTCTTTTTGGACGTTAAAGTAATAAATCGTCTGTTCTCTTGATACAGTCCTCCAATCTGGCGGAGGGAATTTTATGGTGAACGAAAACGGGATTAATTTCGTGGAGTTGTCGGCATGGCTATGTCTAGTTGCGTTCTGACCATACCGATTTGCAATGGCATCTTCCTATGCTAGCAAAAATCCTTAAAAAACCAAGAATTTCGTTAATTCCCAACGCTAGTTGACGGTAAGTAAGATTTTGTCTAGAATATTGCCAAGTTTCTTTTACAACCAAGAGGAGAATCTATGTCTGAAAAGGCAAGTTGCCGGCTTTCCGATAGTGTTATCCCGCAAAGTTATAATCTAGAACTTGAGCCCGATTTCGAAACTTTCAAGTTCAGGGGTATCGTATCGATTAATGTTATTGTACGGAAGGTGGTGCATGAAATTACCCTTCACGCTGCGGACCTAGCTATAGAAAAATCCGGTGTGCGTCTTTGGCTTCTTGATAAGGACGCCCCATCCTTTCCAACTGAAGTTTGTTTGGATTCCAAAGCCGAAACAGCGACTTTTGTTTTTAATGAGGAAATACCAGTTGGAGGTGCGTCTCTGGAGATTGACTATACAGGCGTACTCAACGATAAGATGGCCGGCTTCTATAGAAGTAAATATACCTCTGAGGATGGGCAGGAAAAGTATCTGGCGACAACGCAGTTTGAGGCTACGGATGCCCGGCGGGCCTTGCCCTGTTGGGACGAGCCGGCCCTCAAAGCGACATTTGATGTCACGCTCGTGGTACCCGCTGATCTTATGGCACTTTCCAATATGCCCGTGCGTGCAGTTACAAACCTGGCCGACGGCCGGAAGAGGGTGAAGTTTGATCGGTCGCCTGTTATGTCCAGTTATCTACTGGCGTTTATTGTTGGCGAGCTGGAGTGTGTGGAGACCTTGACTAACAACGGCACCGTTGTGCGTGTTTACACTGTACCTGGAAAATCTTCACAAGGACAATTTGCGCTTGACATCGCTAGGCGGGTACTCGAATTCTATAACGAGTACTTTGGAATTTCCTATCCGCTGCCCAAGCTTGATATGGTTGCCATTCCGGACTTCGCGGCTGGTGCCATGGAGAACTGGGGCCTAGTTACTTATCGTGAGAATGCCGTGCTAATTGATACGGCAAACTCGTCGACAGCCGCCCACCAGCGTGTCGCTGAAGTAGTCGCTCATGAGTTGGCGCATCAGTGGTTCGGCAATCTCGTAACGATGGAGTGGTGGACCAACCTGTGGCTCAATGAGGGCTTTGCAACCTGGATGGCAAGTTTTGCCTTAGACCACCTATTTCCTAAATGGGATATCTGGACTCAATTTGTTGGTGATGAGTATGCCAGCGCGCTGTCACTAGATGGTTTACGTTCGACGCACTCAATCGAAGTTGAGGTCGGCCACCCAGATGAGATCAGTCAAATTTTTGATGATATTAGCTATTCCAAAGGTGCTAGCGTCATCCGAATGATCCATGATTTTATTGGTGCTGATGCATTTCGCACCGGTCTGCAGACATATCTGAAGCAGCATGCTTATGGCAATGCTATCACGGAAGATCTGTGGCAAGCGCTGGGTGAGGCATCTGGCCAACCAGTGCGTGAGATTATGGATACCTGGACTAAACAGCCGGGGTATCCACTGATTACAGTGGCAGCCGATCCGAAATCATCAGATGACGGCGTATGCACTATCTTGCAGGAGCGGTTCCTGGCCGGGGGTGATACTCTCACCGATGTCGAAAAGGCCCAGCGATGGCAGATTCCGTTGACTCTTGCATCCCGAGACGCCCTTCGAGGCCTATCGAGTACAAAGACAGTCTTAAATTCACGGCTTCAGTCATTGGAAGTGCCCAACAATCATCTACTCAAGCTTAACTATGGTCAGGTTGCGCTTGTTCGTGTTAACTACCGGTCAGATCAGTGGCAGGCACTTGCTAAAATGGTTCAAAACAGACAACTGATGTCAGTTGACCGTTATGGTCTTGTAAGCGATGCACTGTCGCTGGCCCGTGCCGGACACTTGTCTACTAGTCAACTTATTTCTCTGCTCGTCTCGTACCGGAATGAGAGGGATTACACTGTTTGGACAGCAGTTCTTGGCGCGGTGGGTGCTTTGGATTTAATCACCGAAGAAACTCAAGATGAGGCACATCTAGCATCATTTGCCAGATTATTGCTTAAGCCGATTGCTGATGGGCTCAGTTGGAATGAAGTTTCTGACGAGGCTCACACCACTAAACTACTGCGAGGACAGATATTGGGTGCGCTTGGTAGTTACGGCGATAGGCCTACTATTACTCAAGTAGCATCTCGGTTCCATGACCATGTCTCCGGCACGCAGTTGGTTAATCCAAACTTACGTGTGGCTGTTTACAGTGTCACTGCCCAATATGGCAATCAGGCTCTATTCAATATCCTTATCGGGTTGTATGAGAAAGAGACCTTACAAGAGGAAAAAGTTCGTCTCTTGAATGCCTTGGGTAGATTCACAGATTCAGTTATTCTCACAGCAGTACTGGAGTACGGATTTAACTCTGGTAAAGTGCGTTCTGGAGATTTCGTTTATGTGTTGTCTGCTATGGGCGCTCATGCCCAGGGCCGTCGTATGGCTTGGCAGTTCATGAATGACAATTGGGAGAAGATTAGCGAACGTTACTCTGGTGGAGGATTAAAGATGTTGGCTCGCATCATCTCACTAATTTGTGACGGTTTTGCCAGAGCAGAAGATGCCGATATGATCGAGAAGTTTTTCCAGGATCATTTGGCGCCCAGCGCCACGCGCGCTATTACCGAGGCTATGGAACGAATTCGTGTTCGCGCTGCCTGGTACCAACGAGATAAGAACCAGATTACCACAGCTCTAGCCAGTTGAGCCAGTTGATTTAATATAGAGATTCGACCTACC
>CAZOKW010000009.1:24694-25983 GCA_964580765.1 uncultured Candidatus Saccharibacteria bacterium
GGCGGAGGGAGGTTTATCGTAAAGTGAAATGGTATTAATTTAACGCTTTTATCATATAAGCCATGTCGTATTGCGTTCTGACTATACCGATGGATAACATAGTTTGACTAGTATAACATCGGTTTGGTAAAATGGGAATGGAACCCCTTGCTGGAATGTACTTGTCTTATGAGCCCGCGAGGGGTCATGGCAAAGTAAATCGCAATTCCAGTCCTTTCTCGCCGCATTGGCCGTCTGCTCTGATTTAATCGAAGACGCGCGCATCTGCGAGATGACAATAGGCCGGCCACCGGCGGTCCAAGACGAGGGTGACGGACCGCCACCAACCTTTGCCGGGTGTCAAAACTCGGCTTTTTCTTTTCTCAACCTTGTATTAAGATTAAAGCGTGTTGGAAAATAAACCGTTACACAAAATAGAAAACAAACATAAAAAAGCTAAACTGATAATTTTTGATTTGGATGGTACTTTGGCTCCTAGCAAATCAGATATGGATGCCGAAATGGCCGAATTGATTAAAAAACTTTTGGAGAAAAAGATGGTGGCGGTTATCAGCGGTGGAAGCTACGAACAATTCCAAAAGCAATTTTTGGCTAAGTTAACTTCAAGACCAAGGTTCGACCTTTCTGAAAATCCAAGGTCGAACCTTTTAAAAAATCTTTTTTTGTTTCCGACTTCCGGCTCAACTTTTTATAGATATGCCGCTAACGGCTGGCAGGAAGTTTATGCCGAAAATCTTTCGGAAGAAGAGAAAAGAAAAGTTTTTGAAGCCTTTACCAAAACTTTTCAGGAGTCGAATCATTCTCATCCGGAAAAAACTTACGGGAAAGTGATCGAAGATAGGGGGACACAAATAACTTTCTCCGCTGTCGGCCAGGAGGCGCCGTTAGAAGTAAAAGGGGAATGGAATAAGGCACACCATGCCGTTAGATTGAAACTAGCCACCACTCTCCAAACATTTCTTCCTGATTTAGAAGTGCAATTAGGAGGGCTGACTTCCATCGATGTAACCTGCAAAGGGATTGATAAAGAATATGGAATCAGGCAAATAAAAAAGCACCTCGGCATTGATTTTAACGAGATGCTGTTTGTGGGCGATGCGCTTTTCCTCGGCGGCAACGATTCAGCCGCTCTTAATACTGGAGTGGCATGTTTTGAAGTGAAAGGGCCGGAAGAGACCAAAGAGCTGATCAGAGCTTTGCTTTAGTAGAAGTTTCAACGAAGTCGTTTATGTATGGCCAACTTTTTCTTTTTTTTCTTCTACACCCATTAGTTCTCGATAGTGTTCAGT
>CAZOKW010000010.1:0-24843 GCA_964580765.1 uncultured Candidatus Saccharibacteria bacterium
TATGACATATATCTATTCTACCCTAAGTGTTGCGAAGGTATTGAAACATTACGTTTTATGGACAAAAGTAAATAAGTGTGCTATAATTAAAATACAGTAAAAGCGCTTTGTTTACCGGAGGCCTCTCGAGATAATATCCAAAAAAGCAGAGAGGTGCAGAGCTTGATTTAGAAATAGGTTTTGGTAAGATTTAGAAAAACTTTGAAGTGGGGGGGTACATTGAAAACAAAAAAAAGGAAATTCAAACAACGTCGTCATATGAGTTTATCGCAACTTGAGAGGTGCGCATTTCCAGAACACTCGATCTCTCTAAATGAATTGGTGGAGTTTGCCGATACTAGAGAAATTGAAGAACCGACTTTGCCTTTATCAATGGTCGCCGCACACATTAAAGAATGCAAGTTCTGCCAAGATCAATTGGAACTCTTGAAGCAGTCCGACCCGATTTTAAATGGCGAAGATGAAAAAAAGCCAAAGGTTTTGATTATTCGGTGAGGTGATTAATTTTCTAAATAAACTATACGCGGGCCATCAGCCCGTTTTTTTGTTGTCCTTGCAATAAAAATAAGTTTTGTTACAATTTAGAACAATGCATATAGACGATATACAAAAATTAATCGATGAGTTGGGGGCGGCGGTGATTGTGGGGGAAGACGGGCCGAAAATGATTGCTATGTCTTATGATACCTATCGGGCCATGATGGCTGATAAAGGAAACGGATTGCGTCGAGAAAATCACAGAGGTTTTGTGCCGGCGGTAACCGATCACGACAAACTGGCTTTTCCGGAACAGCTGGCCATCAGAGCGGAAAAGTCATCCGGTGAAGATCCCTACTTCGCTAAAGCTTCGAAGGGCGAGCCCTACTTCGCTAAAGCTTCGAAGGGCGAGCAAGAACTGATTGAAAAATTAAATCAGGACATTGCGATTTTAAAGGAGGAAATTAAGAAAAAAGAGCTGGGCGAATTATAAATAGATGGGCTTGGGGAATATTGCTTTTTCCGGACTCTTACTTTTCCCTGCGAGAAAAGCAGCGCTCGTTGCGGTCTGTGGATTTGGTTGGAGTGGAAAAAATTATACTCCAACCAACCATGCAATCCACAGCCCGCAGCGCCTCCAAAAGCAACATTCCCCAAGCCCATACCCACCAATTTGACTCTTTTTTATAATTTGTTATAATTCCTATTACTTGCTGCTGGAAAGGATATGGCATCCCGCCCCAATTTTGCGGGATAAGACAAAAGCGATATCCTCTCTACGAAACCCCTATTCGGGGCCGGATATCGCAGAAGTTTAATTTTGGTATTTTATAAACATTAATTAAGTGATAGCGGAGGCAAAATTTGAGCGGGATTGCTCATTTTTGTAAAGCTCGCTACGCTCGCTAATAAAAATGGCAGAAAAATTTGACAGGTCAAAGCCACATATGAATGTGGGGACGATTGGACATGTAGACCACGGTAAAACATCTTTAACCGCGGCGATTTTGCATACTTTGAATTTATTGGGCGGTGGTTATAGCGCCCGGGTGGAAGGAATTGATCAGATTGATAATGCTCCGGAAGAAAAAGCGCGCGGTATTACTATCGCTTTGCACCACTCCGAGTACCAGACCCCCAAACGGCACTACGCCCATGTGGATGCTCCCGGCCACCAGGATTATATTAAAAATATGATTACCGGCGCCGCCCAGATGGACGCGGCTATTTTAGTGGTAGCGGCTTCTGACGGTCCGATGCCCCAAACTCGCGAACATATCCTTTTGGCCCGCCAAGTCGGTGTGCCAAGCATTATTGTTTTTTTGAATAAAGTTGACCAGGTTGATGATCCGGAACTTTTGGATTTGGTGGAAGCGGAAATCAGAGAACTTTTGAACAAGTACCAATTTCCCGGCAATGAAACCCCTATTATTCGCGGTTCAGCGACCAAGGCCTTGGAAGCCAAAAGCAAAGATGATCCGGCTCTTCAGCCGATTACGGACTTAATCAATAAACTGGATGAATATGTAGCTGATCCGGTGCGGGAGATGGACAAACCGTTCTTGATGCCAATTGAAGACATTTTCAGTATTGAGGGCCGAGGCACAGTGGTCACGGGAAGAATTGAGAGAGGTCAGGTTAAGATCAACGAAGAAGTGGAAATTGTCGGATTGACTCCCACTCAAAAAACAGTGGTGACCGGAATTGAAATGTTTAACAAACAGTTGGATGCGGGCCTGGCCGGAGATAATGCCGGCGTTCTTCTTCGCGGCACTAAAAAAGAAGAAATTTCCCGCGGACAAGTTTTGGCCAAGCCCGGCAGTATTACCCCGCATACCGAATTTGAAACCGAAATTTATGTTTTGACCAAAGAAGAAGGCGGCCGTCACACCCCATTTTTTAAAGGGTATAAACCCCAATTCTATTTCCGTACTACGGATGTGACCGGTGATGTTACTTTGCCGGAAGGAGCGGAAATGGTCATGCCGGGTGATACGGTTTCCGTCAAAGTAAAACTGATTGCTCCGATTGCCATGGAGGAAAAACAAAGATTTGCCATCCGGGAAGGCGGAAAAACGGTGGGAGCCGGAGTGGTCACCAAAATTATCGCGTAAAAAATTACCCAGCTCTTTGCTAGCAAAGTGCTGGGTAATTCTATATATTGCACCTTAAATGGCTACCGCAAAGAAAAAAACAACTGAAACGGCTCAAAGAATCAGAATCAAATTAAGAGCTTATGATAACAAGATTATTGATAAGTCCGCTAAGCAAATCGTGGAGACGATTGAGCGGGTGGGAGGAAAAGTAATTGGTCCGGTGCCTTTGCCGACCGCTATCCACAAATATACCGTCAATCGTTCCACTTTTGTGCATAAGGACTCGCGGGAGCAATTTGAAATGAGGGTGCACAAGCGCTTGATTGATATTGTTAATTCCAATCCCCGTATTATTGACTCTTTAATGAATCTGAATTTACCGGCGGGTGTTGATATTGAAGTTAAAATGTAATGTTTTCAACTTTAATTAAAATTAAATAAAAAATTTTACTTTAGCGTGTTTGTTGTAATCGGGCGCTAGGGCCCGATTTAATTTATGAAATTTATTCTTGGTAAAAAAATGGGAATGAGCCAGATTTTTGAAGAAGACGGCACGGTTATTCCGGTGACCGTTGTTTCGGTTGAACCAATGAAAGTTACTCAAACAAAAACTGCCGACAAAGATGGTTATGAAGCCATTCAATTCGGTTCTGGATCAAAAAAGAAATTAACTAAGCCCATCCAGGGACAATTGAAAGAACTTGGTAAATTAAGGCATTTGAAAGAAGCCCGTGGCCAGGCGGAGTGGAAGACCGGCGACACGGTTGATGTTTCTGTTTTTAATCCGGGGGATAAAGTAAAAGTCAGCGGGGTCTCTAAAGGAAAAGGATTTCAAGGAGCGGTCAAAAGGCATGGATTTCACGGTATGCCGGCCAGTCATGGACACAAACATGTTAAAAGACATGTCGGTTCCATTGGTCAGAGATTTCCCCAGCATACCTTGAAAGGGATGAGGATGGCCGGCAGAATGGGAGGAGAAAGAGTAACCACCAGAGGACTGAAGATTATTAAAGTAGATAAAGATAATAATCTTTTGGCTATCAAAGGCGCTGTTCCGGGAAGAAAAGGAACACTTTTGGAAATAAGGGGAATATGAAAACAGATTTATACAATCAAACCGGGGAGATTATTAGCCAGATTGATTTGCCGGATGAAATTTTTGATTTGAAGCCCAATGCGAATTTAATGCACCAAGCCGTGTTGGCGCAACTAGGCAACGCCAGACAGGTCTTGGCTCACACTAAGAATCGCAGCGAAGTGCGGGGCGGAGGAAAAAAACCATGGAGGCAGAAAGGCACCGGCCGGGCTCGGCATGGCTCAATCCGTTCTCCGATCTGGAAAGGCGGCGGAGTCACTTTTGGGCCGACCAAAGAAAGAAACTTTTCCAAAAGCATAAACAAAAAAATGAAACGCAAGGCCTTGTTTATGGCTTTGTCCGGCAAGGCGGGCGATCAGCAGCTCATGGTTTTAGATGGTCTCAAAATAGAGAAACCAAAAACCAAGCTGATCGATCAGATCTTAAAAAATCTGTCCGGTAAATTTAAGGAATATAAAATTTCTAAAAAGAAAAAAGACCGCTTGATGTTAGTTTTGCCGGATACCGACAAGGATTTGGAAAGAGCAGTGCGAAATTTGGCCTACGCCAAGATATTAAGCGCGAAAAGTTTGAACATTTTGGATGTTTTGAATAATAAATTTTTATTACTGACCCAGGAAGCCATCCCGGTCATTAAAGAACACTATAAGATATAAATTTCAATTATGACTTTCAATTTATTCAAAAAAAATAAGATGAAGGAAGAAAAAAAGGTGGATGTTGCCGAACTTTCTAAACCAGCCACCAGCCACCAGCCACCAGCCACCAATTTGGCCGGCGCCGATACTTCCCTAGTTTTAAAAGGAGCGCATGTCACGGAGAAATCCGGATTTTTGAATAACTTTAATCAGTATGTTTTTAAAGTGGCTACCAGGTCTAATAAGATAGAAATTAAAAAAGCGGTGGAAAAAATGTATGGAGTGAAAGTGGACCGGGTCATGATTTCCATTATGCCAGCTAAAAAAAGACGGCTGGGGCGTTACGAGGGAGAAAAATCAGGATTTAAGAAAGCCATTGTGAAATTAACTCCCGGGCATAAAATTGATGTCATACCCAAGTAAAGTCATTAGTCCAGAGCCATTAGTCAATAGAAAGAAATAGATCTTTAAACTAATGACCCTTTACTATAAACTATAAACTTATGAAGAGATATAAACCAACAACCGCCTCGCGAAGACATATGGAAGGTTACGACTTTTCCAACTTGTCAAAAATAAAGCCGTTAAAATCAAAAACGGGGGGATTTAAGCGCTCGGTCGGACGGGGAAACACTGGTTTGATTACTGTTCGCCACAAGGGAGGCGGAGTGAAGCGGCTCTATCGGGAAATAGATTTTAAACAGGACAAGAAGGATATTTCCGGCAAAATTTTTTCTATTGAGTACGACCCAAATCGCACCGCTCGCATTGCTAGAGTCCACTATGCCGATGGTGATAAAAGATATGTTTTAGCTCCGGAAAATTTAAAAGTCGGCGATACGGTCATTACCGCGGAACGCGTGCCTCTCAAACCCGGCAATCGCGCCAAGTTGAGAAATATACCGCAGGGAACAGAGATTTATAATGTGGAAATATTTCCGGGTCGGCCCGGAAGTTTGGTGCGTTCGGCCGGATCAAAGGCGGTGGTCATGTCCAAAGATGCCGGTTATGTGCAGGTTCAGCTTCCCTCTTCGGAGTTGCGAAAATTTTCTGAAAATTCCATGGCTTCTATCGGCCGACTTTCCAATTTGGAGCACAGTTCAATTACTGTCGGCAAAGCGGGCCGGTCGCGGCATCGCGGCATTAGGCCGTCGGTACGCGGTTCGGCTATGAACCCGGTGGACCATCCGCACGGTGGAGGAGAGGGAGCCCAGCCAATCGGTTTGCCTTATCCGAAGACCCCTTGGGGAAAGCATGCTTTGGGAGTGAAAACCAGAAAAAAGAAAAAGCGGTCCGGCAAGTTTATTGTCAGAAGAAGGAAGAAATAATGTTGGGATGGTGAATACCTACCTCTTCAGGTCGTTCGACATCTTCCTGCGAGATGTCTCACTCGCGGTGAAGCTGTGGATTCGGAAAGAGTTAAAAGTAAAAGTATTTACTTTTAACGGAATAATTATACTCTTTCCGACCAGTGACTGACTTTTCCATCTTATGCTTCGCATGGGCTGGAAAAGTCAGTCACTAAGCAATCCACAACTTCACAGCGTCCTTCAGTGGCAGGTATTCACCACCCTCTAAGTTGCTAAAAGTGCTTGAATTTGTTATTATAACGCATCAAAAATTATGGCTAGAAGTATCAAAAAAGGAGTATATGTCAACGAAAAACTGCTTAAAAAACTAGGCCGGGTTAAGGTGGGAGACAAAACGGTCATTAAAACTTGGTCCCGTTCTTCGACGATTACTCCGGAAATGATTGGCTTCACTTTTGGGGTGCATAATGGAAGGATTCACCTACCGGTTTTTGTGACGGAAGACATGGTGGGGCATAAACTGGGGGAATTTTCGCCAACCAGAAAATTCGTCCGGCATGGAGGTAGAATGCAAAAAGAAATAGAAGCGGCCGCCAAACAAAAAGAAATAGATGCCGCTAAAGCGGCTAAAGTGGAACCGGAGAAGACAAAGACATAATTTTCAGTTTTCAATTTCCAATCAATTTTCAATGTCTTAATTTTCAAACATTTGCAAAATTAAAAATTCAATGAAAATTTTAAATTAAAAATTGTAAATTTCTTAATCATGCAAGTTACTGCTCAATTAAATTATTTAAGAATAGCCCCCCGCAAAGTACGGCTAGTGGCCAAAGTTTTAAAGGGTCTGCCGGTGGCCAAAGCTGAATATCAGCTTAGTTTCATCGTGAAAAGATCATCCGGCCCGCTGGCCAAGCTTTTAAAATCGGCGATCAGTAATGCAGAAAATAACTTCGGTTTAGTGAAGGAAAACCTTTTTATTAAAGAACTGGTCGTCAACGAAGGCGTCAAAATAAAAAGAACCATGCCGCGGGCCATGGGACAGGCCGGCATGATTCAAAAGAAAAGCTCTCACCTTAAAATTGTTTTGGAGGAAAAAGTGCCGGGACTGAAAGCTAAAAAACCGGAAGTGGCCGCCAAAGAAGCAAAAGAAGAAATACTGGAAGAAAAAATTCGTGACAAACAGAAAAAACCGTTAATGGAAACTAAAAAGCCGGTGGTCAAAAAAGAGTTTTTGGGAGGAGTTAGAAAATTCTTTAGAAGGAAAAGCATTTAGTCTAGCCAAATGGCTAGCAGAATAATAGATAAAAATTGCGAAGCAATTATGGGACAAAAGATTTCACCAACCTCGTTCAGACTAAGTTTTAATAAGGAATGGCGTTCCCGCTGGTTTGGGTTGGGTAAAAAGTACACGGAATTTTTCCGGGAAGATTATGCCATCAGAACTTTTTTAGATAAAAAGCTCAAAAACATGAGCGTGGATCGCATTGAGATTGAACGCAGTCCCGATGTTTTAAATATTATTATTCATACGGCCAGGCCAGGTTTAATTATCGGCCGGGGAGGTACCGGGGCGGAAGATCTCCGGCGGGAAATACAGAAGAAGATTAAAAGAAAAACTGCTGTCAAAATAGATATCCAAGAGTTTAAAAATCCGGAAATATCCTCTTTAATTATGGCGGAATCGGTCGTGGAACAGATTGAGCGGCGTTTGCCTTTTCGTCGGGTGATGAAGCAGGTTTTAAGTAAAATCATGGCCAACAAAAGAGAAGTGCGGGGGGCTAAGTTAGAATTGGCGGGACGATTAAACGGAGCGGAAATTGCCAGGACAGAACATTTGGAAGAAGGTAGTCTTCCGTTGCAAACCTTGCGGGCAGAGATAGATTATGCCAAGCGCACCGCCTATACCACTTACGGAACGATTGGGGTGAAGGTCTGGATTTATAAAGGGATGAGGTTCGAGTAAGAGCATGAATTTCTAATTTCTAATTTCTAAATTCTAAATTTTTGGAAATTTGGATTTGGACATTAGGTCTTGTTTAGAGATTAGATATTAGGATTTAGAAATTTAGTAAATATGTTGCAGCCAAAAAGAATTAAACACAGAAAGGTTCATGTCGGAAGATTGCAGGCGAAAACCAGCCGGGGCTTTGACTTGAGTTTCGGCGCTTTCGGCTTAAAATCCTTGGAATCAAGTTTTATCAATGCCAAACAGATCGAATCGGCCAGACGAACAATGACCAGGTTTATCCAGCGAGGAGGAAAGATTTGGATTAGGATTTTTCCTGACAAGCCGATGACAGCCAAACCTCCGGAAGTGGGAATGGGCGGCGGGGCCGGAGCGTTAAAAGAATTTGTGTCGGCGGTGTCGGCGGGGAGGATCTTGTTTGAGATGGATGGCGTGACGGAACAGATTGCCAGAGAGGCATTTCGCTTGGCTTCTTTTAAATTGCCGGTCAAAACGAGATTTATCAAAAGGTGAAAAAATTACTTATGAAATTTAGTGAATTAAAAAACAAATCAGAAAAAGAGTTGCTGGAAACTCTAAAAGATTTAAGAGGCAATTTGAGCCGGTTTAATTTTCAATTAAGTGATAATACTTTAAAGAATTCCAGCCAGATAGGGAAAACTAAAAGAGATATTGCCAGAATTATGACGGCTTTAAATAAATAATCATGACTAACGACCCGACAAACAAAGAAATAAAAAAAGGAAGAATCCTTACTGGGATGGTGGTTTCAGATAAAATGAATAAAACGGTCGTGGTGGAAATTACCAGGTTGCGCAAACACCCTAAATATAAAAAATATTTTAAGATTACCCGGAAATTCAAAGCGCATGATGAAAATAACACCTATCGCATCGGAGACAAGGTTAATATCCAAGAAATTCGCCCCATGTCTAAATATAAAAGATGGATAGTAATAGGGAAAGTCTAGAGTCCTTAGTCTAGAGTTTATAGTTAAGATTTAAGAATTTAAAACTATGGACTCTTGACTATAAACTATAAACTTATTTTATGATCCAACCCCGTTCAATTGTAAGTGTTGCTGATAATAGCGGAGCCAAAAAAGTTGGCGTCTTTAAGGTTTTGGGAGGCAGCCGGAGGCGCTACGCCCAGATCGGAGACCTGGTGGTGGTTTCGGTTAAAGTAGCGGAGCCCCGCAAATTGGTAAAAAAGAAAGATGTCTTGAGAGCGGTAGTGGTCAGACAAAGAAAACTTTTCCGCCGCAAAGACGGCAGTTATATTCGTTTTGACGACAACGCTGTGGTGATCGTGGATGGGAAAGAGCCGAAAGGCGGGCGAATTTTTGGCCCGATTCCCAGAGAAATTAAAGAAAGGGGTTATGATACGATCGCTTCTTTGGCACAAGAAGTTGTGTAAATTTATGATTAAAAAAGGAGACAAAGTTAAAATGCTTTCTGGCAAGGATCGCGGGAAAACCGGCAAGGTGTCTTCGGTTTTGAGCAAAGCCGATAGAACGAGAGTGATAGTAGAAGGACTGAACAAAGTTAAGAAGCACCAGCGTCCCAGAAAACAGGGACAAAAAGGTCAGATTATAGAAGTAGAGCGGGCGGTAGATGTTTCTTGTGTCCAGCTGATTTGTCCTCACTGCGGTAAGTCAACGAGAATCGGTCATAAAATAGAGGGAAAAGTTAAAGCAAGAATTTGTAAAAAATGCAGAGCCGAAATAGTCTAGAGTCCATAGTTAAGAGTCTATAGTTAAGATTTAAGAAAAAGAAGTTAAACTATAGACTAAGGACTATAAACTATAAACTAATTTGTTATGAACACTCCTCGATTACTAACTAAATATAGGAAGGAAGTGATACCGGCCATGCGGGCCAAGTTTGGTTATAAGAATGTCATGCAAGTGCCTAAAATAAATAAAGCGGTTTTAAACATTGGAACAGGCAGGTATGTCAAAGATGAAAAAATGTTGGAAAAAATTGAGAAAGACTTGGCCTTATTGACCGGCCAAAAACCGATAGCGACGATGGCCAAAAAGTCCATTGCCAGTTTTAAAATTAGAGAAGGAATGAAAATTGGCTACAAAGCGACCTTGCGCAAAAGCAAAATGTATGATTTTATAGATAGATTAATTTCCATTGCCCTTCCCCGTACCAGAGATTTCCGGGGGCTGGATAAAAAATCCTTTGAAAAAGGTGTTTTAAACATCGGTATTTCGGAACACAGCATCTTTCCGGAAATTCATTATGAGACATTGAAAGATGTGTTTGGCTTGGAAGTATCGGTCATAACCAGCGCTAAAAATAAAGAAGAAGCAGTGGAATTATTAAAATTACTCGGATTCCCATTAAAATAGACATTTCGAAATTTCGACATATCGATATTTCTTGAAAGTATGGCCAAAGAATCAACCAAAGCCAGAGCAAAAAAGAAGCCGAAATTTTCGTCCCGTATTGTTCGGAGATGTTTTATTTGCGGAAGAAAATATGGTTATATGAGAAAATTTGATGTTTGCCGTATTCATTTTCGGGAATTGGCCAGCGACGGCTTATTGCCAGGAGTAAGTAAGAGTAGTTGGTAGTCCAGAGTCATTAGTCCATAGAAAAAAAGAAATCTTTAAACTATAGACTAAGAACCATAAACTACAAACTGATTGATTATGTATCCAATAGCTGATATGTTAACGATGATAAAAAATGCGCAAAACGCTGGCAAGGAGCGTTTGTTGGTGCCGTTTTCTGCGGTTAAATTTGAGATAGCCAGAATTCTTAAAGAAGCCGGTTTTGTTTCTGAAGTAGAAAGGAAAAAGAAAAAAATAAAAAAAACCGAACACAATTTCGTGGAAGTAAAAATAAACCGTGGAGAACAGGCCCGTTTAATATTGGGAATAAAATTGATCAGCAAACCTTCCCGTCGCGTTTATGCCAAAATTAGCGAGATTAAACCGGTGATGTCCGGATATGGCATTTCGATTATTTCAACTTCCAACGGAATTATGAGCGGAGAAGAAGCGCGGAAACAAAATTTGGGAGGAGAAGTGATCGCCGAGATTTGGTAAAAACTTTTATGTCACGCATAGGAAAAAAAACAATTGAAGTGCCTATCGGTGTTGAGGTAAAACTCGAAGGGGGTTTGATTAAAGTAAAAGGACCGAAAGGAGAATTAATCCGGGCGATTGATTCTCGAGTAACGGTAAAAGTGGCAGACGGCCAGGTGGCGGTAGCAACAAACAAAGAAGCTGTAAGTAAAGAATCCTCTGTCTTTTGGGGACTGTATCGTTCGTTGATCAATAATATGGTCAAAGGAGTTAGCACCGGTTTTGAAAAGGTGTTGACTTTTCAGGGAGTGGGATATCGCGCGGCGGTAAAGGGCAATGGTTTGGAACTTCACCTCGGATTCAACGAACCCAGACAAATCAAAGCTCCATCCGGAATCGAATTTAAGGTGGAAAAAAATAAAATTACCGTTTCCGGAATAGAGAAAGACCTGGTCGGCCAAGTGGCGGCGGAGATAAAAAAACAGCGGCCACCCGAACCGTATCATGGCAGCGGCATTAAATACGAAGACGAAGTTATCGTTAAAAAAGCCGGCAAGAAAGCGGCCACAGCGGGAGCGTAGAAAAGAATATATCGAAATATCGAAATTTTCAAACCATGAATCAATCAAAGAAAAAAAGAGCAGGTCGGATAAAAAGGCATAAAAGAGTCAGGGCCAAGATTACCGGAACCAAAGATGTCCCCCGTCTTTCAGTTTTTAGAAGTTCCAAACATATTTATGCCCAGGTGATAGACGATACGGCCGGTAAAACCCTTTTGGCCGTATCCGATGCGGAGTTGAAAGAAGCTGATAAAACCAAACGATCTTTACGGGCGGGAGAAAGCTTGGGGGAAATGATCAAAGAGAAGGGTATTATTAAAATTGTTTTTGACCGGGGGGGATTTAAATATCACGGCCGGGTTAAGGCTTTAGCTGAAGGTTTAAGAAGCGCCGGAATTAAATTTTGAGGAGCGAAGGCGACGAAATACTGAGCCCAACAGGGCGAATGTATAAAACATTAATTAAAATATATGTTTGAACAAAAAACCAACCAAAATACTCAAAGACCGGGAAGAAGAGGTGACCGCCGGGGCGGTTCATCTAACTACGAAAAAAAATCTGAATTTGATCAGCAGGTTTTGGATATTGCCAGAGTAACCCGTGTAACTAAAGGTGGAAAAAGATTCAGCTTCAGAGCGACGGTGGTGATCGGAGACGGAAAGAATTCTGTGGGCATCGGAGTGGCCAAAGGCCGGGATGTGGCTCAATCCATTCAGAAGGCGGTTCATCAGGCCAAAAAAGAAATGGTCAAAGTGCTGGTTAAAGAACATACTATCCCTCATCCGGTTAGGGCTAAATTCAAAAGCGCGGAAGTGATTATGAAACCGGCGGTAGTTGGCAATGGAGTGAAGGCCGGTGGTCCGGTTCGGGCAGTGGCGAAATTGGCTGGTATTGAAAATATTACCGCCAAGCTTATTTCCAGAACTAAGAATAAGATTAATATTGCTAAAGCGGCCATTAAGGCGCTCCAGCAGTTAAGAATAACAAAGTAAGCTATCCCAAGGCTCCGGTGAACATACTTTTTGTCTCGGCGGTGCTACAGGGATTCCGCAACGGGCCATCGAAGCCGTTATGGCCATCGTTGCGGAACCTTCCATGCGACGCAAAAAGTGTTCCCCTCCGCCTTTTAACGGCAACATTATGCAAATTCATGAAATAAAAAAACTCCCGATTTTGTTGCCACAAAGTGGCTTACAAAATCGAGGATCCTCGATTTTTCAATCCCGACTTTAGTCGGGAGAAAAATCGGGACAAAACATAAATTATGCAGATACATGAATTGAGACGAACAAATAAACAAAAGGTGCGGAAAAGAATTGGCCGGGGAGGAAAGCGGGGCACTTTTTCCGGAAAAGGCAGTAAGGGACAAAAAGCCCGTTCGGGTGTGCATATGGGCGCTGACTTTCGAGGAGGCAATCGGCCGCTTTGGAAGGTTTTTCCCAAAAAACGCGGTTCCACCAAAAAAGTGGCCATTAAGCACCGTACCTTTCAACTTAGGGGCGCCAAAGCTGTACCGGTTAACTTAGAACTGGTAAACAAGATTTTTTCTGATAACGAAATAGTCAGCCCGACTACTCTTTTGGAAAAGAAAATAATTAAATCCAAAGATAAAAAAATTAAAATTCTTGGTTCGGGAGAATTAGTCAAAAAGTTTGTTTTTGAAGGACTGCTATTTTCCCAGTCGGCTCGGGAGAAAGTTTTAAAAGCCGGCGGAGAGATTAAATAATGGATAAAGTAATAAAAATCTTTAAAGTAAAGGACTTAAGAAATAAAGTATTATTTGTGCTGGCCATGCTGGTAATTTTTCGGATTGCTTCGGCGATTCCCGTTCCCGCTGTGGACACTTCCCGTCTTAAGGACTTTTTTGCCAACAATCAGCTTTTCAGTTTAATCAGTTTGTTTACCGGCGGAGGGCTTTCCAGTTTGTCGGTGGTGATGTTGGGATTAGGTCCATACATCACTTCCTCCATTATTATGCAGCTTTTGACCATGATCTTTCCGTCGCTGGAGCAGATGTATAAATATGGAGGAGAAGCGGGCAAGGCCAAATTTAACCAATATTCCAGAATGTTTACCGTGCCGTTGGCCCTTTTGCAGGGTTACGGATTTTTACTTCTTTTATCCCGACAGGGAGTTTTGCTGCCTCTTTCAGCCATGCAGTGGGCCGGTTCTCTGGCGGTCATCACGGCCGGGGCGGTATTTTTAATGTGGTTGGGAGAGTTGATCACCGAAAAAAATATCGGCAACGGGATTTCCATTATGATCTTTGCCGGGATCGTCGCCGGATTTCCCACGGCTTTGCAACAAACGGCCGCTGTTTTTGACTATACCCAGCTCTTTACTTACATTGGTCTGGCTCTGGTGGCCTTGGCAGTGATCGCCGGAGTGGTTTACCTGACCGAGGCGCAAAGAAACATTCCCATCAATTATGCTAAGCGGGTGAGGGGTTTTAAAATGTATGGCGGCGTTTCCACTTATCTGCCGATGCGGGTGAACAACGCGGGAGTAATGCCGATTATTTTTGCTTTGTCCATTCTTCTTTTTCCCGGCATGATCGCTAACTTTTTCGTTGCTTCCAATATCAGCGCTATTTCCAAGGTGGCCGGCCTATTTAACAGTTTTGTGCAGAATCAAACTTTTTACGCCACGGCTTACTTTTTGCTGGTGGTGGTGTTTACTTATTTTTATACGGCGGTGACCTTTGATCCCAAGTCCATTTCGGAAAATATTCAAAAACAGGGGGGCTATATTCCCGGTATTCGTCCCGGTCAGGCCACCACGGAATTTTTGATGCATCTCTTAAACCGCATTACTTTGGTGGGAGCCATCTTTTTGGGCATTATCGCTATTCTGCCCAACATCGTACAGGGCTTTACCGGCATTACCACCTTTACCATCGGCGGCACTTCTATTTTGATCGTGGTCTCGGTTATTCTTGAGATTCTCAAACAAGTTGATGCCCAGGTCTCCATGTACGAATATTAAAAAGTTTGATACAGTTCTCTTTAGTTGTTTTAAAAAAAGTTTTATACTGGAAAAATATGAAAGCTATTTTTTTGATGGGACCAATCTCTTCCGGTAAGGGGACCCAAGCGGATATTTTGGCCAAAAAGTTTGGTTTTTTTCATTTTGAGACATCAAGGTTTTTGGTGGCACAATTAAGTAAGCCGGAATTCGCTAAGCAAAAGGAGCAATATGATGCCGGCCAGTGGGTGGATCCAAACTGGGTAGCAGAAATTGTTCAAGAAGAAATCAAAAAAATTATTGATCAAAGGTGGGGTTTAGTATTTAGTGGATCACCGCGGACGGTAGATGAAATAATGAAGCTCTTGCCATTTTTTGAGGAAAGAATTGGAAAAGAAAATTTACTATTTTTTAATGTTAACTTAAGCGAGGGAGAGTCAATAAAGCGGAGCATTTCTCGAAGGATTTGCCGCGCTAACGGCCATCCCTTTCCTAATTTTCCAGAATTTCAAAACATGATTGTTTGTCCGGAAGATGGTTCCGAATTAATTAGGAAATCTTTGGACCAACCAGAATTGGTTTCAAGGCGTTATCAAGAACACCTTAGTCGAACAGTGCCTGTTTTTGACTTTTTGAAAAAGCAGGGGTATAGTATTTTAGAAGTAAATGGGGAGCAATCAATTGAGAATGTTTCCAGAGATATCATGAAGCATCTAGATTTTGCTCAAAATGAAGCTACTTCTACGGTAAATCCATGATCCAAATTAAGACCCAGCAAGAAGTGGCTGTCATGGCCGAGGGGGGGAAGATTTTGCGAGAGATTTTGCAGAATCTGGCCCAAGCGGTCCGTCCCGGCCTGACCACCGAAGAAATTGACAAGCTCGCTCGCGAGCTTGTTTTGTCTTGGGCGAAAAAACTTCCCAAAGCCAAGATCGGTTCCTCCTTTTGTGGTTATCGCGGCTTTCCGGGCTTTGTCTGTGTTTCAGTCAACGATGAAGTAGTTCACGGTATTCCTTCTGTTAAAAAAATCATGACCGAAGGGGACATTGTTGGACTGGATTTCGGAATAATTTATCAGGGTTTTCATACCGATTCGGCGGTAACCGTTCCGGTGGGAAAAGTTTCCAAAGAGGTGGAAAAGTTATTGCGAGTTACTCAAGAATCTTTGGAATTGGGAATTCAGGAGGCGATTGTTGGTCAGACGGTCGGAGATATTGGTTACGCCGTGCAAAAACACGCCGAGAAAAATGGTTTCGGGGTGGTTAAAGAATTGGTTGGTCATGGTGTCGGCCGGAAATTGCACGAGGAGCCATATATCCCCAACTATGGCCGAAAAGGCGAGGGGGAAATTTTAAAAGAAGGCATGGTCATTGCCATTGAACCAATGATTACCGCCGGCCGACCGGCGGTAGAGATTGCTCCTGATGGTTGGACCTACAAGACCAAAGACCACAGCTTGGCGGCTCATTTTGAGCATACGGTGGCGATTACCAAAGAGGGGCCTAAGATATTAACCTGAGGGCTCGGCGAGTATGCCCCTTCAGGTCGTTCCGCCTTTTCCTGCGAAAGGCCTCACTCGCGGTGAAGCTGTGGATTCGGAAAGAGTTAAAAGTAAAAGTATTTACTTTTAACGGAATAATTATACTCTTTCCGTCCAGTAACTGGTTTTTCCATCTTATGCTTCGCATGGGCTGGAAAAGCCAGTTATGAGCAATCCACAGCTTCACAGCGTCCTTCAGGGGCACACTCGCCGAGCCCTCAAATTTTTGTTAACATGAGTTTGGAACTTTCCCGTTTGTCCAAGTTCAAATAGCTTGTGACAGATTGAAAACATTATTGCCTAAGAGGCGCTGTCGTCTGTGGATTGTCCCGATTCTGTTTCACAGAATCGAGGATCCTCGATTTCCGCAAGCGGAAATCGGGACATGGTTTGGACGAAGTATAATATTCTTCAACACTTCGGACAAAATCCACAGACGACGGCGAGTGCAGCGAATCGCCGGTGAGCAAGCATCCGAAGAGGCAATAATGTTTTCAATCTGCGAGGGGAAGTTATAATTATGTATTTATCTGTTATCATTCCGTCTTACAACGAAGAAAAAAGAATTGCCAAGACGCTTTTGGCGGTGGATGATTTTTTGCGCCGGCAGAATTACGAGTATGAGATTTTGGTGGTTAATGATGGCTCTAAAGATAAAACGGCCGAAGTGGTCGGCAGTTTGAAAGAGCAGGTTAAAAATCTAAAACTGATTGATGAGAAGATCAATCATGGCAAGGGCTGGGTGGTGCGGCGAGGTATGCTCGAAGCGCACGGAGAATTTCGTCTTTTTATGGATGCGGACAACTCTACTACCATTGATCAGGTGATTAATTTTTTACCCTATTTCAATAGTGGTTATGATATTGTCATTGGCTCTCGGCGGATGACCGGAGCGGTCATTGCCGTCCATCAACCCTGGATTCGTGATTTCTTGGGAGGAATTTTCCGATTTATCGTGCATATGCTAGTGCCTCTGGGGGTAACCGACTCCCAAGCCGGTTTTAAGGTTTTTTCGCAGAAAGCGGCCGAAGCGGTTTTTAAAAAACAAACCATTTTTCGCTGGGCTTTTGATGTGGAGATTTTAGCCATTGCGCGGTTGCTGGGCTTTAAAGTAAAAGAAGTGCCGATCCATTGGGTCAACGATACCGAAAGCCATGTCAAATTATCCGGTATGATCAAAATGCTTTTGGAGGTTTGGCGAGTGCGGATAAACTTATGGAGAGGAAAATATGATAATTAAAAAACTTACAAAAATTCTATGAGTGATTTAAATGAATTTAGACAGGATCTGGTTTCCGGCGACTGGGTGTTATTTGCTGCTGGCCGGGCGAAGAGACCCAATGCAACGGAAAAATCCCCAGCCGAATCTGAATCGGAGAACACGGTTCCTTGTCCGTTTGATGACCCTCGAGCGTCTGGTCAAGAAATTGTTTCCGAGTACAAAAAATCAAACGGAGAACTTTGGGTCACGGCTATTAAAAACAAATATCCGGCGGTGGCTCCCGGTCTTTGTGCGCCAATCGTCGCCAACGGCCCTTTTTCTTGGACGCCAGCCAATGGTTTTCACGAGGTTTTGGTAACCACTGATCATCAACGCACTTTTTCGGATTTTACGGTGGAAGAAACAACTATTATTTTAAAAGCTTACCGTGACAGATATTTAGATATTGCCAAGTATGAATGTGGGGATTATATTCAAATTTTTCATAATTATGGCAAACTAGCGGGTGCTTCTGTTCCGCATCCGCATTCCCAAATTTTATCCACCCCCATTCTTCCGCCGGTCGTATCAAGAAGTATCAATGGGTCAGCTGTTTTTTTTAAAAAAAATGAAAAAAGAGTTCATCAGGTCATTTTAGAATGGGAAATGGAACAGAAAAAGCGGGTTGTTTTTGAAAACGACTTTTTTATAGCTTTTTGCCCTTTTACTTCCAAACGACCATATGAGGTGAGGATTTTTCCCAAAGTTCCCAATGCCAGATTTGAAACGGCCGACGATAAAAGTTTGGAAAGCTGTGCCGAGACCCTGAATTTCTGTTTGGGCCAATTAAAAAAAGTTTTTAATGGAGATCTAAGTTTTAATTTCTTTATCCACACTTCCCCGGTTCGAGAAAGCGCCGAATTACCCTGTTCAGAATTTTATCACTGGCATATTGAAATTGTGCCGCATTACAGCAACTTAGCCGGTTTTGATTTTAGCACCGGCATTATTCTCAATGTTGTTGACCCAGATGAAGCGGCGGAGCAATTGAGAAACGCCTAGAGTCATCTTTTCCTTATGTCTAAAATTTTTGAATTTTCATTTCAGTGGCTTGATCAAATCGCGGATAAAATTAATTTTCTAGCGGTTTTTCTTTTATCCGTGGCGGATCGGGTTACTTTGTTTCTCATTCCTTCTGAAGTGGTTGTGCCGTTTGCCGGTTTTTTAGCATCTCAAGGCCGGTTCGGATTCTGGTCGGTTTTAGTCATAATAACGATGGGCGCTTTGGTCGGCGAAGCTTTGTTGTTCTGGTTTTCCATAAAAGCAGGGCGGTTGTTTTTTGAGAAATATGGGAAGTATTTTTTTGTTTCAAAACATGACCTGGATCATGTTGAGCAACTTTTTCAGAAACATGGAGGGAAGGTTGTTTTCTGGGGCCGCATTATTCCGGTGGCCAGAATGCTTATTGCTATTCCAGCCGGTATTGCCAAAATGAAATTTGGCAGATTTATTTTTTATACTCTTTTAGGTATGCTGCCCTATAATCTAGCTCTTCTTTATCTTGGTTTTTTGGTGGGAGGTAACCGTCAATTGCTGGTCGAAACAACGCATAAATACTTTGGCCGGTTTGATATTTACGGAGTAATTATTCTGGCCGGATTGATAATTTGGTATATTGTCAGGCACCAAAAGAAAAAGCATCTTACCCATGAATAAAAAAATTATTATCGCCAATTGTCCCGATTTTATAAATTAAAAATGTTTTTCTGTTACATACTCAAATCGTTAAAAACAAGAAAATATTATATGGGGAGTTCTGAAAATTTTGAAAATAGGTTACAATTGCACAATTCTGGAAAGATAAAATCTACTAAATCAAATAGGCCATGGAAAGTGGTGTATTTTCAAAATTTTCAGACTATGAAAGAAGCAAGACACAGAGAGTTACAAATCAAAAAATGGAAAAGCAGAAAAGCTGTAGAAAGACTAATTCAAACATTTTTAATTTAATAAAATCGAGGATCCTCGATTTCTCTATCCCGATCAAAGATCGAGGATGAGAAATCGGGAGAAAGCCATCATGTATAAAAAGATAATCATTGCAAATTGGAAAGCTAACCCCGGCACATTATTGGAAGCCCAGGCGCTTTTTAGCATGGAAGCATCAGCGGCAGAACAATATGCTGGAGTGGAAACCGTCATTTGCCCGCCTTTTATTTTTTTGGAAGAGTTAGCTAGGATCACTCGACATATCGACATATCGACATTTTCTTTAGGGGCCCAGGATATTGAAACACCTACTATGCTCAAAAACTTTGGAGTTAGTCATGTGCTGGTCGGCCATTCCGACCGGCGTTACGGATTGGGAGAAACGGACGAAGTCGTTAATCAAAAATTAAAAATTGCTTTAGAGGCAGGCATTATCCCCGTTTTGTTGGTGGGGGAAAAAGAAAGAGGCGAATCCAGAGAGAGTATTTTGGCCGAACAACTGGAGAAGGATCTGGCCGGTCTTTTGGCGGAACAAGCGGCTAAAATTTTATTTACCTACGAACCGGTCTGGGCCATCAGCACCGGGCCCGGCGGTCAGGCCGATACCCCCGAAAGCGCTCTGGAAGCCATTAAGTTTATCCGAGAGTTCTTAACTACAAACTACAAACTGCAAACCATAAACTGTCTTTATGGTGGAAGCGTCAACGAACAAAATGCGACTGATTTTCTTCGGCACCCCGAAATCAACGGCGCGGTTGTTGGTGGAGCCAGTTTGGATGCGGTCCGGTTTTCTAAAATTTTAGAAGTTGTCTCTAATTTTCAGCCATGATTAAATTTTTGGACTCAATTCCGGTGCCTAGTTTAGCCGGTAAAAAAGTTTTATTGCGGGTGGATTTTAATGTGCCCGTAAAAGAGGGAAAATTGTCAGATGATTTTAAAATACGGGCGCAGCGGGAAACAATCAACTACCTTTTGGTTAGCGGGGCCAAGGTTTTGTTGGTCAGTCATTTTGATGCGTTGGAAAGTTTTTCTCCGATTACGGAAGAAATCGGAGAAATTTTGGGAAAGACTGTTTCTCTGGTGCCTCATTCCGAATTAAATTTACTCAATGTTTTATGGAAGACCGGCCCGATTTTGCTTTTGGATAACATCCGTCAGGATAAGCGGGAGGAAGAAAATAGCGGGGAACTGGCCCAAGAGTTGTCGCAGGGTTTTGATTTTTTTATCAATGATGCTTTTGCGGTCAGTCATCGCCGGCATGCTCTGGTGGTGGCGGTGGCTGGGCTTTTGCCCTCTTTCGGGGGATTTTTAATGAAAAAAGAAATCGAGAATTTATCACAAGCCCTGTTGGCTGATGCAAAGGGAAAAGTTTTGGTTTTGGGCGGAGCAAAAATTTCTACTAAAATCCCGGTGATAGAAAACTTTTTGGATAAAGCGGGAAAGATATTGATTGGCGGGGCGGTTGCTAATAATTTTTTTAAGGCCCAGGGGATTGAAGTAGGGGCTTCTTTGATTGATGATTCTATCACCATTCCCCAACTTGGAAACGGGGTTTCCAAGTTGGTTTTGCCGACTGATATTTTAATTTCTAAAGATAAAACTGGACAATCCGATGCGGTCGTTTCCGCGGTCAGGGACTTGAGCAATGATGAGGTAATCGTGGACATCGGTCCCCAGTCGGCGGAAAATTTTGCGGCCATCATTAAAAATGCTAATTTGGTGATTTGGAATGGGCCGATGGGACTGTCGGAAGCCGTTCAATTTGCGGGTGGTACGGCCACGGTGGCCAAAGCGGTGGCTGGAGCGAAGTGGTCTATCATTGGCGGAGGAGAGACCATCGCAGCGGTGGCCAAACTGGACTTGCTGGCCAAATTCAGTTATGTTTCCACCGGCGGAGGGGCGATGCTGGAGTTTTTAGCCGGCAAAGTTTTGCCCGGCTTGGAAGCATTAGGTTATTATAAATAAGCACAACAGCACATAAGCTAATAAGTCGATAAGCCAAAATGGGAAATATAAAAAGTTTTAAAGAACTAAAAGTTTGGCAGAAAGCACACCAACTGGCAATTAAAATTTATCAAATCACAAAAGATTTTCCATCAGAAGAGAAATTTGGCTTAACAAGCCAGATAAGACGCGCAGCGGTATCTGTGGCCTCTAATATAGTAGAGGGTTTTAGGAGGTATTCTAATAAAGCATCAAAAAACTTTTACGATATTTCAGATGGCTCTTTAGAAGAGTTGAAATACCAGTTATTATTAAGTGTAGAACTTGGATATATAGAACAAAATATTTATAATGAGAGTCTTAATTTAGCCGAAGAAATAAGTAAAATGTTACATGCTTGGTCTAAAACCCAGATGTGATTCATCTTGCTTATGTACTTATTAGCTTATGAGCTTATCAGCTAAGTATTTAATCCATACCGATGGTGGTTCCAGGGGCAATCCCGGACCGGCGGCCATCGGGGCGGTCATTGAAAAATTCGGCGGAGGAATGAAGCATGAATACGGAGAATTCCTTGGCCAGGCCACCAACAACGAAGCCGAATACAAAGCGGTGATTTTTGCTTTAAAAAAGTTGAAACAACTGGTGGGCAAAGATAAGTCAGGAGAAGCGGAAGTAGAGTTTCATGTCGACAGTGAATTACTTGTCCGTCAGTTGGGCGGGCAGTATAAAGTCCTAGACGAGAAAATTCAGAAACTTTTTTTGGAGATCTGGAATTTAAGGATTGATTTTGGAAAGGTAATTTTCAAGCATGTTCCTCGGGAGGAAAACAAGGAGGCCGACCGGATGGTCAATTATGCTCTGGACAGGGAGCTCCATAAATTGCTATAATATAAGAGCTTGGCAAATCGGGTGATTGCTGTTGCGCTTTAAAAGCGTAATGGAGGAAAGTCCGAACACTTATTTAGCGCTATCTTAAGAGGTGCTAAGAACAGTAGCGGGTAACGCCCGTCCGGAGTAATCCGCGAGATGCGAACAGCGACGCCGAAATCCGAAAGGATTGAGGCGCCCCGTCGAATGACGGGGCGAGCCTTGGTAGTAATATCAAGGGTGAAACGGCCAAATTCTTACTGGAGTGCAAGAGCAGCGTTCCTTACTTGTAAAAGTTTGGTTCGAAAAGTTAGCTCGCTTGAGGCCATTAGTGATAATGGTCCCAGATAAATAATCACACAAAAACAGAACTCGGCTTACAGATTTGCCAAGCAATCATAAAACCGCTTTTAAGCGGTTTTATGATGTAAAATTTGAAGTTTTCGCCGTTTTGTTATAGAGTTTCGGTGGCTTAAATCTTTCTAATATGAAAAAATCGGAACTCTTTTTTAATACCATTCTTTTGCCGTTTGATTTTTTAATGATCATACTGGCCGGCTTGGCCACTTATTTTTTCCGTACAAAAATTTTATCTTCTTTCCGTCCTGTATTTTTTGAATTTAATTTACCTTTTGAAGAATATATTTTGCTTGTTTTGCTCGTCGCTATTTTGTTTATCGTAATTTTTGCCGTGTCCGGTTTATATAATTTAAAAACTACTACCGGACAAATTGAGGAATTCTCCCGGGTGGTTATCGCTTCTTCGGCCGGAGTGACAGGATTGATTGTTTTTATTTTTTTAAGACAGGAATTGTTCAATTCCCGTTTCTTGGTTTTGGGCGGATGGGTACTGACGATCATCTTTGTTTCTTTGGGCCGGTTTTTAATCCGTCACTTGCAGAAAAATCTGGTGGCGCGGTACGATTTTGGCGTCCACAAAGTGCTGGTTATCGGGGATGATCAGACCTCCAGAAAAATTACTGAAGATATCAAAAAAAATCCTTCAGTCGGTTACCGCGTCGTCAAACATTTAGAAAATCCGGAAGTGGAGGAGATAAAATCGGCTGTTGGCAATCCGGGGATTGACGAAGTAATTTTGGCCAATCCCAATTATCCTTCGGAAAAAGTTTTGGAGATTGTAGATTTTTGCAATGAGAACCATCTCATTTTTAAATTCGTTCCAAATATTTATCAGACCCTCACCGCCAATTTTTCCGTAGACATTTTGGCCGGTGTGCCGGTGATTGAATTGCGCCGGACCAATCTGGACGGATGGGGGAGAGTGATAAAAAGAACTGTTGATGTGGTTGGCGGTATTTTTGCTTTGATCTTTTTTTCTCCTTTGTTTTTGGCGGTTGCTTTTGCTATCAAGTGGGAAACGGAGGGGCCGGTTTTTGTACGTTTGCGCCGGGTCAGTCAAAACAAAGAATTTATTCTTTTAAAATTCCGTTCCATGATAAAAAACGCCGAAGAGTTGAAACCTTATCTGTCCGCTTTGAACGAAAGAAACGACGGGCCGCTTTTTAAAATTAAAAACGATCCCCGGATCACCGGAGTGGGAAAATTTATCCGGCGCTACCGCCTGGATGAGTTACCCCAGTTTATAAATGTGCTGAAAGGCGATGTCAGTTTAGTTGGTCCCCGTCCTCATCAACCAGACGAGGTCTCCAGATACGAAAAACATCATAAAAAAGTTTTGTCTATCAAAGCGGGCGTTACTGGTTTGGCGCAAGTTTCCGGCAGTTCCGCTTTGCCGTTTGAAGAAGAAGTGGCGCTTGACTCTTTTTACATTGAAAACTGGTCATTAACCCAAGACCTCAAAATTCTCCTCAAAACTGGAGTAAAAATGCTCCTTGACCGTTCGGCTGTCTAGTAACCTTTGTAGCAGTTTACTAAAGTTTTATATAATATGAAGTGAATGAAGTGCCTTATCTTGCCTCGTTCAAATATGACCGAGTAGGAAACTCAAAAAAATTAAAGACATTATTGCTTTTTCGGACTGTCGCTCCACCAGCGTTTCCGCTCCATCGCTGTCGGCTGTGGATTTTGTCCGAAGTGGGCTTCGCCCAGTATTATACTTCGTCCAAACCATGTCCCGATTTCCGCTTGCGGAAATCGAGGATCCACGATTCTGTAAACAGAATCGGGACAATCCACAGCCCGCAGTGCCTCCAAAAGATATAATATCCTCACTGTTGATAAGTGTATTTGGTGTAAATTCCTTTTAAATTATATAATCTATTTAGTTCTTAGAAATTGAATATTCAATATTGCATATTCAGTTATTCAATATTGAATCGTGTAATCATTTTTTTGTCTTAATTGGCTCTTAAGATAAATGCTCCTCCGGTTTTCGTTGGACTTCAAGAAAGAAGAACAATCCAATAATTTCCAGGAGCATCAAAAAGGAAATCAGTCCTTTGTTTTTGAGCACTCTGAATCAGGAAAAGTTTTACTGCATAACGGTCAGAGATATCTGCCGGCAGGAAACATCGCTAAGGAATTTGATTATGCCCTTAGTCATGTTTCTTTGCTCGCCAGACATCAAAGGATAGAAGCAATCTGGACCGGCAAGCGTTGGTATGTGAATCGGGATTCAGTATTGCAATATCGTGGACTGATCAGCCGAGAGCCAAGTTCTTTTAATCGTTCTTTTAGTTCCAGTTCTGAACTGGGACGTCCAGTTCTTTCCTTGCCCGCCCGCAACTCCAAAGGAGCGCCCGGCCTTCGTAGCCGAAGCTACTTCGGCGGAGTAGGCAAGGAGGGTTCCTCTCAAAATAATTGGGGGGAGCATTTGTCGAGAAGAGCCAATATCATAAAGGCCGTCCTGGCGTCCGTCGCCATAGGCGGCTTTTTGTTTTTTGCTAATCTTGTTCCGGACATCAACTTTGATTTTGGCTTGGATTTTGAATTAGGTAAAATCGGTGACAGCGCTTTGGCTAGAAGTTACCATAAGGCCAACGATAATTTTGTTACACCATTTAAATCGCAGTCCGCTAACTTCCTGCGCTATGCCATAGGATGGGGCGAGGCCGGCTGGTCTAAACTGGCTGACTGGATTTTGGATGATGAAGTATCGAAGACCTATGTGACCGTGGAGGAATACGAAGTGCTTCGGTTAAGAATTAAGAATTTGGAACAATCTCGTCCCT
>CAZOKW010000011.1:0-23132 GCA_964580765.1 uncultured Candidatus Saccharibacteria bacterium
GAATTAATTACCAAACACCCGAAGAAGTGTTGCGAAGGTATTGACTATGAAACGCAATCAAAAAACAAAAAACGGGTCGAAACCCGTTTTATGGTAAAAAAATTTCGGCGGTGTTTTGCCGCAAAGTGGACAAACGATAAATAGCCGTCAGACGGTCCAATTCCCGGCAGGACTCACGAGGCAAATTTTCAGAAAGAAACTTTCCAGCTAGAATCATCAAGGCCAAACGCTCTCCGCCCAAAACCTCTCCCAGTATCATACTGTTTTTTTCCAAAAAATGGCACAACTTATCAAAATCAATCCGCATTGAGCCGGCGCCAAAATCAATTCTCTTCCAGCAAAAATTAAGATCGGTTTCAAAGGACTTATAAAATTCGTGAATGATGTTTTGCGAGATCAGGCCGTTATCGGCATCGCAGATATCCGTGGATAAGTTTATTCCGGCCTCGTAAAAACAAGCGGTAAATTGTCCCCACTCCTCAAGCGTAACTAATTCCCGTCCCCCATCGGCCCTCGGATATTCCCAGGAAAAACTTTCCCGGCCATAAACCCACTGATACCAGTACCCGCCGATTAAGGCACTGTCCACTTCAACTGATCCCAGCGGCCTCGTAATATGAGGAAAAAAATACCGGCCGGTACGGCAAAAATAGTCATCCAACTTTTTTAAAATCAGATGTTTTAAAAAAATACGCTTACCAATGCCGGGAGCTTGATTAAACTCCTCCCGCCAAGCCGCCATAATCGGCTGTTGAATTACCACCCTCCCGCCAATTCCGGGGAAAACATTGCGGAATTGGATTCTCACTTGGGCCTCTCCTCCCGCCCCGCCTCCGGCCACTCCTTTAATGATAATTCTTGAATCCACAGTTAACTCCCATTTTTATAAGAACTATAAACTAAAATAGCACATCAAAATTTTCTCCGCCAATCAATAAGTCTTAATCAAGTCCGTACGGACTTGATTAAGACTTATTGATTCCCAACTTGCCAGCTAAAGTTTTGCTTTGCAAAATTTAAGCAAGCTATAGCTATTTTTCTAATTTATCTTTTAGATAAACGGCCAGTTCGGAAATCGCTATTCTTTCCTGTTCCATCGTATCCCGATCACGGACAGTAACTTTCTGGTCATTGATCGAGTCAAAGTCAAAAGTAATGCAATACGGTGTGCCGATCTCATCTTGCCGGCGGTAACGCTTACCGATGGAAGCGGTTTCATCGTACTGGCACATGAAGTCCTTGCGGAGTTTGGCATAGATTTCCTGGGCGGGATTGCTCAATTCTTCTTTTTTGGAAAGAGGGAGAATCGCCACTTTTACCGGCGCCAAGGATTTCGGTAATTTTAAGGTGACCTCTTTCTCATGCACCGCCTCCTCTTCGCCGGAGCGGGCTTCCGTTTCGGTGTAAGCTTCAATTAAACAGGCTAGCATCAGCCGCTCCAAACCGACGGTCGGCTCTACGACATATGGCCAAAATTCTTCGCCTGTCTCCCCATCTTTATATTTCAAGTTTTGACCGGAGGCCTGCTCGTGATTTTGCAAATCAAAGTCCGTCCGCGAAGCCAAACCCATCAGCTCACCCCACCCCCAGGGAAATTTATATTCAAAATCGGTTGTGCCTTTGGAGTAATGCGCCAATGACTCTTTCGGGTGTTCGTAACGGCGAAGGTTTTCTTTTTTCAAACCGATCTCATCAGTCAAAAAACTTTCCATAAAATCGGCCCACTCGGCAAATGACTTATCTTCGTTTCCGGGTTTCACAAAATATTCCAGTTCGGCGATGGTAAATTCTTTGGTACGAAAAATAAAATTGCCGGTCGTAATCTCGTTGCGGAAGGCCTTGCCGATATGCGCGATACCGAAAGGCAGTTTCTTGCGGCTGGTTTCTAAGATAGTTTTAAAATCCACAAACATGCCCTGCGCCAGCTCCGGTCGGAGATAAGCCGCCGCTTGGGTGTCTTCGGTCGTGCCGATAAATGTCTTGAACATCAGGTTAAAGTTTTTGGGCTCGGTCCAAATATTCGTCTTTTCTTTATGAGTTTGTTCGTGATCCTTGACCTCTTCTTCTTGGTCGGAGCGGAATCGCTCATGACAGATCTTACATTCCACCAGCGGATCGGTAAAACTTTGCAAATGGCCGGAGGCCTCCCAAACCTTCGGATTCATAATAATCGCCCCGCGCATGCCGACCATATCATCTCGCTCTTGCACGAATTTTTTCCACCAAAGCGTGCCGATATTATTGAAAAGTTCGTTTCCCAAATGGCCAAAATCCCAGCTGTTAGCCAGTCCTCCATAAATCTCCGAGCCTGGAAACACAAATCCCCGCCGTTTACACAGAGAAACAATTTTATCCATCAAATTTTCCTGATTTTTATCCATGATTATGAAAAATTATTGTACCACTTCCGGAGAAGGACTTAAAGATTCCTCAATTTTGGTTGTTAATTCGGATTCGGCTGACAAACCATCTAAATCCAAATCGGGCAGGGTTATGGAAGTTTCCATTTTTGCCGTAACTTTAATTACAGTGTCCTTTACTCCCATGCCGCTGGAAGGAAAACTGTTTTTTACCTTAATCTTAAAATAGACCGCTCCAGTTTGTCCTGGAGCAAGATGGTTAAGAAGAGGAGAAACGGAGGCATCCCAAGCAACCGTGCGGGTAGAATTATCAAAAGTTCCATTGGTCTGAACGGTAACAAAATCAAACATGGAACCTTCCAGTTTAGCTGAAGCGGTCAAGCCAAAAATGTCCTTGTCAGTATTGTTAGTGAATTTAATTTGATACTCCAACTCGTCATCCAATCTGGCGCTATAGTCAGTTCGTTCGTTTACCAAGACCGCCGCGGTCAAAGGGGGAGTGGCCATTAACGTCTCCTCCGAGGCCTTTTCAAAATCAATATAAATATTATCGATTTTTCTTTGTAACAACACGGAAATGGTTTTGCTGTCTTTTTCCGCCCCCCGCAAAATTCCAGATATGGAAATGCGATTGCCTTCCCCGAATTTTAACTTCTTCAAATCTAAAATATCCTTGGAGGAAAAACTATTCGGCGAAAATTTGACTAGCACAAAGTCATTGGGATAAATAAATTTAAACCTTAAATCAGACAAATCTTCCGAAGATTCATTTCGATAGTCCAGAAGATAGGTAACTTCTTGGCCGGGAATAGCATTGGGGGGAGCCACCAAAGTGAGCGAAACAGCCAAAGAAGAAATATTGGTAGCGACGGTCGTCTCTTTTTTGAAAACAGACGGAACGCCTTCTCCATAGAAAGAAAGCACCGCCCTGGCTTTTTTAATATCTCCACGGTTTCCCACTAAATAAGCGGAAAATTCAGTTTTACTTTCTTCTCCCGGACCAAGGTCCCCCAGTTTTAAACTTTCTGTTTGAAGCGACGCCAGTCGACCCTCTCTGATATCCACCGCCTCGGACGGATAAAAGAAGGCTAAATGTAAATCTTTAATGGCTTTTTCATTTTTGTTGTGGTACTCAATAGAGTAAATAATTTTTTCCCCGGAAGAAGTTGTTTCCGGCACATTGATTTTAAAATCCACCTTGCCCGGACTAAACGACGAACGGCTGAAAAGGAAAAACCCCACCCCGCCCGCCGCCACCAGCAAAGCCAAAACTAACAGCCATCGCAAAAGACGGTTCAAATTGTAAGACGACCTAATGGGACTGGAATACAAATTTCTAATCTTAAACTGATTTTGAGTCATAAAGAGAATTTAGCAAAGATAAAGAAGAGAATCTTTGCGCGCTCAAGGACTGCAGGAAATAATCGATTGCTTCCTCGCTTTGCTTGTCCTCCGAAGCTTTACTGTGTCCATCCGAAGCGCTTCGCGAAGGAGGAGCGAAGGAGGAGCGGTAACCCAAGACACCCAGCAATTCTTTTTTAAAATCCGCCAGCAGGGCGTCTAGGGCGCTTTTTTCCGAAACAACCTGCTCCAATTTATTCAACTGCGCGTTCAGAAAGTTCCAAAGAACCACATCTTGCTCATGTTCGTAAATCAAACGATGAAAGGACTCCAAGATAAAAAATCCGGCCATCGCTTTGGCAAAAGACGATTTAATCCGCAAAAAGTTATCCGAACTCTGGGCTTGGGTAATAATGGGATAACTTTTCCCTGGCACCGCCACAAAATCCACCACATTAAAAAGGTCCAAATGCCCGGCCTGTTTGGAAGTATTCTTTTTGACGCTTTTAGCCAAAACCCTTATTTTCCCCAGCTCTCTGGTATAAAGAGTTACCAGCTTATTGTGCTCTCCCGATTCGATTTTTCTGACCACAATCCCTCTTAGTAACATTTTTTTATTTTACCTTACTTTCTCACTCCCAGCCAGATTTTGCGATTTGGTTCAAGTTCAAATTCCTTTTGAATATCAAAGTTTTTTGGTTCGGTATGAGGATAGAGAGAAAATTCTTTCAGCAAGCTGTTCTGTTTGATAAATTCTTCCCATTCGGCCAGGGCCTTTTTTAGTTCCTCATCATCGGTATGCCATTGAGCAACAACCTTTTCACTGAATTTATAGCCGGCTTCTTTGCGCATATCCTGGATTTGCCGAGTTATTTCTCTCGCCCAGCCCTCATATTTCAGAGCATCGTCTAAATACAAATCCAATTCATCAGGACCGGCCACTACTGCTTTGACATTGAGTTCATCCTTAATTAAATCAATTATGTCTGGGTATGACACTATGCCGGCCACCACAGAAGAACTAAATTGCGATAAGGGCTGTCTTACTTTTACATTGGCTTTCTTGCGCGAAGCCAGTCCAGTATTGACCGCTTGTTGTGCCAAGTTCATTTCTTCTTCCAGTTTCTGATTGATAAACTTTTTGTTAACTTCCGGCCAGTCATGCCAATGCACGCTTTCCGTGCCGTTGGTACCACGGTGAAGTTCTTGATGGATTTTTTCCGCAATGAAAGGAGTGAATGGGGCGATCAATTTGCAAATCTCCAACAAAAGAAATCTAAAAAAAGAAAGATTATCTTTGAGTCGATTCCGTGAGCGTCTCAACCACCACTTAGAAAAATCGTCTATGACAAATTGCTCAATCACACGAGAGGCGGACAAAGAATCAAAATTATCCATGGCCTCGGTAGTCAATTTTATCGTCTGGTGCAGACGGGAAAGAATCCATTTATCCAAAACATGCAACTGCCACAATTGAGGCTTAGCCTCAATTTGATTTTTGGTCTGATAAAGTTCAAAAAATCTAAAAGTGTTCCAAAGGGTCATCACAAAACCGCGCAGACGCTGACCGACCTCGTTTAAAGAAAAAAGTTTCGGTTCGCCCGGATTGTTGACTGTGTAAAAATACCAGCGGGCGGCATCGGCTCCGTATTGGTCAATCACCGTCCACGGATCCACTACATTGCCTTTGGACTTGGACATTTTCTGTCCTTTTTCATCCAAGACATGGCCATAAGAAAACACCTTTTTGTAAGCCGGGCCATCGCCCAGCAGAGTGGAAACGGCCAGCAAGGTATAAAACCAGCCACGGGTTTGATCGATTCCTTCGGCAATAAAATCAGCCGGAAAATTATTCTTAAACTGAACTTTATTCTCAAACGGATAATGCCATTGGGCATACGGCATCGCTCCGGAGTCAAACCAGACATCGGCCACTTCGGAAATTCTCTTGGCCGGACCGCCGCATTTGGCACACTTTAAAATTATTTCATCGATATACGGCCGATGCAGATCTAAATCGCCTTTTTCGTTGTAAGGATAATTAAGCAAGTCGAGTTTTTTTAATTCGCCTTTGCGGATATAATTATCGTACCTGTTTAGAAGCGTCTCTTCTTCGGAAAGATTTTTGGCCAGGCCGTCCAAAAGCCAAAGTGGATCACCATGGCTGATCAATAAAATCTTTTTTCCTTCATATTTTTGATTAAGCTCCCCCAGAACCGCAAACATCCTCCGCCGAATCTCGTTCCAACTTTCCCCATCATCATTTTTTACTTCAAAATCAGAACGGATTTGCAGCTCCGGATACAAATCTAAATGCTGTCCTTCCACCGCATAGCCATAATCCACCTCTTTTAATCTTTCATCAATGTATACTTTTAACCCTAACTTTTCCGCTATAATTTCCGCCGTATGTCTGGTACGCAAAAAGGGGGAAGCAAAAATCAGATCCAAACCGCCGCTTTTTTTAAGTTGCTCTGCCGCTTTTTTGATTTGCTCCACTCCTTCAGAAACTAAATCATAGTGATCATATTCCAATTTAGAGGAAATAATTTCCCGACCTCCATTGGCCGCTCCGTTTTTGGTGCTTAAACCATGACGCAGAAGATAAAAAGTGTTTTTTTGACGAAAACATTTTTTTTCCAAATCGTCCAACGAGCCGGCCACAGTGTGTTCTGAACAGCTCTCGCATTTCCAAATCGGCAAAGGCGTCCCCCAGTAGCGGTCGCGCGAAATCGCCCAATCCTTCACTCCTTTCAGCCATTCCCCGAACCGCCCTTCTTTGAGATGCGCCGGATACCAATTAACTTTCCGATTATTCTTGACCAACTCTTTTTCCAATCGCGACATGCCGATAAACCAGGAATTCATCGCATAATACAAAAGTGGATTCCCGCATCGCCAACAAAAAGGATAATCGTGTTCAAAATTTTCAATTTTGAACACTAAATTTCTAATTTCTAATTGTCTAATTATTAAGTCTTCCGTCTCTTTATTTTTGGCCGGTCTGCCCGCCAACTCTGGCACTTCGCTTGTAAAATGGCCTGTTTGATCTACGGTGTGATGCGCCGGCAAACCAACTTTCTTTCCAAGTTCATAATCGTCTTCTCCATACATCACCGCCGTATGCACGATACCCGTTCCTTCAGTAGTCGTCACGAAATCTGCCGGATAAACCCGGTAGGATTTTTCCGAACGCAAAGAGGGGATTTCAAAAAGCGGTTCATATTCCAAACCGATCAAATCTTTTCCTAAAAATTCTTTTTTGATTATCGCCCCATCCAAAATCGCCACCAAATCCTTGGCCAAAATAAAGTTTTCTCCGTCTTTTTCCACCAGAGCATAATTAACTTTTTCTCCCACCGCCAAAGCCACATTCCCCGGCAAAGTCCAAGGAGTAGTAGTCCAAGCAAGCAAATAAGTTGGTTCGTCATTTGGAATTTGGAATTTTTTTAGAAATTCGGATTTAGAAATTAGAAATTTAACAATTACAGATTTATCTGTAATTGTTTTATATCCTTGCGCTACCTCATGGCTGGACAAGGGCGTTCCGCAACGGGTGCAAAATGGCACCACTTTGTGTCCTTTGAATAAAAGTTTTTTGTCCCAAATCTTTTTGAAAATGTGCCACAAACTTTCGATATATTTCGGTTCATAGGTAATGTAAGGTTTTTTCAGGTCAATCCAAAAACCAATGCGCTTGGTAAACCTTTCCCACTCGTCTTTGTATTTCCAGACACTCTCTTTGGCCTGCTTATTGAATTTGACAATGCCGTATTCTTCAATTTCTTTTTTTGATTTCAGTCCCAAACTTTTTTCCACTTCTATTTCCACCGGTAAGCCATGAGTATCCCAGCCGGACTTTCTTTCCACCAAAAACCCCCGCATTGTTTTGTAACGGTTAAAAAGATCCTTAAAAACTCGGCCGATAAAATGATGGATGCCCGGCCGGCCATTGGCGGTCGGCGGCCCCTCAAAAAACACAAAAGGTTTCGCTTTTTTTCTAAGCTCTTGCCCCTTTTCAAAGATTTGGTTCTTCTCCCAAAATTCTAAAACATCTTCTTCAATTTTTTTAAAATCGTCTTCAGCTGGCATAAGTTTAGTTTTATATGTATATTTGGTGATATTAACTGACCAGAGGCGGAGTGGGGACACTTTTGTGTCGCATGGAAGGTTCCGCAACGGTAGCCACAATGTCTGCAGTGGCCCGTTGCGGAATCCCTGTAGCGCCGTCGAACAAAAGTATGTCCACCGGAGCCTCTCGCAAAGATCAAAATGCTAAAAAATACAGGATTTTGGATTGTTATTTCCGCTATCATAGTTAATTTTCTGCTTGGTTTTGAATTCAACTTTTTTCGTTTCGGTTGGTTTGATACTTCTCTTCATTTTCTCGGCGGTTTAGGGGTTTATTTTATTGTCTTCCAATATTTTCAGGCCGACTTAGCCGGCTGTCCCTGGCTTAAACGAACTATCCTGCTGGTGGGCATGACAGCTTTAATCGGCATAATCTGGGAACTGGCCGAATACAGCGCCACTGTTATTCCAGCCATTATTTCTCTTCCTTGGGACGGCCTTAGTTTCATAGGTGATTTGCCAGATACTCTGGCTGACTTGTCATTAGACATTTTAGGAGCATTATCTGGTTCTGTTCTACATTTTTTCAGGCAGAGACAAGCCAAGTAAACTCAAAGACATACCCAGTACTGTAGCGGAAGCACTTACCAAACTCAACCGGGCCTTTTCTATTTTTGGTTCCATTCCAATCACTTTGGATTTTTCGTAAAAACGATTGACTAATCCGGCCAACTCCAAAGCATAAGTGCTCAAATGATGGATTTGGTAATTTCTGGCCACTTCTTCTAACACTTCCGGAAATTTCAGCAACTTTCGGATTAACTCTCTCTCCCACTCTTCCCACACAACTTCTTTTTCTAATTTCTTGGAAACTTTTTTCTTGGCTTCCCCTGCTTTGGCTAAAATTGCTTTCAATCGTACAAAAGCATACTGAATGTAGTAAACCGGATTGCGGTTGGATTGCTCTTGAGCCAATTCCAAATCAAATTCCATGTGCGTATCCAAGGATTTGCTCAAAAAGAAAAATTTGGCCACATCAGCCGGCACTTTCTTCAGCAACTCATCCAACGACACAAACTGTCCCGCCCGTTTAGACATCCGCACCACTTCTCCTTTTTCCAGCAACGAAACCAACTGCATTAAGATAAAAGTAAATTTTGATTCATCCAAGCCCAGGGCTTTCAATCCGGCTTTCATTCTGGCCACATCACCATGATGATCCGCCCCAAAGATATATATCGACATATCGAAATTTCGAGATATCTTATTGCGGGCGTAAGCAAAGTCTGACAAAAGATAAGTAGTAAACCCGTCTGATTTTCTAATCACCACATCTTGCTCCATCCCAAACTCCGAGGCCTTAAACCACAAAGCGCCATCTTTTTCATAAGACAAATTATTAAATTCCAAAAAATTAAGAACATCTTTTAACTCATTTTTTTCAGCCAAACTGCTCTCTTGGAACCACTCATCAAATTTTACGCCAAAACGACCCAAAGAATCTTTGATTCCTCTAATCATTTTTTCCACGGCATATTTTTGGGCTTGAATAGTCAGTTCTTCAAAATCATCAAGCGAGCCGTGATAACCCCCTTCTTTTTTAAAATCTTTAGCAATTTCAGCAATATAAGTCCCCTGATACATTTCTTCGGGGAAATCCACCATTTGTCCTTCCAGTTCTAAATATCTTCTCGCCACCGACTCTCCCAAAATTCTCACCTGCCGGCCAATGTCGTTAACATAATGTTCTTTAGTCACTTGGTAATCGAAAAAATTTAAAATCCTAGACAAACTTTCGCCATAAGCCGCCGAGCGGCCATTACCCAAAGTGAGGGGGCCGGTGGGATTAGCCGAAACAAATTCAATATTTACCTTTTGCCCTTGTCCCAGAGTTCCCGCTCCATATTTTTCCTCTTTTTTTAAAATCTCTTCCACGCCGCTTTTCCAGCTCGCTTCACTCAAACGGAAATTAATAAAACCGGGCGGAACCGCTTTTATTTCCGAAAATAACTTGGAGAATTTGTTATCTTTTTTAAGTTCAGAAATAATTTCCTCCGCAATTGCCATAGCACTTTTACCCCCTTCTTCGCTCTTCGAGCTACGAAGGGCAAGCAAAATCAAAGCCAGATTAGTGCTGTAATCTCCAAATTCAGGAGGCGCAAAAGAAACGCTCACTTTCACATCTTTTGGCGCAATTTCTTTTAATTTTTTCTCTATTTCAACTCTAGACATATAAAAAATCATAACACATTTTGCCTATTTTGAAATAGTTATGCTAGAATACTTCTATTATGCTTAATGAAGAAAAACAAACGATTGAGTTAGTTAAAAAAGCTACCAAGGCGGTAGTGAGTATTACCATCAGTAAAACCGTAGCCCAAGCCAAGGAAATGGCCTTTGGACATATGCTCCATCCATCTTTTCTTCCCGACTTTCCGGCCAATACTCTTCCGGAAGATGACAATCAAAAAATTAAAATCGGCGAGGGATCCGGCTTTATCGTGGACTCGAGCGGTATAATTTTGACCAACAAACATGTGGTCGTTGACTCCGAGGCGGAATATACTGTAACCACTTCCGACGACACCGAATACACTGCCAAGGTGCTGACTCGCGATCCGGTCAACGACATCGCCATTTTAAAAATAGAAGCCAAAAATCTGCCTACTTTAAAAATGACCTCTTCGCCGATTGAACCGGGGCAAACAGTGCTGGCTATCGGCAATGCTCTAGGTCTTTTTTCCAATACCGTTTCCAAGGGAATCATTTCGGGATTGTCCCGCAAAATTTCCGCCGCCATGGGCGGTGGAGCTCCCCATGAAGACGGCGGTTTGCCCGGACAGGAAGAAGCTATGCCCCAAGTGGAAGAACTGCGGGGAGTAATCCAAACCGATGTAGCTATCAACCAAGGCAATTCCGGCGGACCGCTTTTAAATTTAGACGGGGAAGTAGTTGGAATAAACACCGCTGTTATTTACGGCGCGCAAAACATCGGATTTGCCATTCCGATTCAATGGGCCAAAAATGATTTAGCCGATTTGCAAAAATTCGGTCGCATTATCCGCCCCTATATCGGCTTGCGTTACATCATGCTCAATCAAGAAATGCAAAAAAAATATAAACTGTCGGTGGACTATGGCGCCTTGGTTACCCCCGGCCATTTGCCCGGCGGCCATGCCGTCATCAAAAACTCCCCCGCCGATAAAGCCGGGCTGAAAGAAAATGACATCATTTTAGAAATGAACGGTGAAAAAATAGACGAAAAAAACGACCTCCAGGACAAAATCCAGTTGCTCAACGCCGGCGACGAAGTAGAGCTTAACTATCTCCGCAAAGACAAGCCCTATCAAACCAAACTGCTTTTGGAAGAGAGAAAATAGTCAAGTTAAAACCCCGCCAAATAACGGGGTTAGTTTTTTACTTCGTGGCGGGGCAAGAATAATTTTAAAAAATTCTTTTGTTCGATAGTTAATCTTGCAACCAAGATTAACTCCATTTGTAATATAAAATTCTCCCGCGTTTTCCAAAATAAAATGTGGCAAAGCTCGTGAATTAAGGTTGAAACCTCTTTATCCCGATTACAGTGAATTCTTTTAGCAGAGTTAAGAGTAATTTCAATATGGTGTTTGCTCGGGCCAACCTCTGAATCCATCAATCCTCGCAAGGCCTTGCGATGGGGATTATATGGGTCTAGCAATCTTTTTTTTCTTTTTATGCTCAAGGTTTCTTTCCGTAAGAAAAAGAGGAACTGCTTAAAAATCCAGTCAGTTAATTTGTCCCCGCTCAAGGGGACTTCGTGCAAAGAAATCATTTTTCGTCCCCCTGTTTTTAAAAAGCAGATTAGTGTATAAGTTTATATAACATATGTCTGTCTACGCTTCAAATCCCAAAGTCAGTTTTGACTACAATATCCTTGAAAGTTTCGAGGCGGGTTTGGAATTGGCCGGGCAGGAGGTTAAGTCCATTAAAAACGGCAAGGTCTCCATCAAAGGGGCTTATGTGAAAATTGTAAACGGGGAGGCCTGGCTGATGGGAGCCATTGTCTCTCCTTACCAGGCGGGCAATGTGCCGGCCGATTACGACCAGCAGAGAAACCGCCGTTTGCTTCTGAAAAAAAGCGAACTGCAATATCTGCAAACCAAATCGCAAGAACAAGGCCTCACCTTAGTGCCGATCAAAGTTTACAATAAAAAAAATCTAATCAAACTGGAAATCGGCCTGGCCCGCGGAAAAAAGAAATACGACAAAAGAGAGGTCCTCAAGAAAAGAGAGTTTGAACGGCGGTTGGAATGAACTGCTTCATTCCAACCCCGAATTTTAGCGAGTGTATATGCCAAAGGCATAGCGAGCGTTAAAAAATTCGTAGAAAAAAGGGGGATTTGAAATTAATGCACCAGAACCGGTATCCCCACCTCCGCAAAATCATAAACTTTCTTGGCGTCAGCATCCTGCAAGCGCACACACCCGGAAGAATATTGAGAAGTGAGTCGCGCGCCGTTTGGCCAGTAAGGCCATCCGTGGAGATAATAATTCCCCGAATAACGAATGCTCCAGGGCATCCAGACACGGGATAACGAGGAAAGATGCTTATTTTCTTTGGAAAGGACAGTAAAAAATCCTTTTCGTGTCGGAGCAGTTTTGGGGTTACCCGTACCGGCCACCGGAACTTGCTCCGCTAAAAGACCATCCTCCCACATAGAAAGTTTCATCGTCTCCAAATCCACCTCAATAAACTTTCCCTTAGCCGTTTTCTGATAGGGTAAAGAATCAAACCGAATGGGATCTGCCTCGGAGTAAGAGTTAAACTCCGTTTGATTGACCGGGGAGATCGTTTCCCAGTCCAACCCGAGAGCGTTAAAGGCCTCCGGGTTTTCGATAAGCCGTTTAGCGCCGTTCTCTAGCAGATAAATCTTGGGGTCGTTTTCCAGGCCAATAAGCAGATTATCAGGATAGAAACTCAATCTTTTCTCGTTAATTATCTTGATATCCTCCTCTTTATTGTCCGGATAAGAATAAAATATCTCTAGAGTGATGGGGCGTTTGAGACCGGTCTCGGTGATGTAGTAAATTAAGTTACGGCCGGAAACACGCGTGCTGAACTTGGTCGGAAACCCCTCGGGTTGGAATGAACGCTTGGCGATATTCGAGTCAACCAGCGCCAAAAAAGAAAACGGGCGCTTAATTGTAATCGTATAAGATGTATCAGGATCAAAACCGTCCGTAGGAACAAAATGTAGTTCGCGATATTCTCCCACCCATTGCAATTCGCCTGTTACCGACGGTGAGATGGAAAAAGATTTCAACGCTTGGCGTTCTGACAAATCAAAGGGAAAAGAAACCACCACTGCTTCGCCCAATTCCGGAGTTTGCTGATAAGATATTCGCGGAACGGATAATTCATCCTTATGCCAAAGAAAAAATCCACTGGCGCCGGCCAGTATCAAAACCAAAGAAATATAAAATGCCTTATTAAATGATAAACCCTCTCTCATGTCTTTATTGTAATACTCTCCGCGACTTGGAACAAAATAAAAAGTCGAGGTTGTCTCGACTTGTGTAACTTGGCCTGTTGCCTAACTATTTAGAGTTAGAGGCCTTTTTGGCCGGCTGGTTTTTTGAATTCCAGCTCTTCGTTGCCATCCAAGAAAACACTTTCATCGGCAAGCTCTTTTCCATTCACCAGAACCACCGTATGATCGTCCCCGATACTCATCACTTCTCGCAAATTATAGCGAATTTCTCGCACGGTATACCCCAGCATACCCTCAAGTTCTTGAGTATTGGCCCCGCAAATAACCTTTAATTTGCCGGCTGATTTGCCCTGTTCTTCCACGCCATTTTCTATTTTTCTTTCAAGCATTTTCTTCTCCTTTTTTTGAATCTACATTTATACAGAGTTTACTACAACCATTTTGATTGTCAATAGGTCGCTTTCTTTTGTCTAACTGGCCTTAGGTTGCCTGTCTTAAGGTCAAAATAGATCTCATAGTAAGAAAGGAAACCTCCAACCCAAGCCATGAATGCATTTAACATCAAGGTGGCGACGGTTAGATTAACAGGCAAGAGTTGCGGCTCACCAGCTTTAGACAACTCTTCGCAAGATAATTCTGCTGGATTGCGATCTACTGGTTTTTCAATTTCGGGATGTTGAAAAGTCAACGGTGGAGTTACATCTTTCCCACTTTTTCTTTCGTAAATTTGAATATTGCCGTCATAAAGTTCATTACCTCCAGAGATCAGCATGGCATTGTCTAAAGAGGATATGTGCTCCGAAACAAGTTTCCTGGTTGAATGATTATCACACCCAAGAAAAATCATGTCACCTTCTCTAATAAGAGCAAGAATATTGTTTTCGTCTACAAAACAAGGTTTTGCTTCAACGACTAAATCTGAAAAAAGAGAGCCAAGCCATTCCTTGGTAGTTTCTGCTTTGTTAGCTAAAGCAGAAAACTTTTGACGCTCTCGGTTACGTTCTTTATAAGCCTTGCCGTCTATCAAGATTATCCGTTTGGGAACATGTTCCTTTTGACTAAAAGATGCAAACCGACAAAGCGGCTCAACCAAATTGCTTCCGATTCCACCCAAACCAATTATAACTACCCTGCTCATTTGGGTCCCCTGGTTGGCGGATAATAATCTTTCGGTAAAAAGCTTTTACTTAGAAACTCTCGCAGTTCTTTTGATCTAACTACTCTGACATTGTCTAACCAGCCAGAAGGTGGTTCGTAGTTATCTGGCAATAACTTTTCTTCTCCGGATAATAGGTAAAACTTTTGTATTTTTCTGAGGTATTTTCGCCGTGGTTCTTCCTTATCCGGCACCTGTTTGTCCTCTAAAACCCCCTCTAGATATTGAGTGAGATCAAGGTCAAATCTGGTCTCGTTAACACAAGCTTGAATACTAAGATTAAACAAGTTTTGATTAGTATGGCTAAAGAAACCACCGAATGTTCCATGAATCCCGTCAAAGTTTATTTCATCATCAGTATCAACGGAAGAATGAAAGGCCTTCATTGACCCATGGGAATGGAATGATCCAATCAGACGGTAATTGGCTTTTTGCGGTATACCATATTTAATGCTCCCACAATTTACTGATTGGGGGGGAACGGTAATCTCATAAGCATTGTTTTCTACTCCTCCCCACCACAAAAGTACCAAAACTTCGGTGTTGTATTTCAAGGTTATCCAAGCAAAAAACCTAGCAACCGCTTTGGAGATTTCTTTTGGTAAGGGAGGTAACAGAAGTTGAAACTGCGGTGCTTGCTCCTCCAAAATACTAATTCGATCAACAGGCACTACCGCTTTCCAAAAAGGCGTCTCTTTGTGAAGAAAAACTCCACTGGCGCTTATTTCATAGTGAACTGGCACATCAGGTTTGGGATTTTTCTTGTCATGAATCCAGATCGGATACATTATTCTCCTCCTTTGATTTGTTGTAACTCCGTAGTAAATCTTTTTCCAAAGTCTTTGCCTAATTGCTTACAGCGATTCGCCAGTGAAGCGCTTAACTTGCTGGTAACTTCCGACAACCTCGCCGAAAGAAACTCTTTGGTCTCCTGCAAAATTTCTTTGGGAACACTGAAGTGCGCTCCCAAAAACAGAATTTTCTCTTCTAGCTGTTCTCGAAATTGGGAAGCTATTACTTGTAGTTGATTTTTTCTTTTTTCGTTTACACTCTCCTTTAAGTCCTCATGATTTTTAGCCATATAATCTAACATGGCTTTGACCATTTCTCCCAAGTTGTATCCTGTCTCTATCCATGGCAACTTGCATACTGTTACCAGGCAATCTTTATTTTGAGAGAACCTTTCCCACTCTTCAGCATTTTTAAGCTCTGGAATTAAATTTGCTACCCGAAGAAATAACTCAGTTGTCCACGGATGCCCACTATAAAAGTTGCTTCCCCAAAACCAATCTATCAACACTTGGCTCCAATTTGGATCAGACAACTTAATTGGAGGACGACCAGCACCTAAACAACTCCCAAAAGGAAAATCTGCATATGCTTCAGGCAAATTAGATAAGTACAAAGTCTCGCTTTGTTTTTTAAGCTGCTTAGGTGAATAGAAAACACTTACCCAACAAAGCGCGTGATCACCTCCTGCACCAACGAAGCCTTTTTCGTATAAATCCCCATTAAGAAAACAAACTAAAAAATATACCCAAGGGAATACAACCCTTCTTTGCTCATTCCAAAGATAGATATTTCTATGCTGGGGAGGAAATTCCAAACAAAAAACCGTATAGGTATTTTTACGAGTTAACAACTGCCATCGGAAACGAGCACTAAGTGGAAATGGTCCGTCAGTTTGGAATACCTTTTCCGATTCCGATTTTTTCTCTTGCTCGTAAATCTCACCAATTTTCTCAAATTTTTCAGCAATAAAGTTCCCAAACATTTTTTCTCCTTGTGTGCCCAATGCATTAAGCAATTCTCTTCGAAAGGTCTTTTCCCCGGTAGCAATGCACTTTTCAAAAATGGGAGCGGCGGACTTGGCAAAATCATTTACCAACGGTTGGGCGATATTTATCTGCCAACTACTAAGCATGCCACTAGCTGAATTAGCTGATAAATCTCTCATGGCAACTTCCATATTTAAGCCATCTCTGACAAATTCCCATTCCCGTGATTTGTATAACCCCCAAAGTTTTTTCGATATCTTGGGATTCAATCTCCAGATTAAACCATCTGAGTCAATTAGAACTTTTCCTTCTAACTCGAGTGGACTTTTAGTCACAATCATCTGTATTTTCCTTTGTAAAAGAACAAAAATCGTGTTATTACAGTAACACGATTTTGTTTAAAAAGTCAAATTTTGTGGAGATGCGGGGAATTGAACCCCGGTCTGGAAGATGATTTAAAATTGCTCTACAAGTTTAGCCGGATTGTTTAGACTTCAGTTAAGAACCCGACAAAATAACCGAAGACCTATTTTGTGTTTTTCGTGTTCCACCGCTAAAACATTGAAAAGACGGGAGAGACGGGTTTCCAAACCTCTTTCGTAGCGAAATCTCTGATTTTTGAATAGGACAAGGAAGATAAGTAAAATGCCCGGAAATGTAGTCAAAACTACGGTGAGGACATTTTATGAAATCTGACGCAGTATTATTCAAAAATCAGAGATTGTAGTAGAAATGGGGCTTGGAAACCCGTCTCTGGAACCTTATCCTGCTAATGACGCCCTGATTCGGCTAGCAGAAATCGCCGAGAGGACGCGCCTTAAGCGTAAGCTAAGGCGTAATTGCTGTTTTGATTGGCAATTATGGTTTAGGCAAATAATTTAAGTGGTGATTGCCTATCCACTACTTGCGCAAATTTTAAAAGAAATCCCATCGAAGCCGATCATCCCCGCTTCTTAAATTATACCAAAAACTGGACAAAAGTCAACAAAAACCGGCTCGGAGCCGGTGTGGGTTTATTTTTTCTTGAGAATCCGATGGTAGTCCAAATCCCAGTAATACCAACTGGGGTCGCCCGGAATAACCATGCGGTCCGTCCGGCAGATGGGGATCTTGCCGGCAAAAGTAATCTCAATGAGATGATCGTGGTTGGCCGTTCTAAAAATGGTCTGCCTCGCTTTCGGCAGTCGCCGGTCATCGGGTCCGGTAATGTGGGGTTCTTGCGGATTGGGATAGCCGGTAGACGCATTGTGCATTCTTCCGTCTCTATCAATTCGGACAAAATGAATGACCCAGCATTTGCCGGAAAGACGATCATCTTTTTTTACACTGGTTGTTTCAAAGAGAAACTTCTCTTGACCGTCTATAAAAATCTTAAGCCCTCTTCTGTATTGCTTCACAAAGAAGCTTTTATTCAACCTTTCCTGTCGGAGATCTTCGTTTACTTTGACCCCTCCGCCATGCGACCCAAGCAGACGAATAAACACATTCTCTGCTTTAAAACACTCCAACGCATCACAAAGCGCCTGATAATATCTATTGGGAGGAAGTTCGTATTTTTCCACCTCGGCACCCCTTATTTTTTAAAATTCTTGCCCGCCTAAGTTTTACTTTGCAAAATTTAGGCAGGCTTGTTTCCCATAGAATACCACAAAAATCTTTTTTTCCTACCTCTTCCATTTTAAAGTCATTTGTGTTAGTATTGCCGAGTTCGCATTTATTATGAGAAAAGGATTTTGGCAGAAAAAGACGGTGGCCGAAAAAAAACCCAGAGCTAATCTGCAAATCAAAGCTCCCCAGCTGCGAGTTATTGACGAAACAGGAGAACAGCTTGGAGTAATGGAGACCTCCGCCGCTCTAAAACTGGCCACGGAAAAAGGACTGGATTTAATCGAAATCTCTCCGCACGCCAATCCGCCGGTAGCCAAGATCGTGGACTTCGGCAAATACCTTTACCAGCAAGAAAAAAGCGGAAAGAAAAAACAGAAAAAATCGGCCAATCAGGAGACGAAAATGGTCCGCATCGGATTAAAAACCGGAGAGCACGACTTACAGGTCAAATCCGCCTTGGTAGATAAATTTTTAGAAAAAAACAATAAAGTCAGGATTGAAATTTTCCTGCGAGGACGCGAAAAGGCTTTCCGGCCGTTAGCCAAAGAGAAACTAAATTCTTTTATGAGCTATATCGCTTCGCCGCATATTGTTGAGGATGTGATGAAGTCCACTCCAACAGGATTTTCAACTATGATTAGACCAAGCAAATAGTTCATAAAGTCCATCGAGTTTATAAAGTAAAGAAACTGGACAAGAATCTTACTTGATGAACTTTACAAACTTTATAACTTGATAAACTAGTTTGCGAAGCAAACATGAACAAATTAAAAACAAATCGTTCCGCCTTAAAGAGATTCAAGATTACCAAGAAAAAGATGATGCATCGCCATATCAAACAGAATCATTTTAACGCCAGAGATACTGGGGAACAAACCCGTGACAAGCACGGGTATAAATCAATTTCCGGAAAAAGTTTGAAAAATATGAGAAAAGTTTTGCCTTATGCCTAGAGTAAAAAGAGGAACACAAGCGAATAAACGCAGAAAGAATTTGCTCAAACACGCCAAGGGCTTTATGTGGACCAGAAAGTCCAAATACCGCCAGGCCAAAGAAGCGCTTTTGCATGCCTGGTCTTTTCAATTTGCCGACCGCCGGAAAAAGAAAAGGGACTTTCGTCGCTTGTGGCAAATCCGTATCGGGGCCGCCGCCAGAGAAAACAATATTTCCTACAGCCAGTTAATCAATCAACTCAAGAAAGCCAAAATCGAACTGGACCGCAAAATTCTCTCCGATCTGGCCCAGCACGAACCAGAGGTGTTTAAAAAGATTGTGGAAACAGCCACAAAATAACCCCATCAGATGACGGGGTTATTTTATGGGGTCATGTTTATTGTTATCGGTGCCGACCGATTCAATTCTTTAGTGCCACACGAGAAAGTGCCATAAAATTGCAAGTTACCGCTGGTGGGGGGAACAACGCCGGGGTTGCTGTGAACAACTTCCTGGAGTTTCTTGGTCAAATCAAACGGCAATACTTTTCCCTCTCCATACAAACTTTTATTGCCAGCCGTCCTGTTATCTACGAGAATATCGTCAACCGGCGGCATTTTTAACCATATCCCTCGTCTAAGATTGTCCGCTCCGGAGGGACATTGCGCCCCCAGACCATTTTTTGAAGCATAAACTCTGAATGTAAAATTAAGCGGCGGATCTTCGCTATATTTAACTGCGTTGGGAGTAACATTGAAACTCCTAATTTCCGAAAGTTGGTTGGGGCCAACCAATTCTTCCCCAGCTAATTTATCTTTAAAAGCAAAATTGAAGTTTACCAAATCCGGATTAATCGTGTTTAAAATCAAATAAGAAGAAAAAAGCAGGACAATGCCCAAAACAGCATTCTTAATCTTATCCATGGCCTGACCAGTTTTGCTGGTATTCCCCGCCGCCGTTAAAAGCATAAAACCGCCGTAGACGATTTGCACAAAAGCCACAATCCCCACCAACGACAAACTGACCGTATAAACCTGCGAGATGCACTCCCCAATCGCCTCCTTCCCTTGGCAAGGCAACGTAAAAACCGCCATCAAGGGGATTGCCTGATTAATTTTTGTAGCAAAAAAATTCTTCACTAAGTAATTATAACATGGGAGTAGAAATAAGAAAAAACTTGCAGCGCCAATCCTCCTTCGTTCCTCCTTCGCGAAAAGCTTCGGACGGACACGGTAGAGAACATTGACTTGCCCTTCCGAAGCTCGATAGAGCGAAGGAGGGGAAAACTTTGTTAGGTAGGATTTATGACTATTTTATTAAAAACCCATTAGATTTTGAGTTTAACATGGCTTTTGATAATTAAAAAGCCGATTGTTGGTCGGCCATGATAGTTATCGTTTTTACTTTACTGTGCTCATGCCTAGTTGCCAAAAAGCAAAACTCCAAATATCGGCATATTGTTCTATAGCGGCAGAAATAGCAGCTGCACCACCGTGACCAGCTTTTGTCTCTACTCGTAATAAGATCGGACTTTTAGAAACATTGGCTTCTTGGAGACGAGCTGCTGTCTTATAAGCTTGTCCGGGATGAACTCGATCATCGCTGTCGGAAGTCAGAATCAGAGTCGCCGGATACTTGGTTCCATTTTTAACGTTATGATAGGGGCTGTAGCTCAAGAGATAGGGCACCATATCTGGTTCTTCTGCTGATCCATAATCGGGAATCCAAAGACGTCCGCCATCAAATAAGTGATAACGGAGCATATCAAGAACAGGATTACCAATCACCACTGCTTTATATAGGTCAGGACGCTGATTGAGACAAGCTCCGGTAAGAAGTCCGCCGTTCGACCAGCCGAAGATAGCAAGTTTGTTTTTTGAGGTATATTTCTCAGCAATAAGAAATTCTGCTGCCGCGATAAAATCATCAAATACATTCTGCTTATTCTTTCGCATCCCAGCTTCATGCCACTTTTCGCCGAATTCTGATCCGCCACGAAGATTCGCCTCTACATATATTCCCCCCGATTCGAGGAAAGGAATGGTTGTTTTGGCAAAACTTGGCGTAATAGAAACGTTAAATCCTCCATAACCGTACAGCATTGTAGGATTCTTACCATTTAGTTTTAGACCTTTTTTAGAGACAATAAACATGGGGATTTTTGTGCTATCTTTCGATGTGTACCACTTTTGTTCTACTTGGAAATCAGAATCTTGAATACCGCCGTCAGCCTTTTTCAATAGACTGACCGTGCTACTTCCAAGCTCCAAACGATAAACATTGTGCGGTATTACAAATGAGGTAAAGCCAAAGAAAATTTCATTTCCCTCTTCTTCACCAGTAACACCACTAAGCGTTCCCAGTGATGGTAGCGGAATCTCGCCCTGTAAAGAACCGTCGAACTGATACTCGCGCAGAACCGAACGGATATTTTCAAGTGTCCGTACAAATAAACGGTCTTTAACCGTCAAGAATGTTTCAACAACTGCTTGCCCTTCCGGAATGACAGTAGTCCATCGGCTCAATCCCTCACTTGCTCTTTCCACCGCAACGGACATTATCTTCCAATTTGAAGCTTCGTGATTAGTAAGAATAAATAGATTTTCGCGATGTAATGTTGCTTCAAAAATAGCATCTTTACCCTCAACAACAGTCATGAATTCACTCGCTGGATTTAATAAACTTTTCAGATAAAGTTCGTTTCTTGGTTTTTCACCGGTAGTAACATAGACGCTGATGAGAAGCCATCGGCCATCTTTTGAAGCTTGCGTTAAAAGGTAGTCAGTTTTTTCACGCCCTTCACCAAATACGACCGCATCATTTTCCGAATCACTGCCAAGCTTGTGATAGAAAATACGTTTGTAGAACTTTTCCTCACCGTTCTCTGGCACATTCGGATCTCTACGAATATACCAAAATCCAGTGCCATCAGCTGACCAAGACCCAAAACTCGGATATCCAGTTTCTGAAATTTCATCCAGAAAATCCTTACCAGAATCAACATTAAGTACTTTGATACTTTCACGATCATTAGCAGCTTTGGAAAGTCCGTAGGCTAAAAGTCTACCATCTTCCGAAGGACTCCATTCTAAAAGGACTGTTTTTTTATCCGGCGAAAGAGTGTTCTGGTCTATGAGAACGCGCGGTAAAGCTTGTAATCCATCTTGGACATAAAGTACCCCAAGATCCTGGCCTCCTTTACGCTCAATAAAAAAATATTTTCCATTTTTCGGATAAGGGACCGCGACCGTATCGAGGTTAAAAAGCTCACGCATACGCATTTTTATTGCATCACGCGACTTAATCTTATCAATGAATGATCGGGTATAGACATTTTGTTCATCCACCCAAGTCTGCACCTCTGGAGAAGTATTTTCTTCCAACCAACGATAAGGATCGGGGACTTTTGTTCCGTGAATATCATCAACAATTTCTACTTTTTTAGTTTTAGGCATGGTTTGAGAATTCTTAACTACAAAAACAGTAAAAACAGCTATAAAGCCAAAGATAACCCATCCGCTAAAGTACATAATCACCCCATTTAGTTTTAAAAAACTAAATGAAACTATAATATATTATGAGAATAAGTCAAATCAACGTGACTCAGTATCGTCCTAAAAGTTTTCCATTCCCCTTGCTTTGCACTTCGAAGCTCAGAATGAGCGAAGTAGTGGCCCCTCCGAAAAAGATGTTTTTGGAATCTCCGCTACAGTTGTTTTAAAATTTCCAAATATTCTTCCACGGTCATACTTAAAAGTCTTAGGTTATTTCTAATTATAAATATTGGGATTTGATCATACGTGGGAATAATAAGCGGGCGTTTTAACCCCGAACGAGTATACACCCGATGACTGCCCTTCTGACGCTTGAATTTACAACCTAAAAATAAAAGAAATTTTTCAAATTCTTTCCACGATATTGGAGTAAGACGAGCCATTTGTTACGAGTGGGCAAATGGCACCCTCACCGATTCTATGCCTTGAGATACAATAACTGGCGGAATAAAGTCTTGGTTTTGCTTTTTCCAGCCAAGATCCAATAAAACATCTTCGAATGTACCCATCTCCACAATTTCATCAAAAAAGATTCCGACAGCTTCGGTAAAGTTCTTTTTGGCTTCTTCTAAAGTAGGTCCGGAAGTAGATAAATCCAGGGCTGGTGTATAAGCCACAAATTGATCGGATTCCCTAAGAAAAGAGACTGGCAAATTAAAAACTATAGACTTATTCATATGAAGTTAGTATATCATGAGTTTATTGATTATTCAACAAACCTGGAAAACTGCTAAAAAATCCCATTCTACTTTACAAAATGATGGATTTCGAACAGAAGAGAAGATTTCTTAAATCTATGGTGGAAAACTTTTTATGGGACGGCAAAAACCTAAGCATGGTATGGAAAAAGCCCTTCAACT
>CAZOKW010000012.1:0-19857 GCA_964580765.1 uncultured Candidatus Saccharibacteria bacterium
TCCCAGTTATTTTCGTATTTTTCTGGAGTCGGGGTTTTTATATAATCGTATTTAACACCGCCAACTCCTATTCGGAATAGTCGCATATGGATTATATTTTGATATATTCGTTTCTAACATTCTGCATCTCTTCTGTAAACTGGCGTGAATAACGCGGAATTCTTTGAGAATAATGAGGAATTGATTTTACTACGCCACCATATTTTATATCGGAACGATGATTTTCAAAAAATCTTTGTGCTTCTTTTCCGAGTAAAACTATCATTTTCGGAGCTATAATGGAAATTTCCTTTCTAAGAATTCCTATTGCTTCTGAAATATATTCTTTGTTTTTAAAAACATTAGTATTGTCTATCTTTTTAATCTTAAAACAGTCAGTGAGATGCGCATCTGAAAAACCATGCTCTACTAGACTTCCATAGTAAGCTTTATCTTTTTTTGTTGGATACTGACCAGAGCTTGGATTTATGGAAACAAAAAAGATGGGTTTAGTACCAAGATATCCCTTTACGTCTTTTATCTCAGGAATTTTTTCAAATCTGGGGAAAAACCAAACTTCTTGCCAGCGTTTCTCATAGATATCTTTTATTACGGAGTTGCGTAGTTCAAGTAATTGAGCTGTCTTATTTTTTTCCATAAACATAAAACCCGCCACTAGGTGCAACCTTGCGGACGCACGCTTTCTCCCGACAATTAATTTTATACAGCGCGGAGGCGACAGGATTTGAACCTGTGATACCTTGCGGTATATTCGCTTTCCAAGCGAACGCACTAGACCACTATGCGACGCCTCCGCGCTAAAGAAAATAAAATTGTCGAGGATCCTCGATTTTTATCAAAATTTCATTTTGTAAAAATCGGGACAAGCGTGTGCCATACCATTAGGCGAACCCTCCGAAATTATTTATATACCTTGTCTCTTTTATCTGCTTTATCAAATATTATTCGGAAATCACCTATTCGGAAACGATATGAACCAAATTTAGGATCTTTCAACTTCTTCGCCTGTTTTGACAAATCAGAAGATAAAGCAAAGAAACGCATCTTTTTGGAGACACGTTTCTGTTATTCTTTGGATAAATCCCTCAATTCATCTGCCGCTCTTTTGGCGTAAATTATCTTCCACTTATAGTCCGAGTCCATCAAAAAGTTTTTTGAGGTATTAGTTCCTTTTTCTTAATTTGCCTTCTTGCGATTTTAATATCGTTGGCATGTTTCAATTGTGTCTCAAGCAACAAAAACTTACGGTCAATTTCTTTGACTTTTTTCTTCAGCTTTTCTTGCTCTCTGGCGATAGTTCTATATTGTCCTGCGATATTCAAATCCATATTCAAATACTACTATAAAGTTACGATTAAATCAACCGCTCCGAAAATGAGCCGTTGGGATTAAATTTCATTCCGCGCAAAATTTCAATCCGCTTCTCCAGCGGCGGATGAGTCATAAACAACTTTACAAACCAGCTCTGGCCCTCTTTGCCCTTGAAAGGATTAGCGATAAAGAGATGGGCGGTGGCATTGTGAGCGTGCTGTAAATGATTGCCGTCATGAGCGATTTTTTCCAGTGCCCCGGCCAGGCCTTCAGGATAGCGAGTTAGCAAGGCGCCGGAAGCATCGGCCAGAAATTCTCTTTTGCGAGAAACCGCCAATTGAATAAGTATGGCCGCTATAGGAGCCAAGACCGCCGCCGCAATAGCCACGACTAATACCAAAGTATTACCCCGATTGTCGTCATCGCGCCCGCTAAAAAAACTAACTCTTAAAAACCAATCGGCCAAAATGGCAACCACGCCCGCCAATACCACTACAATGGTGGAAATTAGAATATCTCTATTGCCGATGTGAGAAAGTTCGTGAGCAAGCACTCCTTCCAACTCCTCATTCTCCAACTTTTCCAAGGCGCCGGTGGTAACCGCAATAGCAGAATGCTTCGGATCTCTGCCGGTGGCAAAAGCATTGATTTGCGGAGAATTGATGATGTGAATTTTGGGCAAAGGCAATCCGGCCGTAATACTAAGATTTTCCACGATGCGAAACAGGTAAGGATTATCCTCGCGCCTAATCCGCTTAGCGCCGGACATGGCCAAAGCGATTTTGTCCGAGTGCCAGTAGGCCACCAAATTCATAACCAAACTCAAACCCACCGCTACATACAAAATTCCCGCACTATTCAATTGCCAACTCAACAGCCACCCCAAACCAATCACCAAGACGAAAGACATGGTTAGCAATAACCATGTCTTTCGGATGTTGCTATCACGATGAGAATATAGGTTGGGCATAAGATTGGTAACATTACTTTTTCCGGACGCTTGTTTGCTTCCAGCGAGCAAACTTCGCTCGGTTCGGTCTGTGGATTCGGAAAGAGTTAAAGTAAAAGTATTTACTTTAACGAATAATTATACTCTTTCCGACCAGCTCGCCACTATTTTCATCTTATTCGAAACGAATGGGCTGAAAATAGTGGCTCGCGAGCAATCCACAGCCCTCAACGCCTCCAAAAGTAATGCTGCCAATCTTATGCCACAATTCAAAAATTCACTTTCACCGGCTCTCTTTCAGTTGCCAAACCGATTTCGAAAAATTGCTCTTTTCTAAATCCAAATTGACGAGCAACCAAATTAGCCGGAACTTGTTCTATTTTGGTATTCAATTCCATCACATTCGTATTGTAAAAACGGCGGGCGGATTGGATTTTGTTTTCCGTATCAGAAAGCTCATCTTGCAGTTTAGCAAAATTTTCCGAAGCGCGCAGATTGGGGTAGGCCTCGGCCAAAGCAAACAAATTTTTTAAAGCGCCGGAAAGCATATTTTCCGCCTGGCCATGCTCTCCCACCGTGTGGGCGCCCATAGCCGCCGAACGGGCCTTGATCACATTTTCCAAAACCTCTCGCTCATGAGCGGCATATCCTTTGACCGTTTCCACCAGATTAGGAATCAAATCATAACGCCTCTTCAACTGCACATCAATATCCGCCCAGGCCTCTTTCACTCTCTGCCTCATCCGCACCAAAGAATTAAAAACCGCAATTACCCACAAAACCAATATAGCTATAATTATTAAGATGATCTTCATAACATTATTATATCTTAAAAATTAGGAAAAACAAGCTCGTTAAGTTATGGACGCTTTGATAAATCCTTTAAACAAAGGGTGCGGATTGAGCGGGCGGGATTTTAATTCCGGATGGAATTGAGTAGCCACGAAAAATTTATGGCCGGGAAGTTCAATGATTTCCACCAAATCCTGTTTGGGATTTTTTCCGGCCACCAGCAATCCTTTTTGAGTTAAGGCAGAAACATATTTATTATTGACTTCGTAGCGGTGCCGATGTCTTTCGGAAATTGAACTCGCGCCGTAAAGCTTGGCGCACAAACTATTTTTAGTCAGCCGGCAATCATACGCCCCCAAACGCATTGTCCCTCCCATTTCTTTTTTCTTAATTTTGCCAATCTGATCGGCCATGGTGCAGATAACCGGATGAGCGGTGGCTGGATTAACCTCGGTAGTGTGCGCCTCTTTCAGCCCGCAGACATGGCGGGCGAATTCCACTACGGCCAACTGTAAGCCATAGCACAATCCCAAAAACGGAATATTATTTTCCCGAGCGTATTTAATGGCTAAAATTTTTCCTTCCACTCCCCTTTTGCCGAACCCTCCCGGCACGATAATTCCGTCAAAGTTTTTCAACTCTTCCGTTTTGCCGGGTTCTTTTTCATATGTCTCGGCGTTTAACCAGGTAATCTCTGACTGAAGATTTAGCGACCAGGAAGCATGCTTGATGGCTTCAATGACTGACAGATAAGAATCAGATAAAGTAAAATCCCCCGTCCCGAAATATTTGCCGACAATCCCGATCTTGACCGCTTCTTTTGCTCCCTTGATCTTCCTAACCAAATTAATCCACTGCCGGGAATTTTTAACTTTTGATTTCAGGCCGACTTTTTCCAAAATTCTTTTACCCAGATTGTCTTTTTCAAAATTAACCGGCACTTCGTAAATGGAAGAAATATCGGGAGCCGATATAATATCCCGCACCTGCATATTGCAAAAAATAGAAACCTTATTTTTGCGCACTTGATCCAAAACCACCGAAGCACGAGCAATAATAAAGTCCGGCTGGATTCCCGCCGAGTTTAAAGCCCGTACCGCGTGCTGGGTCGGCTTGGTTTTCATTTCCCCCACCATTTTGGGAATAGGAAAGTAACTGACCAGCATAAAGAGTATCCGTCCCGGCATTTTCAATTTCATAATCCGGCCCGTTTCCAAAAAAAGCAGGTTCTCGTATTCGCCCACCGTTCCGCCAATCTCCACTAAAACAAAATCTGCCTTACTCTTTTTAGCCGCCCGCATCAGACGGCTCTCTATCTCATCCGTCACATGGGGAATGATTTGCACACACCTTCCCCCATAAGCCAAATTTCTTTCCCGATTAATAACCAACTGATAAACCAGGCCCGTCGTCATATAATTTTCTCTGGGGATATTTTCGTCCGCGAATCTTTCATAATTTCCAATGTCTTGATCGCACTCCATCCCGTCATCCGTCACAAAAATCTCTCCATGCTCAATGGGATTCATGGTGCCGGCATCCACATTCAGATAGGGGTCAATTTTGACGGCCGTTACTTTAAAGCCATAGTCCTTCAAAATTCGGGCCGTGGAAGCCACCGTCACTCCTTTGCCGATACCGGACATTACTCCACCGACGACAAAAATAAACTTTGTTTTTGATTTCATAAAAGTTAATTTATTCTAAACTTATAACAAAATTATTCAAATAAAAAAGCGGCCGAAGCCGCCGTAAAATCTTAGTAAATAATATCCGAATCCACTGTAGCCAAAAGATAAACTCCGTCATTTACTTCCATAATCAACCTATCTGGAGCAGAGGTTTTCAACTTTCCTTGCGCTAACATACAAGAACTGCCCCAGACATTTTCACAAATTAGAAATCCCGTAAAAGTCACCCCTTCTTTAGAAATCATCAAATTCCGAACTTTGTTCAAATTCTCTTTTTTTAAAGACGAGTCATTCACAAAACAAAAAGATGTCCGAAGCAGCTCTTCCCAAGAAGAAGCGATGCGAAGATAAAAAACATCTCCCCAATAATCCGCTTCGGTTTTGAACCGTTTTTCAAAGGCCAGAATGGCTCTTGGTTTAACTAACTCTGTCTTTTCCACTTTTTTCTCCTTTTTTTTCTTTGTAAAAGAATATGATTCATAATAAACAAAAACTTAATATTTGTCAATCAAAAACCCGCCGGAGCGGGTTTTTGATTTGTAAAGGTTAAACCTTTACTGTGGATAACTAGTAGTCCCCCATTCCTCCCATGGGCGACATTCCGGAACCAGAGTTTTTTTCTTCTGGAAGATCGGTGATAACCGCTTCAGTGGTCAAAAACATAGCCGCCGCCGAAGCCGCGTTCTGCAAAGCGGAACGGGTAACTTTGACCGGGTCAACAATACCCCATTGGATCAAATCGCCGTATTCGTCCGTCTCGGCATTGTAGCCATAGGCGCCCTTGCCTTTCTTAACTTGCTCCATAATCACCGAGGCCTCTTTGCCGGCATTGGCGGCGATCTGCCTCAACGGCTCTTCCAAAGCCCGGCGGATAATTTCCAGACCGGTTTTTTCGTCCGCATTGTCAACTTTGACATTGGTAAGAGCCGCCAAAGCCCGCACCAAGGCCACTCCTCCGCCGGCCACAATGCCCTCTTCCATAGCCGCTTTGGTCGCTTGCACGGCGTCTTCCGTGCGGTGCTGTTTTTCTTTCTGCTCCACTTCGGTGGCCGCGCCCACTTTGATCACCGCCACCCCTCCGGTCAGCTTAGCCACTCTTTCTTGAAGTTTTTCTTTATCAAATTCGGAAGTGGTCTTGGCCAATTGCGTCCGTAACTGGCTGACCCTGGCCTCAATGGCCGTCCTTTTGCCTTTACCGCCAATAATGGTGGTGTTTTCCTTGGTGGCAATTATTTTATTAGCTTTTCCAAGCATCGCCAAATCAACACTTTCCAACTTGAGGCCTTTTTCTTCGGAGATGACTTGCCCGCCGGTTACTATGGCCAGATCTTCCAGTAGTTCTTTTTTACGATCACCGAATCCCGGTGATTTAATGGCTAAAGTATTGAAGACCCCTTTCAACTTGTTGACAATCAAGGTCGGCAAAGCGTCGCCTTCCACCTCATCGGCGATAATAACCAAATCCCTTTTGCCGGAATGAGAAACTTTTTCCAGCAAAGGAACAATGTCCGCCACCGCGGAAATTTTCCGGTCAGTAATCAAAATCAGGCAGTCCTGATAAACCGCCTCCATCCGCTCCGCATTGGTAATCATATAAGGGGAAACAAAACCCCGATCAAACTGCATTCCTTCCACAATTTCCGAGGTCAATCCGAAGGTTTGCGATTGTTCCACCGTGATGACCGCATCTTTGCCTATCTTATTGATAATTTCCGCGATCTGCGCGCCGATTTCCGGGTCTTTACTGGAAACCGTGGCCACTTGGGCAATCTCTTCTTTGGTGGTAACCGGTTTAGCCAGTTTTGTTTTTAAAAATTTAACCACTTCTTCCACCGCTTTTTCAATCCCTTTTTTCAAAGAAAGCGGGCTGGCTCCGGCCGTCACATTTTTCAAACCCTCGTGAATAATGGCCTGCGCCAAAAGAGTGGCGGTAGTCGTGCCGTCTCCGGCCACATCGTTGGTTTTAGAAGCCACCTCTTTGACGATTTCCGCCCCGATATTTTCATATTTATTCTTCAGTTCAATTTCTTTGGCAATGGTTACCCCATCGTTGGTAATGACCGGAGAACCAAATCCTTTATCCAAAACCACATTCCTCCCCTTGGGCCCCAAAGTAACTTTGACCGCGTTGGCCAAAATATCCACTCCGTTTTTAAGCGCCGCCCGCGCTGATTCACTAAATAAAATTTGTTTAGCCATATTATTCTAAAATCGCCAAGATGTCTTCTTCGCGAGCAATTAAATATTCCTGGTCGTCTATCTTAATTTCATTAGGACCATATTTGGTAAATAAAACCAGGTCTCCTTTTTTCAGAGCGATCGGCACCAGTTTGCCGTCCACTATTTTGCCCGGTCCCACCGCCACTACTTTGGCCTTTTCCGGCCGTTCCTTTTGGACGGTTTCCGGCAAAATAATCCCTCCCTTTTTTCTTTCTTCTTTAAGGGGCTCCAACAAAACCTGATCTCTCAACGGTTTTATCTTCATAAAATAATTAGTTCATCAAGTTAATCAGGTCCGTCAAGTTCTTAAAGTAAGATTCTTTTTCAGTTTCTTTACTTTATGAACTTTATAAACTTGATAAACTTTTAACTTATTGGCAATCCTGACCTTTGACTGCTAAAAGGGATGTTACGGCAAAATAAAAACGGTGTCAATAGCACCGTTATTTTTCTTCAGGAGAAAGCGGATCCGGAGGAATTGGCACCAACGGTTTTCCCTTAGAATCAAGACCTAAATGAGTCGCCGCCATTGTTAAAAAGTTGTTCAATGTTTCGGCCGTTACGGCAAAGGTGTGGTTAGTGGAAGATCTGGCCACTACCCCGGCCACTTCGCCCTTAGGAGAGAAGAGCGGCCCTCCGGAAAGCCCGGGCAGAACACCTCCCTGAAGCACTCCCATCGGTATTTCTAAAAAGTACCCGTCATCCAGATTATTGACGATGGAAAGGAAGGTGCCCAATTTTAAAGGGAGAAAAAAATGAGGATTGTTTACATGGGGACGGAAAGCATAGAAATTGTCATAAGAAGCCAAACGCCCTAAAGAATCTTTGTCGTTAATATCCATTTTAATTAATTTGGCCGGTTTCTTGCCAAAACTTTGATTAGATAAGTTTGGTGTATTAATTTTCAAGAGAGCCAGATCAGCTTTGGAGTTATAAAAAACTAGCTGAGCGGTAAAAAAAGCCTGGCCGTCAAAAACTTGGGGAACGGTCGGAAACTCGTCCGTACCATGCCACACTGCAGGCTGCGTGCCAAAAAGGTGCAAACTGGTCACAACATAGTCGGGCCAGACCGCAAAACCGGCGCCGTACCAGGCATCTTCGGAAATGTTCTGATCGGGTCTGATAATCTGAAACCCGACCCTGACCGCCACGAAAGATTCGTCCTTGGCCTTAAGAACTTTTTCCGGAATACTTTTATTGAGAGGAAGAAAAATAGGAGGATTTTGTTCGTGAAAAAATTGCTCCGGCATACCAGGAGCAGGAACAATAATAGCTTGAGCAAACAAATAACCGCTGGTAACAAAAATAAACGACGCCAAGAAAAGAATTCTTTTTAACACAACTTACTCCCTTAATTTCTTAAAGAACCTTTAAGGCAAGTTTAGCTCTAAAGGCAATTCAACGCAAACCGGAGTCGGTTTCCTGGTAGTTTTCAAAAATTCCCAATTCGGAAATAGTTCGGTTATATTTTTTAATAATGTCTTTTTCGGCCGAGTAGGGGTGAAACTCCAACTGCCGGTCGTTGGCGGTAATCCGGCCGGGCAGAGCGGTATTGATCCTGGCGAGCTGGATTTTCCTGGATAACTTTTCCAGCCAATCGGCCAACTTAGTCCGATCCAGAATTTTCTCTAAAACCCGCCCTATTCCTAACAAAAGTTTATTACTCCGCACCGCTCTTTTTTGATAAAGATCGGGCAACTCCCAACGACAAAGAAATTTCCCGGTCCATTCGCCGTTTTCTTCCCAGAATTTTTTTATGATATTTTCATCTCCCCAATAAACCGGAATGAGATGCGCATAGGACTGGGCATTGTACAAACTCTCAAACGGTATTTTCAGAGAATCGGTCGTGATATAGTAGTTAAGGCAAATTTTATTCGGCGCTGTTTTTTCTTTCCCCTTTCGTCTCACCCCGAGAAAACTCATCACCAAAGAAATCAGCATTCTGGCCAGCCAAATCCGTCCTCTCTTTGTCACCACCAAAACATCCAAATCGCTTTCTTCATTGGTATGTCCCAAAGCCAAAGAACCGCTGGCGAAAACCGCCTCAATATAGGGAACGAACTGTACCCAAAACAGATATCGCCGAGCTTTTTTCCATTTCTCTTCGGCAATTTTATTCCTTTCAATTCGTTCTTCACAAAGAGACGACCGTCCAGGCATAAAATAAAACCCGTTCAGTTCCTCCAGTTCCTTGTTGTTCACCAATACATCCAAAAAAGTAAGTAATTCAACAAAGGATACAGACCCCATTGCCTCTGAGACGCTGTGAGTTGTGGATTGCACGGTTTGGACGAAGTATAATTCTTCACTTCGGACAAAATCCACAGCGAACGGCGAGCGAGCGGAACGGCTGGGTGAAGCGAGCGTTCGAAGAGGCAATGGGGTCTGTAGCCTGTTTGGGTTGATTAAAAATTTAAAAACTTCCCACGCCGTTAAGGGATAATCCAGAACATCGTAATAAGCCAAGGTGGCCAAAATTGATTTACTCATTGCTGGTTCAGGCATGATATTACCTTAACAAAAAAGCCCGCTCTTTTTAAATAAGTAAGCGGGCTTAAATCAATAACACCGCGAGGAACAAAAGAATTAAGGCGGGGACGGCCAGAACCTCCCACCAAATGTTTTTGCTTTCGGTGGAGTAAGACAAGCCAAGCGAAGCGATACGATTGGCGTTGACGGCATTGGCTAGAAAGTTCCTTAGATAATTTTGATTGGAATCCAAGACAAACATCTCACCGCCCGTAAACCCGGCAATCTTCGTCAAGTTTTGGGTCTGCAAGACGGTGCGAATGGTTATTTCCTCTTCAAAAGCAGGACGAAAAGTATTCTGTGCCCCAGATTCATCATCGTAATTATACTGGGCGGGATTGGAAACTTTGATGCGGACCGTCCGGCCGGCTCTCGTCCCCACCCCCACGGGATAAACTTTTATGTTTCTTTTTTTCAGCTCTCTCAAACCCTTGTCCAAACTATTTTTAATCTGGTCGTCTCCATCCGTAAACAAGAAGACAATCCGGCGGCGGAAGGAATCCTGCAATCCCAGATGACGGGCGAACTTGTAAAAATTATCCGCTTTATCCATCCCTATGGGAATATGCTCCAAAACCGCGGATAGATCGGTAGTAAGCCGTGATTCTTCAAAATATTTCTCCGGAGGTGTTAATTCAAACAATTCAGCCCGTAATTCGTCAACATCCTCGGAAAGAGGCATCCGCCAATTAGAGTTTTTGGCAAACAGAAAAAGAGTGAACCTGTCCCCTTTTTGCCAAAGAGGGCTGTCTAAAAAGCCAAGAATCTCTTTTTTGGCCAACTCCAGACGGGACGGCTGGACATCTTTAGCCACCATGGAAAAAGAATTATCTACGGCAAAAATTATATCTATTTGTCCGCCGCTTGAAATGGTATAGCCCCGGTTTCCTTCCGGCCCCGCCAAGGCAATAATGATCAGGATGCTCAACAGCCAAAACGGTAACCAAACCAGATCGGGACCAAATAACCGGTAGCGGGAATGTTTGGACCGGCGGGGACGGAAATAGAGCTTCAAAAACAAAGCCAGCGCCAAAAGAATAAAGATGGCCGCGGCTAAAAACCAAAAAATGAAATAGGTTGGGGTCAAAAAATTTAAACCAAACCAACGCGTCACCCATTCCGCCATTTCTACCCCCCTCTCTTCGGTTGGGGAAGACCTTCTTTTTTGTCTAAATCCTCGGAATTTCCCGGCGGTAACGGTTTTTCTCCTAACACTGGAGATGGAACTCCCAGTGGAGGAACACCCAAAGGTATCCTGATTCTGGGTGGTTTTGGTAAAAGCGCCCGCATCAAAGCGTCTTCATCAGTCGTCAGATCATAATTCCACTTAGGAGGAAGGGTCTGTCCGTCATCTTGTTTGATTGCCTCCACATACTGGTCTTTGGTTGAACTGGCCAATTCCTTGGCCACTTTTTTTGCCACCTCCATTTCTTTTTTATCTTTTATCTCCAGGGCATGTTTATACATATCTTGAGCTATCCGCCAATTAACATTGCCTTTTAAATATGACGCCCAGAAAGAATTGTCATTTTTTAGGTCTTCGGCCACTTTGGTATGATTTCCGATAAGATAGTCCAGAGCGGACCGGTGATAAGGCGCGTTGTAGAACAAATACTTATTAGCCTGACCATCCAGCCAAAAATTATCCAAAACTTTATTCCAGCCGTAAAAATATTCCACTTTTTCCAAATTCTCTCTGGCCGTCGAGGTATCGCCCCGCAGCACACTGCCGGAAAAGTCATCCTGATGACGGTAAAAATCGCCGAGACGAAAAGGCGCCAGCCAAATCAAGCCCAAAATTATGGTCGCCAGCAAAGCCAGCATAACTCTGACAAACGAAATCCTTCTCTTTTCAACCATATCGTCCTCTTTTCATTTATTTTAAAGTGCCGTCTTTACTCTAAAACTACTCTCAAATTAAAAACCTGTCCAGATGGAATCGCCCAAACAGGTTAAGTGACTTTTTGATAGGCCCAGGTCAACAGCCGTACGGCGCCCGCCAAGAAAACAAGCCAGATGGCGGCCGTTAAAAACCGGCGGTAAATAAAGTTTTCCTTGGAGTATTTTTTGACCATAAATTTTGCCGTGTGAAGCTGGTCAAGTTTTTGGCTGATTTTCTCCAGAGAGTTTTTGTCGATAACCACAAAACTAGCTCCGCCATACTTGCGTACATCATTGAGGAGTTTGGCGGGCAATTTCAACTTGTTTGGATTTGATTCCCAATATCTGGCTTCCAGTTCCGTATCCGGATCAATAAAAACAAGATAGGGAATAATGTTCATTTTTTTTAATTCCCGCAGTTGCGGTTCGGGATCTAGCTCGGCCGCTCCATCGGTAATAATAATCACCGACCGCTCTTTGATGTTTTTATCCCCCTTCAATTCAAACAGTTTTAACACGGCCGCCAATCCTAAATGCAGATTGGTGGACCCGCTATTATTTTCCGGACGGAAACCCTTTTTTATGATAAAACGCCCGCCCCAGTTATCCGGTGCGGAAGAATGGGAAATGACCAACGGCGCATTATCTACCGAAAACAATAAACTATCCGTATCTTTGGTAAAATCGGCCATCAGCCGGGCCCTGGTTTCAAAAAGAAAAAAAGCGGCGCGGTCATGTTTACCCCTTCTTCGAGCAATCAATTTTAAGTGAAAATCTTGGACTATTTCCGCTCTGGATTGTTCGTAATTTTTAAACCGCCAGCCCATAGAAGTAGAAGCGTCTTTCAAATAAACGATTTCCCGGAATTCTTCCAATTCCACGGTACCCGTTTGAGTGGTGTACGGGTCAGCTAAAGCAGTCAAAATAACCACCGCGCCGGCGGCCAGAATGATTTTAAAGAGACCGCTCAGAAACCGGGTAAACCATCCCAACCGGCTGGATTCATCGAAAATATAGCCAGAATGTTCGTAAAAACCCTGCCTTCCTTTTTCATTCCAAAATCTATTCCACAGTTTTAACAAAAAAGGTTTGAACAAAAAAGCCGCGCCGAGAATAGCCGCGGCCAAGTAAATAAAATCCGGACGCTTAAATTGCACCGCTGGCCAATTTGTCTGCCAAAGTTCGTTGAATTCAAACAAACTGACCTCCCAAAGTTCCCGGAGTTCTTGCCACAAATTCATCTGGTTCTCCTGCCCCACTTATAGCCCAGCTCTTTCCACCAAATCAGAGGCCGTTTCAAATTTCGCACGCTTTGCCGCAAAAAAACGAATTCTCCACGCAGAGACCAGAAAATGGCCTCCCTTCCGCTGTACAAACTTTTTTCGTAACCGACTAAACGATTCGCCAATGACAAAAAAGTGGCTTGACGAAAATTGGGTTTGAGTTTGGCAATCTTCAGCACCATCTCTCTGGCCGTGTCCGAACTGCTCAAAACAGAAAGGTGAGCCAAAAGAAATGTGCGCAAAACATTGCAAAGATTAGCTTCCACTTCATGTCTTTTGATCTGATCCCGCTTCAAGTTATCAAATTCTGCTTCGGAAACCTCCAGCCCCGCCAATACTTCGATTAATTTTTCTTCCGCTTCTTTGGGACTAAGTCGCAACGGCTCAACGCCTGATAAATCGGCTGATTGGGAATCACCGGAAGATTCTTTTTGAGTTTTTCGTTTTGGCTGATAGCGGAAAATAACCCACCAGCAGACCGTCATACTCAATAAAAAACCTCCGAGCGCCAATCCTTTCCAAAAATAAACTTGATAGCTAAAATCCCCGAAATCAATCCGGTCAATGATGTCATCCGCGCCAGCAGTCAAAACACTGTCATAGCGCAATTTAATCGCTTCGGTTTCAAACTCTTTGACTTCCAACTCTTCACGCGATTTGCCCGGCTCCAACTTGATGTAGAAAAACTTTTGAGCCGGTAAAACGACCTCTCCTTTTTTCTCGCCGATCAGACGCAGAGAATAAACCGCGTCAAAATAATTTTCTGCCTTGTACTTTTGCCGGCGGACTATTTTGGGATTATCACCATTTTGCTCCTCAAGTTCAAAAGGCGCGAAAGAAAGATTTTTGAGCTGTTCATAATCCGGCTCATACCCGTCAAGATAGCGGACCGTAAAAATTACCTCCACTGGCTCCCAATTAGTAAAAACGGTCTTGGAAAGACGCGGCGGATCAACGACCATTGGTGATGGTTCTTGAGCCAAAAGACCCCTGGGTAGACAAGCCAGAAAAACAGCCAATAAGGCAAGGTAAAAACATTTTCTCATTTGCTTTTCCTCTAAGTTTTAAAAGTTCTCAATTAAGCTGACAATATATAAATTGAAACATTTTGTCAAAATAAAACCCGGCTAAAATAGCCGGGCGGACCTTTGAGATAAAAATTGAGCCAGTTGATTGAAATGGTCGCCAAAACTTAAGACCGTCGAATCAACACCAACCTGACCAAATCTTCGGCGCAATACTTCTCTCTCTTGGCAGAATTTCTCCTTAATCTGTCTGGCTTGGCTGGCTTTAATTCTTTCTATCCGGCCGGTTTCGCTGTTTCTAACACTGACGATACCCCAGCTATTCTTCCAGTCAAATTCCAGGGGGTCATCCAAAAAAATGGCAACGACATTCCAATTATGGACCGAGGACAAGGTCTCAATAATTTTAAAATCGATTTCCGATTCCCCATTAATCGCATCGGTGAAGTCCGACAGCAAAACAATAGAACACTGCCGACGGCGCAATGTGCCCGCCAGCATTTCCAAAGCGGAATTAATCCCGCCCCCCTGCCGTCCGCCGGCTGACGGATACCTATCTTTGAAGCGATGCCCCAAACGGACAAAACAATCAAACTCCTCGGCTTTTTCCAAAAGTAAACCGGCTCCGTAAAATATTTGTCCCCGGCCCGGCTTGGGTCTTAAATAAAACTCCACTCCTTCGGAAAACGCCAAAATACCAACCGGGTCATGGAAGTAGTTGGCGGCCAGTCCCAGCGCGCCCACCAAATGAAGCAAAAGTTTAAATCGGTTGGCCTGCCGGTCTATTTCCACAAAAACAGAGGGGGAAATGTCGGCTACTAAAATAGTGGGGGCGTTTTTGGTTTCCACCCGGTCAGTTTTGTAAATTTCTTTCGGCCAAGTGCGCAAGGATAAATTCCAATCAATATTGGTCATCGGCTCGCCCAAGCGCCATTGATTGGTCGTATGAATCTCAAAACCGGAGCCCTTGAACCGGCTGGGGTGCTCCGCAATTTGAAAATTTTTTACCTTCCGCCGGAAGATTTCCTGTTTCACCTCTTCCAGTTCGCTTAAAATCTGCTCTACTTGCATTTTGGCTGTTCCGTCATTTCCAAAATTTCTTCAAACACTTCGTCGGTGGTGGTTTTAAACTCTTTGCCCGGTTTCAAGATCAGGCGATGCACAACAACACTAGCCGCCACCGCTTTGACATGGTCCGGTCTGACCACCATACTTCCGTCAAAAAATGCCCGCGTTCTAGCCACCGCCTCAAGATGAAAGTTAGCTCTCTGACTGGCTCCCACTAAAACATACTCCGCCAAATATCGGCCCAGTTTGGAATGAGGGTTAGTCACTTTTGGATCCGGAGAGGTATTACGAAGCAAACGAGTCAAATAGTCATCGGCCTCGGGAGAATTTTTAACATTTTGAGTAATCCAATTAGCGCAGGCCATGACCTCAGCTAAATTACTGACCTCCTCAATGGATTTCCCGGTCACATTAACTGCCCGGATCTTTTTCTCTTCTTCCAGGGTGGGCCGTTCGATCGGGATGGTTAGGGTAATCCGGTCTCTTTGAGCCATCGGGTCGGGGTAAGTGCCTTCTTCCTCTCCAAAAGTATTTTGCGTCAGCAAGACCATAAAGAAACGCGGAGAAGTAATATCGCTGTAATTCCCAGATAAAGGAAAAAGAGGCAAAACTCCCACTACCTGTTCAGCATCATCAATATATTCTGTCTTGGAGGAAATTGATCTTTCTTCCATGGCCTCCAGAATGGCTGATTTGGTTTTTGGTTGACAACGATTGGCTTCGTCCAATAAAACAATATGGGCAAAAATGGGGCCGGGTTTGAATTGCACTCTTCTCTCGCCTTTGGTATTTTCCACCAAAATCTGTCCGCCCAAAATATCATAGGGCATCATATCTGGCGTACAGGAGATTCGACTGAATTTAGCCTGAAGCGTTCCGGCTCCTGACTGCGCCAAATCGGTCTTACCAATACCCGTACCGCCTTTAAACATGACATGCGGCTGACCAAACGGCTTAGTCAATTTACCTTGAGTGCCGGGAATTTTATCGGTATAAGGCACCTCCATAAAAAAACATTCCGTAAAAACACCGGCCGGCTTATCCAAACCAAAAAGATAAGTGGTAGCCGCGGCTTGAATCTTGTTTTTAAGCCCAAAAATTATTTTTGGTTCAATGGCCTTTAGGTCAATCATTTATTTCTCTCCAAAATTGTAAAGAAGCTATTTGCTATAAAAGTAATATAAAACGGGATAATGTCAATCCCGTTCATTTTTTTTCCACTAAAAGCTTGGCCATCAGCTCGTGTAGTTCCTTAACCGGAACAAGGCGGACCGTATCCCATGGTTGATAATCAAGAACTAGTCCGTCAAGAACATATCCTCCTTCCCGAGCATGAGAAACAACCCCAACCACCTCATTTTTTTCATTAACTACCACGCCCCCGCTTAAACCCCCAAAAGAAAAATGGTGGTCTTCAACGGTGATAATTTCAATATAGGTATTGGAAATAAAACCGGCCCCCTCGGGAGTGCCCGCGATATCATCATTTTTTACCTCCACGGACAAATTACTGACTTTGGCTTCCAGTTCGTCAAAAACAAACTCTCTTTTTTGCCAAAACATATCATAATATCCTTTGAAAATTCCGACTAAAACTTTATGGGCCTGCCGTTCAACGGGGTGAGGATGCATACCCAGTATTCTCACTCGGTCGCCAATCTTCAATTGACTTTCCGACAAAGAAAGAGGGTCGGGAAAATATGCCGGATTAAAATTAGCCCCCTTAATGCCTGTTAAAGCCAAGTCGGAAATAGAGGGAGTAGCCACCACTAAACCGTCATAAACTTTACCGTTGAAAAAAACTTTAAAATTACTTCCACCGATATTTTCCACAAAATGTTTAGCCGTCACAAATATTCCTGATTCTTTACTTTGTAAGAAGGAGGAAGCAAAATAAAACGGCTCACCGTTCCTCTCTTGCACCAAAACAGCCACCGGACTGACAAAGTTCTGCGAATACAGACCGTTCCTCCGGTAGTGATTATCCTCGCGTGGCGGTGGCCCGCAAGCCGATAACGCCAAAACAAAAACCAAACCAAAACTATAAATCCTCATCGTTCTCTCCCGTTAAATTTTTAAGATACAAAGTGATTGCGCCAACTCGTAGGACTCGTCTGCATCTCACCTTTTAATTTCGCCCCTCCGCCAGCTGGCGGAGGGGCTTTCTTGTTGTTGACAAGTACCTCATTTGTATAATACAGTTGCTGGAATGTCAATAATAGCAAGCCCCAAAAAAATCCCCTCTTCACCAGGGGTATATTTTTTCAGAGATGCGAAAGGAAAAACCTTGTATATCGGCAAAGCAGCCAATTTAAAGAACCGCCTCGCTTCTTACCGAAAAGCCGCAGATGTAAGGATTTTAAAAATGCTGGCCACAGCCACAGATTTGGATTGGCAGGAAACCGGCTCGGAAATCGAGGCCCTGATTTTAGAATCCCAGCTCATCAAAAAATATAAACCGCCGTTCAATATTATGCTCCGCGACGACAAGCAATACTTTTTTGTCGGCATCACCAAAGAAAAATTTCCGCGGATCTTTTTGACTCATCGTCCAAACTGGGCCAACAACATGCCCCTTGGCCCCAAACCCGGGGAACCAGTCCCGTCGGTTCCCCCTAAAGGGTCCCCCTCCGCTATTGGGTCCAAGGAGCAGTTATTGGCCCAGTTTGTGGGGCCATTTACGGAAGGAGCTTCTTTAAAATCAACTTTAAAACTTCTCCGCAAAATTTTTCCATTTTGTACCTGCAAGCAAAAACACCATCGCTATTGTCTTAATTATCACCTCGGCAACTGTCCCGGTTTCTGTTGTTTAAAAGAAGTTTTACTTTCGAGCGACCGCACAAAAGTAAAACTTTATCGTAAAAATATCCAAGCCCTTAAAAATATTCTCAATGGGAAAGAGACTTCGGTCATTAAAAATTTAGAAAAAGAAATGAACCAGTTGGCCAAGCAGGGTAATTTTGAAAAAGCAATAGAACGGCAAAATAAAATAGTCCAACTAAAACAGGTCTTTGAAAACGCCAAAGTCATTAAGGAATTGGCCGGCAAAGAAAAAACCCTAGTCGCCATGAAAAAGTTATTTAATCTGCCAAATCTTCCTCAACGAATCGAGGGTTATGATATTTCCAACATCCAAGGCCAATTCGCCACCGGCTCTATGGTAGTTTTTACAAATGGGCAACCAGACAAAAACGAATACCGCAAATTTAAAATTCGAAGAATTTTATCCTCCGAAGCCTCGCGCGAAGGAGGATTCGGCGATACCCAAATGCTGGCCCAGATGCTCTCCCGCCGTTTTAATCATCTGGAGTGGCCATGGCCAGATTTAATTTTAGTTGATGGTGGCAAGGGACAATTAAGCGCCGCTCTTTCTATCGTTCCAAAAAATATTCCCGCCTTTGCTCTTACTAAAGACGATAAGCACAAAGGTCATCATATTTTTATCTCCACACTCTCCTTCGCTAAAGCTCCGGCGGGCAAAGAAAAAACGGCTATGCCGCTTTCTGATTTGTCCGACTCCGTCAAAAACTTAATCCTCCACATCGACTCCGAAGCCCACCGCTTCGCCATCTCCTACTATCGCAAACTCCACCGAAAAACTATTTAGAATGTTCTCCACTTAAAACTTGCAGAAAAAAACTATTATTTACTTCTTTTACGATTCCGACAAGAGTAACTATTTTGTTTATATAAGATTGCATAGTTACCGGTTGCTGAGTAGAACCAGGCACAGGAGGAGGAACTTCAAGGGGAAGCCAGGGTGTTACCGTAAAATTAGTTTGGCTACCGATCTGGTCTGAAATAGCAAATTCGGGGTTAGGAAAATAAGATTCTTTTGTATTAATCAGTAGACCGCTTACCTTTATTTTTCTGTCAAGAAAATCTACTGGCGAACGAATGAGATCACTAACTGAGATGGATATTGTCCCAATGTTTAGTTCAGTGAATCTGAAAGTGGAGAGGATTTTAGCAAATTCAAAGTCTATGTTCCCTAAATCAGATGGCGGATCCTGCCAATAGAAAGCCGAAAATACATATGTCCCATTCCTTTGCAACTCAGTTCCTGGCTCTCTCCCCTCTTTAATTAATTCTTGATTCAATGAATTCCAGATGTTGATCGGATAAACAGCAATTCCCATTGGTCTGGCCCAACCGATGCCAGTTTTGGAAGTTTTGTCCGTAGCTGGAACTTGCAAATCAATATAGTGAATAGCAGGATTGTAATTGTCAGCTCTTTCTACTGCCCTATAGCCCTTCCAAGCATTGGTGAAAGTTAACTCAAACCCATACTCTTTATTCCGATAGGTCTGCCAGCCGGAAGTGTCTATTTTGCCAGAGCAGGCGGCGAATTCACATTGCGGACCGGAACGACCCACATACGAACCATCAGGGCACATTTTTGCCTCCCTAGTACACATGCCATTTTTTGTTTTGGGATCAATCTGAATCGGTTTTTGAAATGACCTTAGAAACTTTGAGAATGGACTTCCACAGACATATAAATCGGGCGGACTTTCCAACCGACAACTCTCTTTAAAAAACATAAAATACCCGCCAATCAAAACAGTTACGGCAATCAGTGAACCAAAGATTAATTTACGCTTATTGCCTTCCGGTCCTTGCGCCGGCATTGACGGTTCCGATGTCACAGGCAAATTCTGCTCCGGATTTTGAGGAAAATTGTCCATGTATAAATATTATATCAATGTATAAATATTATATCAATGTATAAATATTATATCAATTTTTTAGCGTAGTGCCTCCTGCCTCACTGAGGCGCTGTCGGCTGTGGATTGCATGGTTTGGACGAAGTATAATATCGGGCGAAGCCCACTTCGGACAAAATCCACAGCCGACAGCGAGCGCAGCGAATCGCTGGTGAGCAAGCGTCCGAAGGAGGCAGTAGGCACGAAGCGAGTAAATTGACCCCAAAGTCCTTTTTTGATACTATGGAAAATAGCGTATGTTTTCCATCATTATCAGGATTTTCTCTAATTCCATTGCCCTGTGGATAGCCCACTGGCTGGTGCCGGGATTTGTGGTAAACGGCGGAGTAAAAGAGTTTGTTATCGCCGGATTTGTCCTCGGACTGCTTAATCTGGTCG
>CAZOKW010000013.1:0-19067 GCA_964580765.1 uncultured Candidatus Saccharibacteria bacterium
TCGCTCGTTGCGGATGGTCATGTGCTTAGCGGTAGCTGGGACGCCGTTGGGTTCGTCGCGAGCTGGTGCGGTCGTGACGGCTCGGGCGGCGGCATCCGCTTTCGTCAGGTCGTTCTCCCTCCGCTGTCGTAGACAGCGGAGGTTACCCTTCTAACTTTTTTCTTGTTCCCTTTGGGCTCCGCTTGGCGGAGCCCATTTTCTTTTTTGAAAAGTTTTACTAAAATAAAAAGGGCTAATACAACCGGCCTCAAGGGGTAGCGGTTTGCCCTATCCGCCATTGGCGGATAGAAACAAGGAGAACTACGTGCCTGATTTTGGAGAAGGAAGCTTCCTGAAAAAATCTGGCTGTGTGGCCAGTTAACGCAGATAATTTTGAAAAAGGTTGTTGGTGAAAAGATGAAATTGGGCAACAACTCGATGCGGATGGTAATGTGCTTAACGGTAACTGGAACACCGATAGGTTCAACGCGAACTGGTACAATCGTGACAACTCGAACGACAACATCCGCTTTCGTCAGATAGTTTTTCCGAAGAAAGCTCCTATTTGGGAGCTTTCTGTTAGGAGTTTAAATACCTAATCCAGCCATTAGTCATTTTGGAAATTTCTTGAAGGTCAGCTTCCAGTTCGATATATTTTTCAGAGCGGATTATTCTTAATTCATCCATCACCCGCACCAATCTTTTCAGGATCTCAATCTTAATTCGCGCCGAAGATAGTAATATCAATCTTGAGTTTCTATTTTCAAAAGTAGCAGAAACAACTAAGGTAAAGAGATCAAGAGATAAACTTTCTATTTTGGAATAAATTCCAAAACGATCCCGTTTGGCTATTTTGAAACCAAGCGAATAAATCTTTTTTTAAAATTGTAAAATTTTATGGTAAATTGAAAATTTGGAGCGCTGGGGGGGGGGGGCTTAAAGGAAGAGATAGTCATAATATTTTCGAAGAGATTATTAGTTTAGAAAATATATTTTTAGCATGGAAAGAATTTAAAAAAGGGAAGAGCAAAAAACAAGATGTGCAGGAGTTTGAGTTTAACCTGGAAGACCATTTGTTTCAACTGCACCAAGAGTTAAAAAACAAAACATATCAGCACTCATCGTATACTGCTTTTTATGTGACCGATCCGAAATTAAGACATATTCATAAGGCCGGCGTTCGGGACCGGGTTTTACATCATGCCGTATTTAGAATCTCGTATTCTATTTTTGATAAACAATTTATCTTCGATTCATATTCTTGCCGTCTAGGTAAAGGAAGTCATCGAGCGGTGAGACGACTGAAAACTTTTTGCCAGAAAGTTAGTGGCAATAACCCTACAACAATCATGGCCGTTAAATGTGATGTGAAAAAGTTCTTTGATTCGGTGGACCATGGCGTTCTTTTGCAACTTATACGAAAAAGAATATATGATGAAAATACGCTTTGGCTTATTGAAAGAATTGTAAAAAGTTTTAGAGCAGAAATTGGCGTAGGTTTGCCCATCGGCAATGTGACTAGCCAATTGCTCGCAAACATATATTTGAATGAATTAGATGAGTTTGCCAAACATACTCTCAAGATAAAATACTATTTGCGTTATTGCGATGATTTTGTGCTATTGAGTAAAAACAGAGAGGAATTGGTACAAACCGTCAACGAAATTGTACATTTTCTGCACAAGTATTTAAAACTATCCATACATCCTAACAAAGTAATTTTCAGAAAGTATCATCAAGGGATTGATTTTCTAGGTTATGTGGTTAGACCATATTGCATAACTTTGAGAACAAAGACAAAAAAGAGAATTCTAGCAAAGGTTAGTGAGAAAAATTTGGCGTCATATTTGGGGGTATTAAAACATTGTAATGGATATAAAATACAGAAGATTTTGGAGAATAAACCAATGTTAGACAACTTTTAAATTTGCTGTTATAATTAAAACCAATTATGCCAGAAACCTCTCAAAAACACAATCATTTTGATTACTTTGTTTATCCCAACGGTTTGCGGTTGATTACGGTGCCGATGGAGCATACCAAATCGGCTACTGTTTTGGTGATGGCCGGCACCGGTTCGCGTTACGAGACCAAAGATATCAGCGGAATTTCCCATTTTTTGGAACACATGATGTTTAAAGGCACGGCCAAGAGGCCGGGCTATTTGGATATTTCCCAAGAGTTGGATTCAATCGGGGCGGAATACAACGCTTTCACTTCCAAAGAATACACCGGCTATTATGCCAAATCCGGGATAGAAAATTTTGACTTGATTTTGGATGTGGTCTCTGACATTTTTTTAAATTCCAAATTTGACTTGGGCGAAATCGAAAAAGAGCGCGGAGTGATCATTCAGGAGATTAACATGAATTTTGATAATCCTATGCGTCACATCGGCGATATTTACGAAGCTTTGCTTTATGGTGATCAGCCCTTGGGCTGGGATATTGCCGGAACAAAAGAAACAATTTTAGCCATGAAGCCGGAAAAGATCAGGGAATATTTCGATACTCATTATTTTGCTCAAAATACGGTAGTGGCGGTGGCCGGAAATGTTGAGCCGGCCAAAGTCAAAGAACAAGTGGCCGGTTATTTTTCCAATATGCGTCAGCAGGATATTTTAAAACCTTGGCCGGTGGTCATTAAGCAGGACAAGCCGGGCTTGAAGATTTTTCATAAGAAAACAGACCAGGCGCATATTATTTTGGGAACAAGAGGATATGACGCCTTTCATCCTAAAAAAGAAGCGCTCCAACTGATGGCGGTAATTTTGGGTGGAGGCATGAGTTCTCGGCTTTTTGTGGAGGTGCGGGAAAAAAGAGGATTGGCCTACTATATTAAAGCCAGCAGTGATTCCTATCTGGATGCCGGAGATTTTTCTGCTATGGCCGGTCTGGAAAAAACCAAACTACACTCTGCTTTGGAGGTTATCTTGGAAGAATTTAAAAGATTTAAAAAAGAAAAAGTGGCTGCCAAAGAATTACAGAAAGCGAAAGACCACGTTAAAGGAAGCATGGCGATTAGCTTTGAGTCATCCGATGATTTGGCTTCTTACTATGCCACCCAGGAATTGCTTCGCCGGGAAATTCTGACCCCGGAGGAAAAATTTGAAAAATTAAACCGGGTGACGGCAGAGGATATCTGGGAAGCGGCCAATGATATTTTTCAGGACCGTAAGCTCAATTTGGCCATTATCGGTCCGGTTGAAGAGAATAATCCTTCTATTTACGACCTGCTAAAATTATGATATAATTAAGAAAAGTTTATAGTTCATAGTCCTTAGTTCATAGTTTCGGATTAAAACTCTAGACTATTGACCGTAGACTATAAACTGAATTGATGACTGATAATGGATCTGAACAACAAGCGGTGATGTGGGATGTGTCCGTAACCACCATCATTAAAGTGGTCGGTGTTTTGCTGTTCTTTGCGGTGGCCTATCTTCTGCGCGATATTTTTATCATTCTTCTTTTTGCCATTGTCATCGCTTCGGCGGTGACTCCTTTTGCCGATTGGGTGGAAAAGAAAAAAATTCCCCGTATTTTGGGAGTGGCCTTGCTCTATTTATCTATTTTTGTTCTGGTGGGTTTTTTGATCTCCTTGGTGGTGCCTTTTGTGACCGGTGAAATTAATCAGTTAATCCAGGACCTGCCCAATTTCATCAGTCGGGTTTCCACTTCTTTGGAGAAAGCCCAGGAGACCTCGGGAGGTCGTTTCACTGATCTTTTCAACGAGATCCTAAATTTACTTGATAGTTTTTCAGGCTATCTTCAGGCCTCTTCCAGTTCGGCTTTTGGTTTTGTGGTCAGCGTTTTCGGCGGGCTCTTCTCTTTTATCGGAATCATCGTAATCTCTTTTTATCTTTCGGTCATGAAAGGGGGAATAGAGAATTTTATCCGTTCAGTGATTCCCCACAAGTACGAACCCCATTTTTTGAATATTTGGCGAAAATCGGAAATAAAGGTTGGCCGTTGGCTGCAAGGGCAGTTGCTTTTGGCCTTGATCGTTGGTTTGGCGGTTTATGTGGTGATGTCGCTGATGGGAGTTAAATTTGCCCTTTTGCTGGGAATTTTGGCCATGATTCTGGAATTGGTGCCGACCGTCGGTCCGGTCTTGGCGGCGGTTCCGGCGGTCATTCTGGCTTTTACGCAATCCCCCGCGCTCGGACTTTGGGTCATTGTGGCTTATGCGGTCATTCAGCAGTTGGAAAACCATATTTTGGTTCCCATTATCATGGGCCGGACCGTGGGGCTTAACCCGGTGATGGTAATTATAGCTCTTCTGGTCGGTTTCCAGCTGGCGGGAATTGTGGGCATGATTTTGTCTGTGCCGGTGGCGGCCATTATTGTGGAAATTGTTGATGAATTCAGCGCTTCCAAACACGCTCATGCCAGTGGGGAGGAGGTTCTTTCCAATGGCTTGTAGAGTCTGGACATAACAATCCTTTCTACTGTCCCGATATTTGCATAGCAAATATCGAGGATCCTCGATTGCTTCGCAATCGGGACAATTTCCAAATTTTGACTGCAAAGAATTCAGGATTCGTCGACAGAGTTTTCTATGCCTCCTCATCCTTCATTCTTTTCGTTTAAAATTTGAAAATTTCGTAACGAAAAATTATTATGTCCAAACTCTATATAGTGGCCACTCCGATCGGGAATTTGGGCGATATCTCTTTTCGCGCTCTGGAAGTTTTGAAACAGGTGGCGGCGATAGTGGCGGAAGATACCCGCATTACTCTTAAATTACTTTCTCATTACGAAATTAAAAAACCTCTTTTTGCTTATTCTTATCAAGTAGATTCTCCAAAAAACAATCGTCTGTTTGATTTGTTGCGAGATGGGCAAGATGTGGCTCTGGTCACTGATGCCGGTACGCCGGGTATTTCCGATCCGGGCGGGAAAATCGTGGAACGGGTTTTGAAAGAATTGGGCGAGCAGGTTCAGATTATTCCTATTCCCGGTCCTAATGCGGCTTTGACCGCTTTAAGTATTTCCGGTTTGCCAACCGACAAGTTTTTATTTTTAGGATTTCCTCCTCACAAAAAAGGCCGCCAAAAATTTTTCAAGGAAGTAGCCGATTCTTTGCATACGGTAGTTTTTTACGAATCTCCTCATCGGATTATTAAAACCATGGAAGCTCTAGTTGCCCATCCTGATTTAAAAGACCGGCCATTGGTAGTGGGGCGTGAATTAACCAAGAAATTTGAAAGTGTCTACCGAGGCAAAGCAGAAGAAATTTTAGAAAAATATGGAGGCGAATTGGAGAGAGGGGAGCTAACCATAGTGGTTGGTTGACAATCTTGGTAATGAGGTAAAGCTTAATTGTAAAGCCATATCCATGGAGATTAGATGCAGAGGACCTAAAATACGAGTTCTAAATCAAAGCGGGGAGATAATATCAAACCGCTTTTTAACTACTGTTTTTAATAGAAATTAGTCTATTTTTATGCTAAAATTTAGTATGAAGAAGTTTTTAATAGCCCAAGATCTCCTCAAAGATTTGTATGTCAACCAACAACTCACCACCTATCAAATAGCCGAGAAGCTTGGCTTTTGTCAAGGAACAATTTGGAAACGACTTAGAGAATATAAAATAAAAACAAGAAATCCTTGGAATGCGGTGAATTTTGATAAAGAAATGCTGGAAGATTGGTATTTGAATCAAAAACTATCAACTTGGGAAATTGAGAAAAGATATGGCTATATTCGCGGAACTGTTTATCGAAAATTAAAAGAGTTTAAGATACCGGTAAGGAACATTGCTATTTCTCATATTATTAATGAACGCCGTGATTTTAACGGTGATAAAATTGAACAGGCCTACTTAATTGGTTTTAGGATTGGAGATCTTAATGTCACTAAACGCGGACCGAAAAGTGAAACAATTGTTGTTAAATGCGCGAGTACCCAAAAGGAGCAAATCAATCTTTTCAAGAACCTTTTTTCCAGATATGGCCATATTCTTGAAGGAAAGCCCACTAAGTTAAAAAAAATTAACATTCAAATCAGTTTAAACCTGTCTTTTTCTTTTCTTCTTTCCAAAAATCCAAAATCTTATCAATGGGTTTTTGAGAAACAAAACACATTTTTTGCTTTTCTTGCCGGTTTTTCAGATGCCGAGGGTTCTTTTATGGTAACCAGTAAAGGGCTTGCTGTTTTTGCTTTGGGCAACTATGATATTGGCCTTCTTTTAAAAATTAAGAAATTTTTGCAGAAATATGGAATCGAAATACCAAAAATTACCGTTGATTATAGAAAAGGGACTTTTGCAAAAAATGGGTATATAAGTAACGGCGATTACCACATTCTCCATTGTTCGCGAAAGAAATATCTGTTAAAACTTTTAAGTTGCCTAAAACCATATTTAAAACATCTGGACAAAGTAAAAAAGGTTACACTACTTGAACAGAATATTTTAGACAGAAACATAAAATACAATAATCTAAAAATGAATTGATAAAAATGAATAACTTTTATATCACCAGCACTCTGCCTTATACCAACTCCGATCCTCATATCGGTTTTGCCTTAGAGATTATTCAGACCGATGTGATTGCTCGATATCATAAACTTTTAGGAAAGAAAGTCTTTTTTAACACGGGGACAGATGAGCACGGCCTCAAAATTTATAGGGTCGCTCTGGAAGCCGGTCTTTCACCACAAGAATATGTAGATCGTATTTCTGAAAAGTTTAAAAACTTAAAACAGCTGTTGAATGTTGACTATACTTATTTTATTCGGACCACCGATCAAAATCACATAGAAGCGGCTCAAGAATTTTGGCGAAGATGCAATGCGGCCGGAGACATATATAAGAAAAACTACAAGATAAAATATTGTGTTGGTTGTGAACTTGAAAAAACCGACTCCGAGCTGGTAAATGGACAATGCCCCATACATCCCAATTTAGCCATAGAAGCAATAGAAGAGGAAAATTATTTTTTCCGTTTTTCCAAATATCAAAAACTACTGCTCAAGTATTATCAAGAGAACCCCGGGTTTGTTCTTCCGTCTTTTAGATTTAACGAAATAACTAAGTTTGTAGAAGATGGTTTAAAGGACTTCAGTATTTCCCGTCTCAAATCAAAAATGCCGTGGGGGGTGCCGGTGCCAGACGATGATGAGCAGTCCATGTTCGTTTGGTTTGATGCTTTGGTGGGGTATATTTCAGCGTTAGGTTGGCCTAACGACATGAAAAACTTTGAATCTTATTGGCCGGGCGTGCAGACGGCTGGAAAAGATAATTTAAGACAACAGTCCGCAATTTGGCAGGCCATGTTAATGTCTGCCGGTCTTGCCAATTCAAAGCAAATATTAATTCACGGATTTATAACTGCTGATGGGCAGAAAATGTCTAAAAGCTTGGGTAATGTTGTCGATCCTTTTAAAGTGGTAGAAAAGTACGGGATTGATCCGGTGCGGTACTTTTTGCTTCGCGAAATTCCTACCGGAGAAGACGGGGATTTTTCCGAGAAAAAGCTGGAACAGCGTTATCAATCGGATCTGGCCAATGGATTAGGTAATTTAGTCCAGCGGGTTTTAACTTTGATTGAAAATAGTTTGCTGGGTGAGATGAATTATCTTCAGAAATTTGAAAAGGCCGAAGTTAAAGAATTTATCAAAGCAACTGAAGAAAAATACCGGCGTCATGTGGAGGAATTTAAATTGCACGAAGCGCTGGGCAATGTTTTTGAATTAGTCGGTTTCGCCAACGCTTATACCAACGAACATAAACCTTGGGAACTGGCCAAAGATAACCCGGACCACTTTTTGGAAGTGATGACCAATTTAACTTTGCTGATTGGCACCACTGCTTTTTGGATTTACCCCTTTCTGCCGGCCACAGCGGAAAAAATATTAAATTCCTTTGGACTGGGTTTGCAGGATAAAGTTGAAGATTTGGATCACCAAAAATTGGTTATTAAGAAAGGAGAAGTTTTGTTTCCAAGATTAAAATGATAAAACTTGGCAAAGATATGCCCCTTAGCCACCACAGTGTCCTTCAGGGGCATATCTTTGCCAAGTTGAAACAAATTACAACAGAACAAAGATATTATTGCCTCTTTCGGACGCTTGATTCCCAGCGTGAATCTGCGCTCGCCGTGGCCTGTGGATTTTGTCCGAAGTGAAGAAATTATACTTCGTCCAAACCATGTCCCGATTTCCGCTTGCGGAAATCGAGGATCCACGATTCTGTAAACAGAATCGGGACAATCACACAGTCCACAGCGCCTCAGCGAGGCAACAATATCTTTGTTCTGTTAAAAAGAGATTTCGTGTAGTCCCCACTGCTTTTGTAGGCATTGGGGGCTGTGGATTGCTTAGGAATTAGTTTTTATAGCCCATGCGAAGCATAAGATATAAAAACTAATCCCTGGTCGGAAAGAGTATAATTATTCCTTTACTCTTTCTGAATCCACAGACCACACTGAGCGAGTTTTCCCGCTGGAGGAAAACGAGCGTCCGAAAAAAGCAGTGGGGACGAAGCGAAATAACCTATTATGATTGACTCACATAGTCATCCGCAGTTTCCGCAATATGACCAAGACCGGGACGAAATGATTCGGCGGGCTTTGGATGGGGGAATCCAGATGATTTGCGTGGGAACGGATTATGAAATGTCGGCCAAAGCAGTGGTGCTGGCCAATCAGCACGAAGGCCCTCCTTCGCCAGAAGGCTTCGGACGGGCAAGCATTTGGGCTAGTGTCGGCTTGCATCCCAATGATAATCTAGAGGAAAAATTAGAGCTGGATTTGTATCGGAAACTGGCCGAAGACCCGAAAGTTGTAGCGATTGGAGAAGTGGGGTTGGATTTTTATCGCACCACCGGAGAAGAGAATTTGGCTTTCCAAAAAGAGAGATTAGTTAAATTTCTTGAACTGGCGGCAGAAACAGGTAAACCGTTGATTATGCATTGCCGGGAGGCCTATATGGAGATGCTGGAAATGCTGGACGGAGCATCTGCTCTTTTCGGGGCGGATAAAATCAGGGGAGTAATTCATTCTTTTACCTCTACTTGGGATATAGCACAAAAATTCTTAGAGCGTGGTTTTTATCTTGGGTTTAATGGTATCATCTCGTTCCCTCCTTCGTCCGCCAGTCGGCGGACTATGGAAGGGCAAGCACCGACCAGTAATTTAGAAGAAGTAATTAAAAATATGCCGTTAGATAAATTGCTTTTGGAAACGGACGCTCCCTATCTTTCCCCTGTTCCGCACCGCGGCCAGCGTAACGAATCAAGTTATCTTAAGTTTATTGCTGAAAAAATTGCCGAAATAAGAAATGTAACTGTGGAGGAAATTGCCAAGCAAACCACAGAAAATACCAAACAACTATTCGGAATATGAAATACAATCCCCAGAAAATTGAAAAGAAGTGGCAGAAATATTGGGAGGCCAAGGGGTTTTATAATACCAAAGATGGCGAGAATAACTTCATGCTTCTGACGGAGTTTCCTTATACCTCGGGCAATCTTCATATGGGACACTGGTATGCCTATACCCCGCCGGATATTTTGGGGCGATATTTGAGAATGAATGGATACAATGTTTTATACCCGATAGGATTTGATGCTTTTGGCTTACCGGCAGAAAACGCCGCTATCCAAAGAAATATTAGTCCCAGTGATTGGACGGAAGATAATATTAAAAATATGACCAAGCAGTTGAAAAGCACCGGAGCGGCTTTTGATTGGTCAAGGGAGGTAAAAACAAACGACCCGGAATATTATAAGTGGACCCAGTGGATTTTCTTAAAACTTTACGAAAAGGGTTTGGCTTATCGGGCCAAGACATTGGTTAATTGGTGTCCTAAAGATAAAACCGTGTTGGCCAACGAGCAGGTCATTGGAGGGCGTTGTTTTCGGGATAATGAATTAGTGGTCCAGAAAGAAATTGAGCAATGGATGTTTAAAATTACGGATTATGCCGACCGGCTGGTAGACGATTTGGAAGGACTTGATTGGCCGGAAGTTACAAAAATTGCCCAAAAAAACTGGATTGGGCGTTCAGAAGGAGCAAAAATTAAATTTGGCGGAAAACATTTTGTGGAGGTTTTTACGACTAGGGCCGATACATTATTTGGTGCGACATTTTTGGTTGTTTCTCCGGAGTTGGCTAAAAAGTGGATTGATGTTGGCTGGCAAGCGAGCGGAGAAGTTAAAAAATACATAGAAGAAAGTTTAAGTAAAAAAGAATTGGACCGTTTAGAAGGGGTGGGAGAAAAGACGGGCGTTGATACAGAAATTAAGGCGGTCAATCCTATTAATAATGAAATTATTCCCGTCTGGATTGCTGATTTTGTTTTAGGTCATTATGGAACTGGAGCTGTTTTTGCTGATGCCCATGATGAAAGAGATTTTGAATTTGCTAAAAAGTTTGGCATTCCCTTAAAAACAACTCTTCGTCCGGCCACTGAAGCAGATGACTCAAAAATTAGGAATTTAGAGGAATGTTTTACCGGTGATGGAATACTATACAATTCAGGTAGATTTGACGGGATGACTTCTGAAAAGGCCAGGATAGAAATTGTTAGAGAGCTTGAAAAAACAGGAATGGCGAGGAAAGAAATTAATTATAAACTTCGGGACTGGGTGCTTTCCCGACAGCGCTATTGGGGCGCGCCGATTCCAATGATCAAATGTATGAAATGCGGGTATCAGCCAGTTCTCGAAATAGATTTGCCCGTTAAACTGCCAAAACTGGATGACTTCAAGCCATCCGAAGATGGCCGTTCCCCTTTGGCTAAAGCGGAAAAGTGGGTCAAGACCAAATGTCCTAAATGCGATGGAGAGGCAGAAAGAGAAACTGATACGATGGATACCTTTGTCGATTCCTCCTGGTATTTTATCCGTTATACTGATTCAAAAAATAAAAAAGAATTTGCTAATAAAGAGAAGATAAATGAGTGGTTGCCTGCGCCTATTTATATAGGAGGCGCCGACCACAACACCATGCATCTTTTGTACTCCAGATTTTTAACAAAAGTTCTTTACGATCTGGGGTGTCTCTCATTTTCTGAACCATTTTCGAGGCGTATCAACAGGGGTTGGGTTTTGGGTCCCAATCATCAGAAAATGTCTAAGTCAAAGGGAAATGTGGTTGACCCGGGTGCGGAGGTAGAGAAATATGGTGCTGATGCAGTTAGGATGTATCTGGCTTTTATGGGTCCATTTGAACAAGGTGGATCTTGGGACTTAAAGGGGATCAATGGAGTTTTTCGTTTTTTGAATCGAGTTTGGAATTTTATAAAAAAACCGGAAGAACCAAAAATTTCCGACCAAGAAGTAGAAAAGGCGATTAATAAATCGGTAAAGGAAATAGGCCATGATATTAAAGAGTTAAAATTTAATACCGGAGTCAGCGGGTTGATGAAGTTATTGAATGCCATAGAAGATAAATGGCTGACCAGAAAACAATACGAAACCTTTTTAAAACTACTGGCTCCCTTTGCGCCGCACATTACCGAGGAAATTTGGCAAGAAGTTTTGGGAAACAAAAAATCAATTCATCTTGAGAAATGGCCGGAGTATGACGAGGCCTTATTGGCGGAAGAAACTGTCGATCTAATCATTCAAATCAACGGCAAAACCAGGGATATCGCAAAATTACCCAGAAATTTGGGAGAGAAAGAAGTGCAAGAAAAGGCCTTGGCTCTGGATAAAGTAAAAAGGCATCTGGAGGATGGAGTTATCAGGAAAACTGTTTTTATTCCTAATCGTCTGATAAACTTTATCGTATGAAGAATGTGGTGACAATTGGTGGTGGGACGGGCACTTATGTGGCTCTCTCCGCTTTAAAGGACTTCGATTTTAATTTGAGCGCGGTGGTTTCGATGTGCGACGATGGGGGCTCCACGGGGCAATTGAGGGACGACTACGGTGTGCTTCCGCCCGGCGATATCCGTCGTTCTTTGATTGCTTTGTCGGCCGCCAGCCGGTCTTTACGCCGGCTGTTTGACTACCGTTTTAAAGACGGGTCTCTGGACGGCCACAATTTCGGCAATCTTTTTTTAACGGCCTTGGAAAAAACGGAAGGAAGTTTTCATCAGGCCGTTTTAACGGCCTCCCGGCTTTTAAATGTGAAGGGGCGGGTTATTCCTGTTACTTTAAGCGATGTCCGTTTGCAGGCCGAATTAGAAGATGGTCAAATTATCAGTGGAGAAACCAACATTGATATTCCCAAGCATAACCCCAATCTGAAAATCAAAAAAGTTTTTATTAAGCCGTTGGCGCATCCTAATCGCCATGCTCTGGAAGCGATAAAAGAGGCCAACTTAATCGTTATCGGTCCGGGCGATTTGTATACCAGTATTATTCCTAATTTTTTAGTGCGGGGGATTGCTAAAGCGGTCCGCAATTCACGGGCGCGGAAAATTTTGGTTTGCAATCTGATGACCAAAAACGGGGAAACTAATGATTATACGGTGGTTGATTTTTTGGAAGCGACGGAGAATTATTTAGGGAAAAATGTGATTGATTATGTTTTGGTTAATTCCAAAAAACCCGGCAACATCAGATTGAAAAGATACGCCGAAGAAAATTGCCAACCGGTGGTTTTGCCGAAGGATTATAAAACTAAATTAACTAAGGCTGAAATTTTGAAGGCCGATGTTTTAACCAAGAGCGGTTTGATTCGCCACGATCCGAAAAAGCTGGGGAGACAAATTTTGAGCTTATTGTAAACTTGCAAGGGCATATCGGTAGTGCTACTCTCTTTTTAAAGGTCTTTAATAAATAAAAAGAGAGGTAGAAAGTGAAAAGAAATTTCTTTTTTTTGGCAGCATTAGCGGTTTGTTTGGCGGTCATCTTCCCCATGGGCGCCGAAGCCCAAAATATTCCGGTGGAATCCCGGCCACGGCTTTTGTCGCGTGAATATGAATACTGCGATAGTGGCACTCCAACCATGCCCACAAACAAACTTTGCTGGCATTACTTCGCCGATGAAATTCAAATAGTGCTGGAAAATTCTCCGCAAAATCCGCGCATCCAAAGAGCGGATGAACTTCCCAGCGTGCGTTTTGCCATCAACAGTGGCAAGGTGGAAAGCTATGAATTCTTTTCTGAAAAATTCATCCGAGAAAGAAATTTTTCGCCGGAGATGGCGCAAAAAATTGAAAATTCGGACTTATCGAACATCATCCAATTGCGCCTTAAAAATGTCGGGGGCGACGAAGACTTCATGGAGTTGTTCAACACAATCTCCAAGGATAAAAATATAAAAGAAGTCCACAAACTCTCGGAAACCCAAGCCTTGGGGCACACCAACGACCCGCTCTCAACAAGGCAATGGTACTTTGATCGCGTGAAGTTTCCCGAAGCTCAAGCGATAGCCGGATATGGCAGTCCTGAAATACATGTGATGTCTCCGGATTCCGGATACGATGTAACCCATCCAGATTTACCGCGTCCATATGGATTTTTCAACCATTTAACCAACATTAAAGAAATTCCCGTAGATAGATTGGGGCATGGCACCGCCACTGCCGGTATGATCGTCCAAATACCAAATAATGGCATCGGCGGCATCGGCACAGCTCCAGGAGTCAGTCTCTGGGTTAGAAAAGTGCTGAGCGATGGTGGTATCGGAGAATGGAGTTCTTTTGCTGCTGCTGTGTTAGACCAGACGGCAGAGTGTGTAAGATTAAGAAGAGAAAATCCTAATGTTCGGTGTATTTTTACCATTTCCATGGGCGGCTTGGGACCTATTCCTGTTGTTGACGTCGTTTTGGACATTGCTTTAAAAGAAGGAATAGTTGTGGTGGCGGCCGCCGGAAATGTCCCAGTAGATCTGGCCAAAGTGCCGCTGTATCCAGCCGCTAAAAGAGGCGTTATTGCGGTTACCGCTTCGAACGAAAAAGATGAATTGGCCGACTGGTCACCATTCGGTTCGGAGCTACTGACTACCATGGCTCCTTCGACCGATATTTTGGTTCCGGTTCCAAAGGATTCAAACTATATCAAATACAACGATCCCAGCGGATATATTTATGCCACGGGGACATCGTTTGGCGCTCCGCAAGTGGCGGGGGCGATTGCTTTGCTTTGGACGCAACACCGCGATTTATCCCCTGAACAAGTAAGATTTATAACTCTTGGAGGTGCGGATGTTATTCCTAGCGCCCAGCCATTTATTGCCAGTGGTGGAAGAATCAATGCGCAAACAATGGTGAACGTCCCGTTCGGAGAAATACCATTGCCACCGAAAACATTCGAAGTCGGCAACGCGAGCCATATCTCTCTTAAAACCAGGCAATCGTTCAGCGACGGCGTGGTAGGATACATCCATTATATATCCAATCAACCATTCGACGAAGATTCTTTAAACAGAAAAGATGTCCGTCAGATATTCACCTTTGACCCGAGTTTGCGCGGCAACATTGGAAAAGTGACGGAGAAAACAATTGGAGATCTTCAAGAAAACACAACCTGGTACCTTGGATTAAAACCGGTGCACATAACCGGAAGTCTACCCGAGCTTTCTAACACCATTGAAGTTGCCACCAAAAAATCCGAGGTGCACATCGCCCGAACCTTTACTGCCGATAACGGAGAATGCGAAAACGGACAGTGGTATGTGGAAGCGCATAATTCCGTGTTAACTCCGGTTTGGCACTTTTCTGATGTATTGCGGTCTATTTCGGAAAATAAATGTTTATGGAGATTTGGCCGAAAAGGCGAACTTGGTTACAATTTGGGAGCAGCGCACGCCATGGTAATGTCGGAAACCTTCGACTTGAGAAAACTCAACGGAGCATCGTTGCGGTACGAATTTTTCCAAAGCATGAGCACGATACTGCCAGGCATCGACGAATTTCAATTTTGGGCCTTGCCTTTTGCTGATGATTTGCAGGACAACAGGGATACGGCAATCCTGTTAAAAAATTACAAAAATGAACCGAACAGCAAGCGGTTTGAAACCAAAGAAGAACTAATCGATTTGACTGGCGTCGCCGGAACAAGATTCCGCCTCGGCTTTAGAGTATATCTGCGAAGCGGGGGGCGGTACGGCGGAGACGGCTGGTTTTTCGGCAATGTCAGATTGATGATTGACCAAAGAGAATACCTGTATTAAAAAATATCGAAATATCGACATAAAAAAATAAAACCCTCGACTTTCTGGTCGAGGGATTTTTTTGTGTATTTTTTAAAAAAAGAATCTTACTGCTACTCGCATGGAGCGCGGCGACTGGAAAGCGGCGGCCATGCCATAGGCCGGATTTTTGCGCAATTCCTGTTTTTCCATCAACACGATGGGATCATATCCGCGAAATACTGCCGCGGAAGACGGAAATTGGATATGGCCGTCGTGGGGATGAATCAGCCCGGTCACATAGTCAAGCGGCGTATGCTGATTAAACAGATTTCCAATAGTCCACTCCAATCTTATCTTTTGTCCATCTCTAAACTCGGGAAGAGAAAATTCGTGCCCCAGATTAAAACTTGTTTCTGAAAAAGCAGGAGTGCGCCCCATGTCGCCTCGGCCATAAGAGAAAGCGTATAAACCGCTGGTCAGGAGCTCTACTTGAGTAGAAAGAGGAGTGCCGCTTTCCCACAAAAACGAAAGTCCTGCTCCGGTGGATCCCAATCGAGACCTTATTTCTTTATACCCAAACGCTTTCAAAACATGAGGTCGGTCAGTAGGCAGACAACCAAACACTAAACGAGCGTCTTTGTCTCTGTCTCCGGCGGTTAAGTCAAAATATCGATTCGTGTTGGGACTTATTCTTCCACGCTCGTCGGAGGAAGCTAAACCGCTGTAATTGCTTCCACACAATCGACTCAAGGTGTAGCTTGCCGACAACAAATGACTTGCCGCTCTTTTATCAACCTTGAATTCCAAAGCGTTGTATTCTCTTTTGGCTTTTGGAGTAATGGGAGAGGGATATCCGGCCGGAAACCATTTTGGGTCAATTGTTATTCCTCTGCCAGGATTTGCAATAACATAATCTTCAAGCACATTTCCGTCTACTACTTTTAATCTGCCAACGTCTTCCACAGCCACTACCAGATATTTTTTTATGCCATAAACAGATACCACTAAATTTTTCCCGAAATCCCATTCGTATCCCAGCGTGAACATTCTCTGTTGCATTGGCTTAAGCGATGGGTCAACGCTGTCATTGGCCGGAACTCGCAGATTCAAACATTCAAACGGGGTGCGCTTTTGGCCAACAAAACCAAGGACATTCGGGTCGTTCAACGCATAAAAGCATCTAACCCACTTGTCTCCACCGAAAGCCGAACGAGGAAGATTGTATTTCAGCAGGTCATAAACTACCGAATAACTTCCAGATAACTTGGTTTTTCCGGCCCCGGAAGGATCATAAGCAAAACCAACTCTTGGAGCAATTTTATCTGCAAAACCAAAGGAAATAACCGGCTTGTTACTGTCGCTGGCGCGATAAGACGGCACATATTCATTTTCCGTCCGGACCCCCAGATTTAAAACCAAATTTTTCCGCACCTGCCAGTCATCCTGAAGATAGAGAGCGTGGTTGGCGCTTTTAACTTGGCCGGAAGTTTCGAACTTATCCTCCCGGTAAAATCCATAGTCACCAACCAGAAATCCTGGTTTGGTGATACCGGGCCATCGGCGGTTCCAAGCAACAGCGAAGCGTCCGTCCGGCCAAGTGTTAGCCAGGACATGATTGCTGGTCTGATCGGCTTGGTAGCCGAACTTTAAAAAGTGAAATCCTTTAAAACTAACGAAGTAAGAAGAAGCAAAGTTTAAATTGGTTCTTCGCCAGTCATCATATTTGGTCTGAAAGTTATTCGGCGTAAATTCTCCGGCCGATGCTTGTAAATTTCTCGGTACGCCACTTTGTCCAAGATTGGAAGTCAGATAAACAATGCTCGGTCCATTTTGCAATCCGTAGGAGTTGGTGAAGTTGGTAAAACTCCATCCCCCGTAAAGAGAAACATTCCACTTGTCGGTAGGAAAGTAAACAACTTTCCCGAGAACTGAATTGGAAGGAGCGCGGAATCCTCTTTCCTGCCACAAAGCGGCAGGGGAGTCAGTGCCTTCTTGGCCGGGCAATAACCCTCTTACTCGTAACGGACTATACATGTGAGCCAGAAAAATCCGTAACGGCTTTTGCCGGTAAGATGCCTCGTAATCTAGTTTATTGACGGTAAAATCCTGTCTGGAAGAGGAAGAAAAATTCCCCAGTAAATTGTTTTTCAGGAACCGTACTTCTCTTTCGGCGCGGGCCAAACTCGGCCGAGATCCGGAAAAGAAGAACAACCTATTCTTTATCAGCGGCCCTCCCAAAAAGAATCCGGGAGCGACCGCGTACTGGGGGTCCTTCTTGGGTTTAAAATATTCCACCACTTCGTCATCAAACTCCGAAAGTTTCAAAACGGGATTTGGGGAAGCATTCATTTTATCGTTGCTGTAATAACTCCAAACCTGTCCGTGAACGGTACTTTCTCCGCGTTTCAATACTCCATTTACAACAGCGCCCATTGCACCGCCGAACTCGGCGTTGCTGGATCTTTTTACTTGGGTTTCTTTAATGAACTCATTTGGAACAATCCCCATTACTCTTATGGATCCGGTTTCAGCATCAGAAACATCGATGCCGTCAATAGAAAATTTATGTTCAGCTCTTGACGCGCCGTCGATCACAAGCCCGCCGCCAACCTTATCATTTTGAACGCCGCTTACCCGTTCGATCCCGCCAATAAATCCAGTTCCGGAAGGCAATTTAGTCTGTTCTTCGGATGGAATAATGGTTTGAATTTGGCTCGAACCAGTATCAATCTGGGGAGTTTCTTCTTCAACATTGACGGTAATGGTTTGGGTGATTCCCGCCAACTCCAAGTCGGCGTTAACTACCATGTTTCCGCCGACGCGGACCGTAACTTTCAGTTCGGCTACTTTAAACCCTTCTTTGCTAAAAACGAGGCGATATTCTCCCGGAGGCAGAGATAAAACATATCCTCCGTGGCGGTCGGTCGTAGTTTCCAGAGATACGGGGCCGGTGACCGACACTAAAGTTTCTGGAATGGCTCCGCCGGTTTGGTCAGTGACCACTCCGCGGATGGTGCCGGTCGTCTCTTGCGAAAATAAGGCCATGGTGCTTAAAAACATTACGAATAGCAGTACCGTAAGTATTCTCTTCATTTATTTCTCCAAATTTTCAAAGTTCAAAAATATAAAGCTAGTATAGCCAAGCGTTAAAACCTGTCAACTTGAGGGGTAGCTTTTTTATTTGGCATTTTGTATATTGACAGCATAGTAAAAGATAAATTTGGAGTAAGAAAATGCTAGATTTTTTAAAATCAAAAAGCGTTCCTCAAAGTCAAAGCCCGGAACAACTGTTTGAAAGCCATTTGACTACATTAGTAAAAAGAGGTTGTCCACCATCAATCGTTGAATCTTTTGATAGGAGTAAGGCAAAAATCCTGGCTCATGCGCTATTAGTAACTATGGGTGAGGGACACATTCCTTTTTTGCCGGTCATTACGCCATGCTATCTTGGTTACTATGGTCTGATGGCCATGGTACGGAATAAAAAGCAAGGAGGCATTGTAGAGTGCGAGATAGAACGCATTGTTGATACGGAAAGTGTTCCTTCACGATTGTATTATATTTTTGATGTGGAAGGCGGTATGGAATGGGAAGGACGACCACCGGAGATTGCGCATACTTTAATCTGCCAAAACGGGCGTCTTCCGGTGACGACAGCCGAGGCAGTAAGCATGGCGCTTTTTACTGATGTGTTGGTACGCCATTCGCTTAATGCCGTCGGTTCGCGTTATGCGTCGGACCGGACACCAATGGTTTGGTTGAATGTAGCGATGCCTGTAGCGGTCCCGAATTCGATGCACTGGACTAATACAATAGAGGGCGGTGCTTCACTTTTAAAATCAGAATTAGGCAAACCGGCTCTTGGCTGGTGGTATTCTTCCAGCCCAAGCCAGAGTGGCGCTCCCTCTTGCGCCAGCCGTTTGGAAATAAAATAATTTTAACCGCCTTTTCGCGGTTTTTGTTTGCCCGCCTAAGTTTTGTTTTTCAAAATTTAGGCGGGCGTTTCATAGTCAATACCTTCGCAACACTTCTTCGGGTGTTTGGTAATTAATTC
>CAZOKW010000014.1:0-17821 GCA_964580765.1 uncultured Candidatus Saccharibacteria bacterium
GAGCCGGAGGTGAGATTCGAACTCACGGCCTATTCTTTACGAAAGAATTGCTCTACCCCTGAGCTACTCCGGCAGATGTTTTCTGACTGCCCTTAATTTGGCTTCCGTTTTTTTATCATCCGGATCTAACTTCAATGATGTTTCCAAGGACTCGGCGGCATCCGAAAAGTTTTCCGCCAAGATATATAGATTGGCCAGTTTTTTGTAAAGTCCCGCGTTTTTGGGATTCTTGGCAATCTCAATAATTAAATTGTGTTCCTCAATGGCCGGCGTCGCCACTTTTGATTCCAAACTGTCTGGTGGTAGAGGGGTAAGATGCTCAATAGTTTCTTTTTCTGATCCGTTAGCCCTGATCTTATCTATAAGATGGCGGGTAAAACTATCAAGTTTCAAAGAAACTACGCGTAACCGACGCAAAAATTTTTCCAGCTCTTTGAAAAAAAGATCGCGGTATATACTCAAGTCAATTTTCTTTAAGTAGTTACGCGCTTCAGGAAAAAAACCAGCCAGTAGGCCGTTCTCCGGAATGGAAGCGGAATCAGCAGACAGTTTTTTAAGGTAAGGGAATTTACGCCAAACAATAGCTCCGACGGCCATAATAGAAACAGCAATGATTACCAATGGAATAATAATGTACATGTTTGCTTCGCAAACTAGTTATAAAGTTATAATGTTCTTAAAGTTGGTAAAGTTTTTATTTTTCTTACTTTATAACTTTATAAACTTGATAAACTTTACGAACTATTAATTAAATTTCCAGACGAGTAAACTGGCCGATTTTGATATTTTCTCCCAGCCGGGCAATATACTGGTTGACCAGATCGGCTATGGTCATACCAGCATCTTTGATAAACGGCTGGGCCAGAAGTTCTTCAACACTTTGAGGATTCATGGAAGTAATTTGCATAGCCAGCTCGCGGGCTAATTTCCGGAACTCTTCGTTTCTGGCCACAAAATCTGTCTCCGAACCGAGTTCTAAAATAGCCCCGACTTTTCTCGTATTGTGAATATAGCACTCAATCACTCCTTCTTTGATTTCTCTACTCGACTTTTTGTGGGCGATGGCCGCTCCGCGCGCTTTAAGAATTTCTAAAACACGGGACTCATGGCCGCCCGCTTCCTCCAAGGCCTTGGAAATCTCACCCACTGAAAGGCCGGTGACTGCCCGGATTTTTTTAATTTTATCAATGTCAGACATATGACCAGAAAAACTCAAAGGGCCTCGGACTGGTTATTTTAAATAATTTTTGACAGCGTTAATAATTAGCTCGATCGAACGGCGGGCGTTATCATTGGCCGGGATGGGATAGTGCAAAGCGGCCGGATCGCTTTCTGTATTAACTAAACCAACTGTTTGGATTTTGGTTTTTTTTGCTTCCTTTAAAACTAGGCCGCTCTCTTTGGCCGAAGCGACAAAAATTACATCAGGCAACCTGGTTAGTTTCCTTAAACCGTCAAATCTTACTCGCAACTTAGCCATTTCTTTTTCTTTCATCCCCCGCTCTTTTTTGGTGTACTTTTCAAATCCGCCCAAAGACATTTCTTTTTCCAATGACTCCAGATAATGCACCCGCGAAATGATCGTTTTAAAATTTGTCAAAGTTCCTCCCAGCCAGCGATTAATGACATAGGGCATGTTCAGGTCTTCGGCTAAATTTTTAATCAGGTCGGCCGACTGGGCAGATAGGCCGACAAATAAAATCATCTTGCCGTCGCTTAATGACTTTTTCAAAAATTCCATCGCCACGGAAAGACCTTCCCTGGTTTTAATCAGATCAATGATATAAATATTATCCCTCGCCACATAAACATACGGCTTCATTTTGGGATTGAAAACAGATTTTTTTCGCCCAAAATGCATACCGACTTTCACCATGTCCTCGTAAGAAGGCATACTTGGTTCGCTGGCTTGATTTTGTAGGATAATTTCATTCATAAATATACCTGACCAGTATATCAGGTTTGCTACGAAAAGCAAGAATGTGTTTGACTTTATGGTCCAATCTAGCTAAACTGTGACCATTCATGAAACAAGGGATTCATCCTTCCCGATTTCTTTTCAAATCTCTGATTTGATTAAGAAATCGAGGATCCTCGATTCGCAAAAGCGAATCGGGACAATATTTATGAAACAAAATATTCATCCCCAATACTATTCCAATTCCAAGGTTAAATGCGCCTGCGGAAACACCTGGATTACCGGCTCAACCCAGCCGGAGCTTGAGGTGGAAATTTGTTATAAATGCCATCCTTTTTATTCCGGAAAAAAGAAAATTTTGGACACTCGTGGACGAGTAGACAAATTCAAAAAGCGTCTCGAAAAGAATATCACTCTTTCAACTCCAAAAACTAAAAAAGTCCGTGTGAAGAAGTAAATGAGCGAACCTGTCCAATACACAGAGGGGTTCGTAGATTTTTGCGGAATAAAATTTGCCGTGGATTCGCGCGCTCTAATTCCGCGTTTTGAAACGGAATTTATTGTTAAAAAAGTCCTGGCTTGGTGCCGGGAACACGGTCTGGAACGAGTTTATCAAATCGCTGACATTGGTACCGGTTCCGGCGTTATCGCCATAGCTATTGCCGCCAATTTTCCTAAGTCAAAAATATTTGCGACCGATATCTCCACCGCCGCCCTGGCCCTTGCTTGGCACAATGCTAAGTTACATAATGTTGATGAGGTAATATCATTTTTGCCCGGCCATTTACTTTCCCCAATTTTCACATCGCCTGCCCTGAACTTGCCGAACGGGCTTGATATTATCGCCGCCAATCTTCCTTACATCGCCAGCGGACGCATCGCTCATTTGGATTCCAGTGTACGAGATTTTGAGCCGCATACCGCACTGGATGGAGGTCGCGATGGTTTTGACATATACCGCCAACTACTGGACCAGATCGCATGCTTAAATCAAAAACCGCAATTCTGTATTTTTGAAATTGATGATAATCAGGCCAATCTGGCCATGGAAGAATGTCGGCAGCGATTTCCTGATGCTTTATCACGCGTACATCAGGATTCCAGTCAGTTTAATAGATACCTTACCTTAGAATTGTAACCTTTGGCTATGAACGATTACTCGTATACCCCCTATAAACCGCCGCCCAAATCAGTTGCTCCGACTGACGAAGCTATAGTGGAAATCCGCGCCGGCGCCGGCGGTGATGAAGCCGCTCTTTTTGCCACTAATCTTTTTGAAATGTATAAACATTATGCCGCTAAGGTTGGCTGGAGAGTGTCCGTAGTGGATTCAAATCAGAATCCACTGGGGGGTTACAAATATATTTCTTTTGAAATCCACGGTCCTGGCGCCTTTACCAAAATGAGATATGAATCGGGTGTGCACCGGGTTCAGCGGGTACCTAAGACCGAAAAGTCCGGACGGATCCATACTTCCACCGCCACCGTCGCCATATTGCCCAAAGCCACAGAACAAGATGTGCAAATCAATCCTAACGACCTAGAATTTAATTTCTCCCGTTCCGGCGGGGCCGGTGGCCAGAATGTGAATAAAGTGGAAACCGCGGTGCGCATCATCCACAAACCAACCGGCATCGTCGTCTCCTCGCGCGAAGAGCGGAGCCAGATTGCTAACCGCAACCGGGCCATGGAAGTTCTCCGCGCCAAGTTATATGCTATTAAAATAGAAGAGCAGACCGGTAATATCACCGAGGAGCGCCGCAAACAAATCGGCACCGGAGACCGTTCGGAAAAAATCCGCACTTACAACTTTCCTCAAGACCGCATTACCGATCATCGCCTAAAAAAGAGTTGGGGAAATATCGCCAATATTTTAAACGGAAATCTTGATCCAATTTTAGAATTATTTCAACAAACAATATGACGGAAAAATATACTGCTCCCGGGCCAATGTTTGAAGCGGGTCCCGGCTGGGGCAAAAAACTCAAAAAATGGTCTAAAAAATATATTTTTGCCTGGGATTGCGCGCTATGCCGAGCGGCGCGTTTTGTGGTAATTTTTGGCCTTGTCTTTTTAATCGTAATCGGACCAAAAATATATGATAAAAAAGAGCCGCAGACGGCTACAGAGAAAAAAATCAGCGAAACAATCCAGCCAAAGGATGGAACAATCCACCTAGCCAGGAGAATTTTGGCGAGATACTTGGCCGAAAACACGGAAATTGAACTGACCAACGGTCAAAAAGTTTTTATCGAAACCGCCTTAAGTAAAGAGATTCCGGACGAATTAACCCACCCGGGAAACACCATTGAGATCGGAACGGAAAAAATTAAAACCGCTATCGAGAAAACAAATTACCTGACCCCTACCCAGCTCCAAAAATGGGAAAAGTACGCGGAAGGAGTCAAATTTGAGTAGTTAAAAAATGGATTGGAGGCGGAGTGGGAACACTTTTTTTGAGCACCGTCGAATAAAAAAGTATGTTCACCGAAGCCTCCAATCCCATCTATTTTTCTTCTGGAGCAGGAGCTTTTTCTTCCGCTTTCTCCTCGCCCTCCAAAGCTTCAGCGGCGGAGGGTTCTTTCTTAATTACTTCTACTTCTTCCACTCCTGTTTCGGTGACCGCCAGCTGTTTCTCCAGTTCTTCTTCGGAAATCGGTTCTTGCACTAAAGCAATAATTTCTTCCATTTTTTCCTTATTCTTGAGACCTACTCCCGCCGGTAATTTAAGATCTTTAACGGCCAGATGATCCTTGAGCAATTTTAATCCTGAAATATCAACTTTAATTTCATGGGGCAAATCCTGGGGCAACGCTTCCACTTCAATTTCATTGATATTTTTAACCAAAATTCCGGCCAGCTCTTTTACCGCCGGTGATTCTCCGGCAAAAACCAATTGAACCACCGCGCTAATTTTTTCTTTCAAGTTTACTTTGTAAAAATCCGCGTGAATGAATTTATCACTGATGGCATCCCGCATCGCCTCATAAATAATGGCCGGCAAGGCCTGCCCATCCAAATTAATATAAACTAAAGACGATTCTCCGGCTTGCTGATAGGCCTTTTCAAATTCTTTATAATCAACTTGGATGGGAGTGGTTTCAAAATCATGTCCGTAAACCACGGCGGGCAAAATCCCATTATGTCTAATGGTCTGCAGTGATTTGCCCACCCTGGCTCTTTTTTCCGCTTTAATCTCCACTTTTGTCATGGAATTCATGTTAACTTATTTTTATAAATTTGTAAATATAATGCTTCGCCGCCATACCACTTTTTACACAGTGTCTCCGAATGTGACCAATATGGCTCACTCATCTACGCGGGTCCCACCGGCATTCCCTCGTCTAAAACCTCCGGTTTTCCACTTGGCGGTGAAACCGCCAAGTGACCACTGCGGGACCGATTTCCCCACTATTCGTTCGCCTATTAGGTTCCCACATTCTCCGACGCGTGAAAAAAGTGGTGTGGTGGCTACGCTATTTATACAAATAAAAAGCCCCATTGTTTTATGCGGGCTAAAGGTCAAGTCAGTCGAAAAACTTTCTTAGCTCATTTTCGTATTCCCACATTTTCTTACTTGAAAGAGTAGGATAAAAACCGGGTCCATGTTGAGGATTAAATTCTGTAAATTCTTTAGATTCACCAGAATCGCCACGCCAATACTTTTTCAAAGCTTTTACGCTCGACGCTCTCCAGCTATTCAATAAGTCGTCTCTGACTCCGGGTATTTTGGCGAGTTCCAACTGTCCTTGCACCACAACCTTGGCAACTTTTTTCCCGCGAACAAATAAAAACACTTCTGTTTGCACAAACAACAGTGGGAAAGGGCTCGGAGGAAAAGTAAACAGTTCAGTGGAATTAGCCGAAATCCGGCGTAATGGGGTAGATGATACTTCCGAGAAAAAAACCATGTTTATAAATTTTACCTTTTTCTCATTGATAAGGTGCAAAATCTCGTTTATGGCCAGTTGTTCCGGCAAAGAAAACTCTTTGATTTCCAATTTCTACCTCTCTTTTTCTTCTGTTGTTTTTGTCGAGTTTGGTTCTAACTAAACTACAGTAATGGATAAGTGTTGTCAAGAAGAAGAATTTTTATTTTAAATCTTCCCTACCGAGCCAAAGAGTTCTAATTTTTTCTTAACCAATTCTTTCATGGCCTCAAAAGAGGGGGCGAGGAATTTGTAGGGCGTGGTTTGGTCGGGCTCTTTCTGCAGTTCCGCCTCCAGCGCGTCATGGTAAGCGAGACGGAGTTCGGTATTGATATGCACATTAGTAATGCCGTTTTCAATGGCTGCTCTGATTTGATTGTCCGGCAGTCCCGAAGCGCCATGCAAAACCAGAAAAGTATTGGGAACGGCCGCCGCCACCGCCTGCAAAACCGCCATATCCAACTTCTCCTCCTGCTTGGTCACAATCCCATGAATATTGCCAAAAACAATGGCCAAACGGTCCACTCCCGTCCGTTCCACAAAATCTTTTGCCTCCTCTGGTTTAGTAAAATCGGCCGGACTGATTTCCACTTCTTCCTGAACCTGCGATTCGCCTTTGAGATAACCAAGCTCCCCCTCGACAGAGATGTCGAGATGTCGAGATGTCGAGATGTCCCGAGCATACTGCACGACTTGCAATGTCGAACGGATATTGTCTTCGTAAGGCATTCTCGAGGCATCAATTAAAACCGTATCATAACCGACATCTATGGCTTGCTTGGCGCTTTCTTCGGTCTTATGATGGTCCGCATTGAGAAAAACGGCTTGGCCTTCGGCCTGATAGGACTTAACCAGCGCCACGGCTTGTTCCCGACCAAAAAAACCGGCCTCTCCTTCGGAAGTCGCCACCATCACCGGCGATTCCAAATCTTTGGCCGCCTCTACAATGGCTTTGAGCTGATCAGCGGTGGAAAAATTAAAATGTCCGATGGCCCATTTTTCCTCTTTAGCCTGCAAAAAATATTCTTTAAGTGTTTTCATAATTTATAATTTTCGCCGATTCTCGGCATCTCATCTATTACTTAGCCCCTTTGGGGCTTTCTACAGGTTGATAAATCCGTCGATAATATTATTTTCCACTAACTCATCGATCTTTTCCCGACCGAGATATTCTATAAAAATTTTATTCCAAAGGGCTTCTTGCTGATGATAAAGATATTTCGTTTCCTCTTTTTGCACCAAAGACATCACTAAATCAATCAAATCAAAACTGACTAATTCTTGCTTGCCCTCCGAAGCTTTAGCGAAGGATGGGAAAAAATCTCCCACAAAATCGACCTTTTGCCACCAGGCAAGAGGTCGCCCTTCCGAAGCTTCAGCGAAGGAGGGCAGAGTATCTAGCCGGCCCAAGTCTCCTTCGGCTTTGTACCAATGTTCCGCTTCAGGATTGATATGGGGCTCGGTCAGACGAAAATCATTCTCATCTTCTTTGGCCAAATAGCGTTGGACAATGCGGAAACTGTTTGTGTCAGGCCGTGGCCCTTCCGGCACATCTCCCCGCAAAAGGGACTTGAGTTTTGAGGAAAAATCCGGACTAGTCGAAAAGGCCCGGAAGAGTTTGGAATAAAAGGGAACTTCGTTTAAATAATGAAGGATCAAAGTAAAAAGACGAAGGGTTTCGCCTGGAGTATCGATTTGGAGAGGAATGATAAAAATAATTCCCAGTTCTTTGAGGTGGCTGACATTGTGATATTTTTTTTCCAAAAACTTATCCGCGACATTAAGCCATTCCGGTTCCAGTATTTTTAACTCCACTTCTCTTTCCTCAAAATCATCGGGAGTTAAGTCATTATAAGCCTCGTCAAAAAAGTGATGCATCCAAGCCGTATCCTGGGCAAAACGCAAAGCGCTGAACACGGAAGAAAATCCCTGCTTCTCCACCAACTCCCCCACAGTGTTGTAACCAAAAAAATCCAGTAAATTTTGCGGAGGAAATTTTCCCAGCATTTGAACCGCTTTTTCTTTTTTAATAAAAAAACCTGACTTTGGCTGATTCAACTGAAGCGCTACGGCGCAAAGCTTGCCACAAACATTAGCCATTTTAGCCAGATCTGGTTTGTCCAGAAATTCAAAGAGGTGCTTATCAGTATGCTTTAATCGTTCCACTAAGGCGCCATAAACCTCCTCGGCATAATTCTTTCGTGATAGTCCTAATTCCTCCAGAGTCCGATTAACCAAGACCTGGTTTTCTTCTTCAATCTTTTCTAAACTCCCCTGCCGGCCAGTTTTCTGGCCCAAAAAATCCGCCAATTCAGCAAGGGTCTCCGGACTGACACGCAAAATTTTGGCAATTGTTTCAGTGGACATATGCTAAAAATAGTGTAGCATACCTTGATTCAAAAAACACTATGAAATAGTGCTTTTTACGGGTTACCTCCACCTGAATCCATAGTTTTAATGAGCGAGTTTGCTCGCTGGAAGCAAACGAGCGTCCGGAAAAAGCAATATAGCCGACTAACCAACACTTACATTAACGAGAGGCCACGGGCCCCAGTCGCCTTTTTTCAAAATGCCCGCTTTGGAGCCGAATTGGGTAACGACTGAAGAAGCATTGGCCGTGCCAAACTGGATGGCTTTAACAATATCTCCGCTCTTAATATATTCCGAAACAAACCCGGAACCAAAAGCGTCCCCCGCTCCAGTCCGTTCGACAACAGGAGAATCGGGCACTCCGGCCGAATATTCTTTTCCTTCAGCATCTTTCACTATTACTCCGTGCGGCCCATCGGTCACCACTACTATCCCAGGAGTAATTTCTTTAAGCCGGTTCAATATTTCCCCCGTCTGATTAGACGCTATCCCTGTTAATTGCGCCAGCTCTTCTTTATTGGCCATCAAAATATCGGTCTTTCCCAAAAATGGCCGCAATTTTTCCAAGCCATGTGCTAACTCTTTACCACCAGGATTAAAAGCGATTTTAATTTTGTTTTTCCCTGCCCCGTAGCTCGCCGAAGGCGATGGTTCGGGGTCGGCGTAGTTGAAAACCGCTTCAAGCAAATCGTAATGCCCGCCCAGGGAGTCAAGAAAAAACCAGGCCGTTTTTATTTTTTCAAAAGGAACCATTTTGACGGCAAAGTGCTGGCCCTCTCCTTTATAGCTTAAAATAGTCCGCTCTCCGGAAGAGTGCGATAAAATAATCGAGTAAGCCGTAAAATCGTCATCATGGATTTGGAAAAATTTAGTTTCCACTCCTTCTTTTTTCAACTCTTCCAAGATTGCCCGCCCGTTAAAATCTCGCCCCACCACTCCGATGTTGGCCGTCTTTAAACCCTGCCTGGCAAAAGTAACGGCCGCATTGGTTCCTCCTCCGCCGGTAGTAAAAACCATCTCTTTAATTTCTATCTTAGAGCCAAGGGAAAAACACTGTTCTAGGCCAGTGGGAGAATCGGTGTGCTTGCGCAATTCAAAATCAGCCGATTTCAAAAATACATCGCGCGTAGCGGAACCAATGGAAACAATATCGTATTTTTTATTAAACATGTATTAACTATAGCGTAGTAATTGTGTCTTTTGAAGGCTCTGTAAGTTGTGGATTGCTTGCGAGTCACTATTTTCAGCCCATTCGTCTTCGAATAAGATGAAAACAGTGACGAGCTGGACGGAAAGAGTATAATTATTCTTCTTTACTCTTTCCGAATCCACAACTTACAAAGAGCGAGTTTCTTCGCTGGAAAGAAACGAGCGTCCGGAAAAAGACATAATTACTACGCTATACTTTGCCTTAATTCTTCTAAGGCCTTGGCCGGATCATCACTGTTAAAAATATAACTGCCGGAAACAAGAATATTGGCGCCAGCTTGGACTAATTTGGGAGCGGTTTCGGGAGTAACTCCCCCGTCCGCCACTATCGGCTTATCAGGATAAAAATAATGGAAGTCGGACATTTTGTCCAGAACTTCTTCCACAAACCCTCCCCCATAAAAACCGGGCTCCACCGTCATAAAATGGACAAAGTCAATTTCATTGATAAATGGTTCAATGGCGGAAAGCGGGGTCTGGGGATTAAGCGCCAAACCGATCTCTTTTTCCGCCTCTCGCAGTTTTTCAATAACCGCTATGGCCTGCCTGGTCGATTCAATATGGAAAGTAAAACTATCGGCCGGTGTATTCAACCAGCGTACAACATGATTTTCGGGCTTGGAAACCATCAAATGTACCCTGAATTTCAAAGTGGTCTCGATCGTCTCGATTTCACTGAAGCCGGTAATAGTCATGTTCGGCACAAAAATACCGTCGGCAATATCCAAGTGCGCCCGCTCCACCAGTTGCTCCATCGCCGAAATTTTTGTCAGCAGTTCTTCTTTTGTTTTTACTAAAATTGAAGGGATTATCTCAATCAAGATAAGCAATAAGCTGATAAGCACATAAGCTGATAAGCAAAAACTTATTGGCTTATCAGCTGTTGGGCTTATGAGCTAACTAGATTAGGCGGAACTCGGCCTTCCAGCGCTTCAATAATATTTTCGGCCGCCAGTTTTGACATGGCTTGCCTGGTTTCTTCCGTGGCCGAAGCAATGTGGGGGGTTAAAATAACATTCTCCAAGTTTTTCAGTTCAGCATTGATCTCCGGTTCAAATTCAAAAACATCCAAAGCGGCTCCGGCAATTGTTTTTTGCGTTAGAGCTTCCACTAAAGCTTTTTCATCTATAATTGCCCCGCGAGAAGTATTAATTAGATAAGCGGACGGTTTCATCATTTTTAAACTGGCCTCATTGATCAGATGGCGAGTGGAATCCAGCAACGGCACATGAAGCGAAACAAAATCGCATAGCGGTAAAAGTTCCTCCACGCTGGCCACATATTGCGCCGAAAATTCTTTTTCAAATTCCTCATGGCGATTGACATCATAATATAAAACTTTCATGTCAAAACCTTTAATGGCATGATGGGCCACTCGCGAACCGATCCTCCCTAAACCCACTATTCCCAAAGTTTTTCCGGACAAATCCGCGCCAAGCAAAAGTTGTGGTCCCCAAGCCGTATATTTTCCCGCCCGACTAAAGCGGTCTGCTTCAGAAATGCGATGCGCGATGGCCAGCATTAAAGCAAAAGTGTGCTCCGCCACCGTGTTGGTTAGCACTCCCGGAGTATTAGTTACTAAAATATTTCTGACTTTCGCCGCTTCCACATCGATATTATCAAAACCAACCGCGTAGTTGGCGATAATTTTCAGTTGCGGTCCGGCCGCCTCCATAATTTCCGCATCAATTTTTTCGGTTAAAGTGCAAAGCAAAGCATCGGTACCTTTAATCCCGTTCAAAATTTCTTCTTTGGTAGCCGGCCGGTCCGCCGCTTCCATGTTTACCACTACTTCATAGCCCTTTTCTTTGAGAAGGTCTGTGCCACTACTTGGTATTGGTCTGGTTATAAAAACTTTCATTTTTCTAATTCTTTTATTTTATTAATTCTTCTGATATGGCGTTCTGCTCCTGAAAATTTGGTCCCAAGGAATGTTTTAACTATAGCTTGTGCTTCATCATCGCTTAACGATTTAGCTGACAGCCCCAATACATTCAAATCTTCATCATCAACTGCCCATTGCGCCTGTTCCGGCTTCGCTACTGTTCCGGCACGGATTCCTTTAATTTTATTGGCCGCAACGGCCACACCAATTCCCGAACCACAAATGAGAACGCCTCGGGCACTATCGCCCTTCGACAAGCTCAGGGCAACTGCCTTTCCTACGGCAGTTGCAAAATCGGGATAATCATCATTTTCCTCATATTCCAAAGCCCCTAGGTCTTCGTACTGGTATCCCCACTCCGAAAGCCACTTCTTTATTTTCTCTTTTAACTGGAAACCGCGATGATCCGCGCCAAGGTAAATCATTTTAGACGAAAAGACCTAATGGCTTCCGTGACTAGAAGCCCAAGGATAAACCCGATTGAAAAAGTTTTTATTAAGATCGCAAAAAGTTCTGTCTTAGTGATAGGAGTTGACATGAAAGGAAAATGTGACATTAAATAACCTCCGAAACTAAAGACTAAGCCCAGGATAATCGCTATGATTAAATTTTTCCAATGTTTTTTCATTTTAATCGATTTAAATAATTAACCGCCGAAAGCAAGGCAATCGTGCCTTGGCCGGCGGCAATGACAATTTGTTTGTGCGGCACATCGGTCACATCGCCGGCGGCGTAAAGGCCGGGGATGTTGGTTTCACCATTTTTATTAACCACAATTTCTCCAAAATTATTTTTCTCTGTGCCTTCCGGAACAAGAGCGCTGTTTGGCACCATACCGATATGCACAAAAATCCCATCCGTTTTTAATTCTTTTTCCTGGCCAGTAGAGTCAGCATACTTCAGCCCGGAAACGAACTGTTCTCCAAAAATCTGCGTGGTTTTAGCGCTATAAATAATTTCCACATTCTTTTTCTCAATAAGTTTATCTATCAAGATCTGCTCGCCCTTAAACTGCGGATTTTTATTAATCACATAAACTTTAGTGGAAATGTCCGCCAGCATCAAGCCCGCTTCCAGCGCGGAATTGCCTCCGCCGACCACCGTCGTCACCTTTCCGACAAAAAGAGGCCCGTCGCAAACCGTGCAATAGCTAACTCCCTTGTTGCGAAATTCTTTCTCTCCTGGAATGTTCAGTTCTTTAGGATGCACGCCGGTAGTAATAATTACTGCTTTAGCGGAATAATCACAAACATCCTCTTCCCGCTTCGCGCTAATGAAAAAAAGACCGTCTAGTTGCTTAGTGATTTTTTCCACCATTACCCCCTCTTCCGGTTCCACTCCGTAAAACTTCAAATGCTCTTTAAACTGCTGGGACAGAGTAATGCCGTCGGTTTGATTGATGCCGGGCCAGTTGCCAATCTCTCCGGAAGTAGCCACCTCCCCGCCAAAATCTTTGGTAATAATTTTAAAATTTAAATTGCGCCGCGCGGCATAAATTCCCGCCGCCGTGGCCGCCGCCGAACCGCCGATAATAATTAAATCATAAACTTGGCCGTCTTTCATCATTTCATTATACTATATTAGTGAATAAAAATAAAAAAATTATTCTCTTAATTCTGGCCTTAAGCGCCTTAACCCGTTTTGCCTTTTTCGGACACCCTAATCAAACCGTTTTTGACGAGGTGCATTTCGGAAAGTTCATTTCCGGCTATTTTACCGGCCAATACTTTTTCGACATCCATCCGCCTCTAGGCAAACTGCTCATCAGCGGAATGGGCTATTTAACCGGATTCCAGCCGGGTTTCTCTTTCGCCAACATTGGAGAAACCTTTCCCGACCGGCACTATCTTTGGTTAAGGTTCCTGCCCACCTTAGCCGGCGCGCTTTTGCCTCTAGTGATTTTTCTGTTGGCTCAAACCCTCGGTTTTTCCAGAAAAGCGTCTCTTTTGGCCGGTCTCCTGACCGTTTTTGAAAACGCTTTACTGGTTCAATCCCGTTTTATCCTTTTGGATTCTTTTCTTTTGTTATTCGGTTTTTCCGCTCTTTTGTTTTATTTCAAATACCGTCCCCCCGAGGTTCAACCTCGGGAACTTTGCCTTACGAAGGTTAAACCTTGGTCAGATAAAGGTTTAACCTTAGGACTGAAATGGCTAATCCTCTCTGGTTTGACGGCTGGTCTTGCCGCCTCGGTTAAATGGACCGGATTATCTTTTTTAGGAATAATTCTGATTTTAGAGTTGGCTAGCAAAATTAAAACAATTATCCAGAGGCGGAGTGGGGACACTTTTTCGAGCGCCGTCGAGAAAAAGTATGTCCACCGGAGCCTCTCGAAATCGCTTTGGCAAAGTGTCTTTGGTTTGATTTTAATTCCTCTTGCCATTTACACTTCGATTTTTGCCCTCCATTTCTATCTTCTGCCAAAATCCGGCCCGGGGGACGCTTTTATGTCCGCCGAATTTCAAAAAACTCTGGCCGGAAATGTTCATCACCAAAATTCTCAAGCTAGCACCCTATCTTTTGTTGGCAAGTTCACTGAACTGAACAAACAGATGTACTCGTCCAATCAAAGAATCACCGCCACTCATCCCTATGGCAGTAAATGGCACAGTTGGCCGTTTCTGTCCCGCTCGGTTTTTTTCTGGCAAGACACCACCCATCCCCGAGAGGAAAAAATTTACCTTCTAGGTAATCCCCTGATCTGGTGGGCCGGTTCGATAGCCATGATTCTTCTGATAGTTAAGTCCATCAAAAAAGTTATACTACGAAAAGCAACCTGGCGGAGGGGAACACTTTTTGCGAGCACCGTCGAGACAAAAAGTAGTTCACCGGAGCCATGGGATAGTTCCAACTTTACAGAAAACTTCCTTCTGCTTGGTTTTTTTATCAATCTTCTCCCCTTCATCGGCATCGGGAGAGTGATGTTCTTGTACCACTATTTCCCATCTCTGATTTTCACTATCTTGACCCTCGCCTATCTAGCAAATAAGGCAAATAAAAAAAGCCTCTTCGCTTTTTTGACCGTCATTTCCGTCGCCGGATTTCTCTACTTCAGCCCTCTTACCTATGGACTACCCCTCTCTCCACAAATTCAAAACTATCTGTTCTGGTTCGCTAATTGGAGATAATAAGTTAATTCCTAATTTCTAAATCCAAATATCTAATGAATGCCCAATATCAAATATCAAAATTGGAAATTCGGAATTTGAAATTAACTAGAAATTAGATATTCGTAATTAGAAATTAAAAGATAATGGCTTTTGCTTTAAGGTATAGCTCCTCGGCCACGCTCCAGTTAAAGTTTTTCCAAAAATCCTCAATATATTTCTTGCGGTCGGAACCGTAATCGATAAAATAGGCATGCTCGTAAACATCCAGCACAATAATCGGCAGACAACCCCATACCCCTCCCTGGTTATGGGAATCGCTATTATAATGTTTCAACTTCCCGGCTTTGGTATCCCATGCTAGAACAGACCATCCTCGCGCCGCCATGGCACAAGCCGAAAACCACTTGATTCCCTCTTCTACGGATTCCCACTTTTTTTCCAATGCTTTGGATAATTCCGGCGCCTTTTTCCAATCACCATCTCCTCCCAGCACATCAAAATACCACTCATGCAAATAAACGCCATTAACAGCAAATGTCTCTCCCTCTTTAAGACCGCGTAGTTCACTAAAAGTAGCATTCCCCTCATACTGCCCGGATTTTCTTAAAGCAATAAGTTTTTCAGAAATCTCATCGCTTTTTTTGACATACCCAACATAAAGCTTGTCATGATGAATCTCCAATGTTTTTTTGGAAATACCGACTAATTCTTTTTCAAACGGTAACGGTTTTGGTTCTGGCATAAGTTTAGTGGGACTGGGACTTGGTTAGTGTTGCCTTTGAGGCGCTATGGCCTGTGTGATTGCATGGTTTGGACGAAGTATAATATTCTTTCACTTCGGACAAAATCCACAGGCCATGGCGAGCGTAGATTCACGCTGGGAATCAAGCGTCCGAAGAGGCAATACTAACCAAGTCCCAGCAGTTCATTAATCTTCCCTTTATTAAATCCAATCACAATTTTTCCGTTAATTTTAATGACCGGCACACCCATTTGTCCTGTTTCCGTAATCATCTCCTGTCTTTTCTGCGCATCTTTCATCACATCATATTCCTGAAAAACCAAATTTTTACTTTTGAAATATTCCTTGGCCATGTGGCAGTAAGCGCAGGAAGGAGTGGTATAAATTTCAATTTTTGCTTGTTGCATAAGAGTTTAATTATACACCCAAAATAAATAAGGGCAAATTAATTGCAAAAGTAAGGATTTTAATGTATAATCTTAACAATTGCTTTTTAACAAATTAGACCATCAAGGAGAACTTCTTATGAAATTCGCTGTGATTTTGCTGTTTTTGCAGCTATCTCCAGCGGCAGAAACTCAAAAATACCAGGAAATCGATGAGGTTTTAAACAAAACATACAACCACTCCCGCCAGCTGTCCGCCGATAAAGAAGCGGAGGCCATGGCCAGAATACTACTGGAAAAATACCCTGACGACCCCTATGTCTACAACCTCTGGGCTTCTCTGGAGTGGCTACTCATTGGCCGAGAACTGAATCTCCGAGCGGACGAACAAAAAGATATCAGAGAGGTCAATGGATATAAAGAACGGGTACAGCGGTACCGCGACACGGTCAACAATGGTTTGACTCTGACAGAAAACACCAAAGACGAAAGGTCTCTTTTTTTACGGTCGGCCTTAAAATTCGATCACGCCAAATTTTCCGCCCGCTACGAGAGCAAATATTCCGGCTTAAAGCGGGCCGATAAAGAAGCGGGGGAAGGAATCCAAATTCTAAGAGAAATTCTTAAGGCCAACCCGAGTTTCTGTTCCGCTTATCTTTTCCTGGGAGGCAACCGCCTACAGCTTTCTACAAAAACAAGTTTATACCAACGCCCTTTCATCTGGGGCTTCTCCGGTGTTTACTCCGAAATCTACTCCATCAATACCGATGTCTTTAACGAGCAAAAATCCATCGAATGGCTAGAAATAAGTTACCGTTGCCACTATTCCCATCCCTGGATGAAAAAGGGTTGGCTGGAGACAAATTTTCTTTTAATCGGCGCTTACCGGGATTACGGCAAGAAGCTGAACCCAAGAGATGAAATACCAGTTTTAAAAAAAGAAGTTCCCCTCTTAAAACAACTGACCGCCATGTTCCCTCAAAACCAGGACATCGCCAAAATGCTCTCCGAAAGAGAGCTCCGCCTAAAAACTCTGGAAAATTACTTTTCCAAAAGATAGCCCCTCGACAGGCTCGGGGCAAGCCCCACCCGCTTATTAAAAGCGGGTTTTTCACTTTTACTTCTACTCCAGACAGCGCCTTAGGCGCTGTCTGGTAGATTGTCCTCTTCCAAAAGAGAGGTCTTCCCTCTTTCTTCTCTTACAATTGAAACAATTTCGTCACAATGTTTTTTGAAGTTCTTGCCACCATTAAAGATTTCTAAAATTCTTTCTCCTTCTTTTTTTGCAACAATCTTAAAATTATTATTACTATATTCATAATCACTAGCCAAAACAAGATTTATTTTATCTTTTGGAATATGATGAACTTTATAATTTTTATTTGTATATCCAATAATTTTATTAAAATAATTTTCATTCTTAATAAGATGTGATTTGAAAGTTCCTTGGAAAAGTGACCCCGTGCGAGAATTTTTTAAGTTAAAATAAGAAGTGTATCCTCCCTGTAACTTTTGCATAAACTTAGCTATTCCACTATCCACCAATTGTTTTAAAACAAAATGAAAATGATTAGGATTTAAACAGTAGACGACAACTGAAACCAGCGCCTCCCTAGATAGCGCCTTAGACGCTTTCTGAGTTTTTCTAAAATTTACCAGACTTCCTATCACTTCAGTTTGATTAAATTCACACATACTTTCAACAAAACGTTCAACATCCTTTTTACTAGTAAAAATATCGCGTTTGTCTACTCCACGATTATATATATGGTAATACTCACCTGTTATAATTGGTTGTTTTCTCACAAAATAAGTATATCAAACTTACCAGATAGTACTAGATAGGGCCTAAGGCGCTGTCGCCTACCGCTTCGCGTTGAGCGACTGTCCCATCTCACGACTAAGTGGGTTCTGGAGTGCTTTGGGGGGTCGGTTCTGGCGTCGGCATTGGTGTGGCTGATGGCTCCGGAGTTGGACTTGGTGTGGGAATTTCGCTTGGCAAAGGAGTTGCTTCTGGAGTCGGCGTGGATGATTCACTTGGAGTCGGGGTCAGAGATGGCTCCGGAGTTGGACTTGACATGGGAGCAGGAGTAGCCGAATCACACCTCCCCGGGAGTGATTTTAAGACATTGTCCTCCGAGACCACGCAGACCGGCTGACCGGTAATTTTATCGTAAATCGTGATGCCGGTCCGTTGATCTGACGAGCCAACTTCCAAATCATTGGTCTTCACAAATTTGGCCTCCACCGTATCAAAAACTCCCTTCGCCACCCT
>CAZOKW010000015.1:0-17685 GCA_964580765.1 uncultured Candidatus Saccharibacteria bacterium
CCAGAGTGGAAATCGTCCAAAAGAATAACCGGCGCAGAATTCGGTTGCGTTTGATCGCCGCCAATGACTCTTCTTTTTCCTTCCTCCGCAACTCCCGCCTTTCTTTCTTAGTCAGACCTTCGTAAAACTCGTCCAGTAAGTTCATAAAGTTTATAAAGTCCTTAAAGTTTATCAAGTCAGAAAAAACTTTACAACTTGACGAACTTTTAACTTATCTCTGGCAAGCCGTGCAAAATCTCGTTCCTCGCCCGGCCACATTTTTCTTCTCAATAATTCCTTTCGGACAACCAACACATTTTTCTCCTTCCCGCTGGTAGACCTTCAAAAAATCCAAATAATTCCCCTGCCGTCCTTCGGAATCAACATAATGCCCCTCCAACTGGGTACCGAAGGTCGTGCCTTTGTGTCGGATGGCGTGTTTGAGCACTTTTTTAATACTCTGATAAATTTTTTTAACTTCCTCCGGTTTAAGAGTATTGGCTTTGCGGTTTGGCAAAACCCGCGCCTCGTATAAAATCTCATCGGCATAAATATTACCGATACCGGCCACCGCGGTCTGGTCCAACAAGACAGCTTTGGCCATGGCGCTTTTTTTCTTTTCTAAAATCCGCTTGAAAACTGCCAAAGTAAATTTGTTATCCATCGCATCAATACCGAAACTATTGGCTAGTATTTTCTCCTTTTCCGCTAAATCTACTATCTTCATAAATCCGAATTGGCGCATGTCGTTGTAGTAGAGATGGGATTTATCGTTAAAAGAAAAGATTAGATGCGTAAATTTATTTGGCAACTCCCCGATGTTTTTTGGTAAATTATGTCCGCCAGCAATGGTTCGAACAGACTCACCATGAGTAGTTTTGATGTCATACCGGTAAATCAGCTGGCCGGTCATTTTCAGATGCACCAGTAAAAACTTATTGAGGCTAAGCCTCAATAAGTTTTTACTGGTATTTTTTAAGTTGAAAATCAAAAGCTTCCCCCGCCGATCGATTTTGGAAAACTGATTCCATTTTAAAACAGAGACAAACTCTTTTAAATTGGTCTTTATGATTTTCTTTCCTCGCACCTCAACATCCGCAATTCTTTTGCAAATAATCTTCCCCTCCAACTCCCTCCTGATTGTCTCCACCTCCGGCAGTTCTGGCATAAGGACTAATTTTATTCCGGATTGGGCGTATAGTCAAAAACACCGCAAAAAAAAGTCCGACCATCATGGTCGGACGGCCTATCTGTCAGGCCAGGTATTTTGTCAATCTTCGTCCACGAAACCCTGGTCGTACTCGTCGACCCTTGGTGTTCGTAAAGTTTGGTATGCCCGACCCCGGAATGCTTCCTTGAGATCGTGACCACCAAGGACTCCTCCTATCATCACTCTTTCTATATCGTAGAACCGCTTGGGCGAACACCCAACTTCTTCTTTTCTTTCTTTGGCTTTGGCCTTTTTTGTTTTAGCCATGGTAACCCCCTGATAGTATTGGAAACTATGAAATAATTATACCATAGTTTGACCATATTACGCAACAAAAGTGCAAAAAGTCCACAAAAATAGGCATTTTATAAGGTTTTGAGCACCAGTCTTCATCCACCTCGTTCAAATATGACCGAGCCGGAATCTTGGAGCAGAATTGCGACAAGATGGAGCCAATCAACGAAGATTTATGAAATCAAGGCCGGAAACAAACAATTCGGTCCGACTCTTGGAGGGGTACTGAATTTTTGTTGGCTTGATGAAGAAACCGAGTATGATTGGCACAGCGAGGGAATCTTGAAAAGAGGCGGATGGGGACGAGAGCGCTACTAAAATAAACTCTTTAAAATCTCTATATTCTCTTTATCCGGCCCCATATTATCAAACCCCGGCACTTCGAGAAGCCAATCTTTGTCCCAAAGTCGTGGTTCTTTGGCTAAATTCTGAAAACCGGCCAAGCCGATATGCCCCTGGCCGATATTTTCGTGGCGGTCATGATGGGAATTAAAAACCGTTTTAGAATCATTGACATGCAAAGCCACTATATTTTCCAGACCCACTTCTTTGTCCCATTTATCCAGAAAAGTTTTAATTCCCTCCGGCGTATAATGCTCAATTAAGCCCGCCTCAAAAGCATGGGCTGTATCAAGACAAATTTTCACCCGCGGAGAACCAATGCCATCCAGCATCGTCCGCATTTCTTCCGGCCAAGCCCCAATTTTCTTTCCGCTGGCCGAGTTTTCCATAATTAACCAAGTCGGTCCCGGCACGCTTTCCAAAATTTCCTTCATGGCTTTAACGGCTTGCTTCATTCCCTCTTCTTTGGGTGTTTCTTTTCCTGAACCGACATGAAAAATCAGCCCCTGCGCCTCAAGTTTAACGGCAATGGCAAAATGCGCCCGTAAGTTTTTGACTGACTTGGCAAAGATACTTTCATCCGGACTGGCTAGATTTGGCAAGTAAGCACCATGCAGATAAACCGACTTAACTTTGCTTTCTTTTCGAAGACGATAGTATTCCGCCAAAACTTCATTGGTTGGCGGACTGACCAGCCATTGTCTCGGAGAAGCGCCGAAAATCTGAATGGTTTCCGCGCCGATTTTTTCCGCATTCAAAAAAGCGTTAAACAACCCCCCCGCCGTGGAAACATGTCCCCCAATTTTTGGTCTCTTGTTCATATATTTTGGGAATGGGTTTATATATCTTTTTCCGGACGCTCGTTTTCCTCCAGCGGGAAAACTCGCTCAGTGTGGTCTGTGGATTCGGAAAGAATTAAAGTAAAAGTCTTTACTTTAATGAACCTTAATTAATTCTTTCCGACCAGTGATTAGTTTTTCCATCTTATGCTTCGCATGGGCTAAAAACAAGATTCGCGAGCAATCCACAGCCCTCAATGCCTTCAAAAAATATATAAACCCATGCCCAAGAGCCACTAAACAAATTCTTTTAAAATCTGAAAATCTTTTTTTAATTCGTCTATATTGCCGCCGTGATAAACCGCCACCGCCGGGTGATACAAGGGAATAATTTTGATTTGGCCATAAGAGGCCTTGGTTTCAAAAATTTTACCGTGCAAACGGCTGATGGGCGCCAGTTGTTCCGATAGTCCTAGTTTTTGCATAATATAGGCCATAGAAAATCGTCCCAGGGTGGCAATCACCTTTGGCCGGATAATCTCGATCTGCCTGTCTAAAAACGGCCCATAGGTAACTATTTCCTCCGGCAAAGGGTCGCGGTTAAAAGGCGGGCGGTCTTTGACAATATTGGTGACATAGACATCTTCTCTTTTAATTTCCGCCGAAGCCAAAAGCTGGTCTAAAATTTTACCCGCCGCACCACAGAAGGGCCTTCCGGTGGCCGCCTCGTTTTTTCCCGGCGCCTCGCCAATAAACATAATCTTGGCCTGATGGCTCCCCTCTCCGATGACCGGAAAGACTTTATTTCTAATCCGCTCCTGATACAGCGGAGATTCTTTGAGATTTATCACTTCTTCTTTAATTTTACGCATGAGCTCCGTGCGGTCCATATCCTAAATTTAAAGGAATGATCGGTAAAAATCAAACCCGCCTAAATTTTTCGACTTGCGCCCCTGGCGCTTTTGCCAAAGGCAGGTCGAAAAACTTAGGCGGGCAAATTAAAAAGCCCGGATGGGCTTATTTTGCTAAGTAGGAAATAACGTCTAGAAGCAAATTCTCAAAAAGAGCGATGCTGACAGCAACGAGTATAAGAACGAGTACAAGAGTAGAAATTCTTAACTCATTGCCTATGTGGCTAAAGATATTGGCCTTTTTCCAGTAAACATCCTCGGCGTTTTTAATCAAAAGATATTCCGCCACCATCCGGTCATAATCCGGCGCCGGAATAGTGAGCTGGAGACAAGCATAAGCGACGCACCGGCCGGTCTTTAAATCATGAATCTCGGTTTGAGTACAAGGAGAAATTAAATAGGTTCCTCTTTTTCCGGAAACCCATACAACCCCAGTTTCTTCAAATTTCGTCAAGGAACTTTCCGGAAGAATTGATCTTAAAAGTTCGCGGGCTTTGTCTTGAGCTAGCTCGTAATCATCCTGGGTTGGGTGAGTACAAAAACCATCTGCTCTTTGTATGGGAAAGGCCGTGTCTTGTGTTCTGCTCACAATAACCTCCTACAAAAAGTTGGCCGCCCTGTCATTCGACTGGACGGCCAATAACCAAACGAACGCGGTGGCTAGCGTTATCCGCCTTGGACCCGCGGAATGAGAAGGATCTCGGCGTTGGGGTCGAATTCGCGAATCAACTTACCGTCGGTCCCAGTTTCAGGATCCGCCACGGTAATGTCGGCCGCAAACCAGCCCTGCCCCATTTTTTCATTGAATTCCTTCTCGATCTCCGCCAGTCGCTGCGGAGTCGCGGTTTCCATATCCCATTCGGCCAGCGTTTTGTCTCCGCCGGCGCAAATCATCCGAAGTTTTCTAAAAGCCATGGTTTCTCCTTCCTCAAGGCCTTTTAAGACCCTGAATACAACCTTTTACAATGGTAGTACTATCAAAACAGGAAGTCAAGCACAGGAAATCCACAGCCATTTGATTACTTAAAGCTTTGATAACTCATCTAAATCGTGATCGGGCAAGTATAAAACAAGCAGGCCGATGATAATTCCGCTAACAGCGGTAGCAAGATGGCTTCCGCCAAAAAATTGCGCATCAACCAAATCCAACAGATACCAAATCCCCCGCCAAATTAAAATAATGCCGGCCGCCACCGAAACGCTCCTAAATAGTCCGAACAATTTCTTTCTGGTCATGCTAAAATTCTACCAACTATCTACGGGGTAGTCCAGATTGACTTCTCCCACCAGCCAGATAAAATCCTAAGGTCTGTTACAAGGTAATTTTTCGTCACGAAACTTTCAAATTTTAGACGAAAATGATAAAGAATGAGGAGGCATAGAACACTCTCTGTCGACGAATTCTGAATCATTTGCAGTCAAAATTTGAAAATTGTCCCGATTGCGAAGCAATCGAGGATCCTCGATATTTGCTATGCAAATATCGGGACAGTAGAAAGTATTACCTTGTAACAGGCCTAATATGCGCTTTCTTCCTTTTTTCTACAAACAACCAAACTATTGGACTTGCGGGCCGGCGGTGGCCCGCCTTATTTTGCATTGTTTCGGCAAAAAGAAGACGGTTCATGAAATCATCAAAGAGGCCAAAACCACCAAAGCCGGCACCAGCAATCGAGGCCTGAAAAGAGTCCTCGCCAAGCACGGCATCAAATTCCAGGAAAAACAAAACGCCAATCTTTTAGAAATTAAACACAAATTCAAAACTCACTGGCTTTTGGTGGCCTATTGGATTCCCATCCACCGTGAAGCGCACTATTCCCTCGTTAAAAAAATAGACTCCAAACGAATCTATTTCCACGACACCTGGTTCGGCGCTAACCACAGTTATTCTCATCGGTACTTTTTAAAAAACTGGTGGGACGGAGAGGCCAAAAAATGGCTTCTGACCATTAAGAAACCTCCTACAAATCTTCGGAACCCCACTCCGTCAACTTCCCGGCTTTTATCTCAATAGGGTCCGCCCGACGCAAAGAAGCAATCATTTTTTTGTCTAAAATTTGTCTGTGCGGCGACTCATCCAGATGGTCAGCAATCTCCCACAAATCCTCCTCTGCCGTCACCCAGTTTTCAAGGTTGAGCCTTGAAAGATTGAAAGGCACCGAGTAACTTCGTAAGGTTTTGGCTCCATTATCTAAAAAATACTCGTGGAAGTACGACATGGCCAGTTCCCGCGGACTGGCATAAACCGGCTCGCGATAGCGCAAAACGGCATGATTGGTCTTACTAATTGCCCCCCACCCATTTCCCTTACGAAATAAAGCCACTACATGGTCAAAATCATAATCGGTGGTTTTTAAATCCATCAACAACGGCTTTTCTCCGTGAAACCACAAAACCGCCGCCGCTAGAAATGCCCCTTCTAAACAATGAGCTTTGTTTTCTTTCAGCACTCGCCGTGGCGACATTAAGGTTTCTCCCTTTTTTTCAAAATTAATCGGAATGGCCTTAATAAAATCCTGCAGCTTTCTCGGCGAATTGAGTTTCTTAAAAATTTTAACTTCTTCTCCGGCTAAAGCGTGGAAGTAATTCATGATAAGTGAAAAGACCGACTAAAATAGCGATGATTAAGCTACCGGCAATGTCAATCGGCTGATGGACACCGGCTAAGACCCTGGCCGTCCCGATTAAAATCGTAAAAAGCCCGGCCACCAGACCCATTTTTCGACTGATAGAATAAATAACGACCGCCATAGCCGCGCCTAACAACGAATGATCGGAAGGAAAGCCATTATCCGGTTCATGGGGAATAAGTGGAATAAAATGATCAACCACAAAAGGACGCGGATCATAGTAAAATTGGGCCACTACTCTGGAAACAATATAGATCAAGGGCAGAACCACCAACCCAGAAAGTATGACCTTTTTTTTATTTTCTCTGGATTGCTTGCCAAACCAAATTAAGCCCGCTACTATCAAGATCCAAAGAAAGTATTTCGCTCCAAATATAATTAAGGGGTCAAACATATTCCTCATTATAACAAAAAATCGGCTGGAGGCCGAATTTTTTGTAAGGATTGATTTAAAGGGTGTCTAAATCCTTGTCTATCTGCTCGAACTCGCTGTCCACATCGCCGAGATCAATACTTTCTACTTCTTTGACTACTTCGGCCGAATTGGCCGCCGGAGCGGGAGTAGGCGCTGATACCTCTTGGCCGCTCTTATTTTTATAAAACCAAACCGCCGCTATGGCCATAATGATGATGACTATAATGCTTAATTTTTTACTCATGTTTTAAGGATGGTTTAGTTATTATTATACTTCTGGTATTTCGTTAGGTGGTAAAGTGCTGGGATTCGGTAAAACATCAGGTGGCATAGGTGATTTAACAACTGGCATTTCGTTAGGTGGCAAAGTGCGGAGAATTGGTTTTTCATCTACTCTGGGAATTTGCGCCAAAGCAGTGGCCGCTTTTCTGACCGCTTCATGAGCCGCTTTGACTGCTTGTTTGACTATGTCTAAATCACTATGCAATGCTTTCCGCACTACACCCACATCGCGTTTTAAATTCTCCTCGGCCGTCACGGTCACATTGTAACTTTTGCCGGCTTGCGCTTCCATAGCCATCCGCGCCGAAGCCATAGCTGTTTCCGCTCCAATAACGGCCGTCCTGACCACTGACACATTCAATCCTCTGGTTTCGGCCGCCTCCGCCCGCTCTTCCACCCGCGCCAAAGCATTTTCTATTTTTACCAATACTTCGGAAAAGTGTTTGGCCATTTTTTCATTCAACTTGGCCAGGGAATCGTCAATTTTTTCCACCGCTTTCTTTTTGCGTTCGTCTTTAACTGTTTTCAGCCGTTCTTTTAGCTCTTCTCTTTTTTCTTTGACCCGTTCTTGCAACTGTTCCCGTTCTTCTTTCATCCTCTCGTTGAACTCCTCCCTCTTGGTCTTAAGTTCTTCTCTTTTGACCTCAAACTCCTTTTTAGCTGTTTCCGCTCTGGCCTTCATTTGTTCCCTGGCCTCGTCAGCCGTCTCCTTGGCTTTTTCTCTTGTTTCCTTAACCTCGGTCTTGACCGCTTCACGCATATCCTTCGCCTCTTTCTTGATTACCTCTTTAGCATCTTTCACCTCTTTTTTAGCCGCCTCTCTGGTCTCTTTCATCTCTGTCTTAGCTGTGTCGCGAGTGGTTTTTATCTCCTGTTTAACGGCCTCTCGGGTTTCTTTTACTTCTGTCTTGACCCTGGTCTTTTCTTCTTGTCTCTCTTTTTTAGCCGCCTCACGATTCGCCGCCGATTTATCAACAGCCATCGCTAATCCGCCAAAAAGCATAGCGACTGTTAAAAACACACTAAAAACAAGTTTTTTATTCATATAACTCAATATAACAAAAAACCTTATTCTTGCCAAGTCCTTTTTTATTCCCTAAGATTTAAGTAAATTAACGACCCACAGCACCTTGAAAGGATTGATATGCCCGTACAAAATTCCACTGCCCAAAAGTGGCGGCTGATAGGAAAATTGATGAGTATCTACTGCCTCCTGTCCTGGGCCGTTGTTCTTCTGTTTTACTTTTTCGGTAATTTAGATCTGGCCCAATACAAAACCACTAATCCGATATTTTTCTATCCCCTTCGCCGGTTTGTTGTTTTTTTTGAGCAGGCATTTTGGGGCGCTTTACGAGAAGAAACTTTGTACCGGGGCCCGATCTGGTTCTTAACCGTAGCGGGATTGAACTTTACCGCCATCTCCGCTTTGAGACAGAAGTGGTCCAAATGGCATTATTTTTTGATAGGACTGGCCATCTTTATCCCAAATGTTTATTGGATAAAAGGCCATCATGTTTTACCTTTTCTGGTTTTTTTCGCCGGCCTCGGCTGGGGCTGGCTGGTATATAAAACCGGCTCTCTCTGGCCGGCTATTGTTTCCCATGTCATGGCTAATGTTCTGATTTATTTCGGCATTAAACTGGCCGGACTCTTTATAAAAGTATGACCCCGCTTTTTTTCAGAAAAAAAGCGGGGTCATTTTAATTTCGCCCCGTTGGGGCTACAACTTCCACCAGAAGAGGGCCGACGCCTTTTTCTACAAAATCAATTTCAGCGGCGGCGGCAAAGGACAAGTCCAGTTCTCTTTGACCGACATACGGCCCGCGATCCGTGACGGTAACCAACACTTCCCGGCAGTTGGCGGGGTTGGTCACCCTCAATTCTGTTCCAAATTCCAGAGTTTTGTGCGCGGCCTGTGTCGGATTAAACATATCAAAAATCTCGGTATTAGCCATCGGCCGTCCGTGAAAGCCCGGACCGTACCAGCTGGTTTCCCATTTCACGGCCTCGTCCAGCCCGCAATCTTCCTCCGGTGAAATATTGACGACGACCATTTTTTCAAAAAACTTTTTTTGCTCCTCTCTTATTTCTTGAGGCGCAAGAATAATTAACACCAAAACGATTAACACGCGTTTCATAAAAAGCGCCTCCTTTTAAAGTTTGGGATACGATATCAAAAAAAAGGCCGCCTGTCAAATTTAAACTTACAATGGGCACTATTGCAGTTGCAATGGCGCCCATTGTAAGTAACAAAAAGCCGCCACAGAAGGAGCGCGTCCGTGGACGGCTTCTTGTGGCGGCTGAATAGCCGCGCAAAATCTTACTTACCGAGTACCCGCGAGAGCAGTCGATGGAGATTCTCCATCCGTTCCCACAAGCGAACATGCCAGGAAAACGTGCTGCTAGACATACTATGATTGTGGCTCGTGGCCAAAAATATTTCCATAGCGTTATGTAGCTCGTGGAGCTCAACGCCCGGCCGTTGATTCTGCTGGGCAGTTTTCTCTTCAGCGGCCCGCTTCTGTTTGAGCAAACTAGCCGGTACACCGAGGTCTTCTCTATAAGCCCAGCACAGTTGTTTTCGACGTAAACCCCACACCATAATGATCGGCTCTACCGCGTGTGCTGGGATAGTAGTCCTTTTTAGTTGACGCGCAATGAACGACATTTCCTCATTGGTGGCCCCACCAATATCCTCAAGGACTGTCTCGTGAAAAGGTCTGAACTCAACTTCTGTCACTGTCGGACTCATACTAAATCTCCTTTTTATTGTTTACGGTTTGAGAACTCAATAAAACCAATATCTAACTAAGTTTCTTTCGGCCTTTTAGAATTAATCTTTTAGCGATTATGCTTTGCCTGAAATCAGTTAAATCTACCTGGAATAGATACTGGAGCCCATCTCAATGATACTTTTCATGTCGAAATTGCTTAATTTTCAGTGAAAAAGTTGAAGATTGAGAAGGAATAGCTTGATGCTATTTCGACGAAATCTGAAGCTTTTGCAACGGAAATTAAGCAATTGCAGACGAAAGGGTATCATTGAGATGGGCTCCCACATACTGGCTTTATTGAGTCCTCAACAATGAGAAAGCCCCGAAGGGGTGTAGTTAAAAAGGTGAGATGCTGGCGAGTCTGACGAGCCAGCGCAACTCCCAGAAAGCCCCGAAGGGGTGTAGTTAAAAAGGTGAGATGCTGGCGAGTCTGACGAGCCAGCGCAACTCCCAGAAAGCCCCGAAGGGGTGAACTAAACGATGAGATGCCGAGGAGTTTTACGAGTCGGCGCATGGGACTAAATGTAAAGTGCTGTTACGCCATATATACTAGCATAACAGTAAAAATAAGTCAAATTTTGGCGCCGACTCATAAACACATCCATCCTTTTAACTAAAATAAAACCCGCTAGATGCGAGTTTGGCTATTTTTTGTCCCCTTTAAAAGGGTCGCTAAAAATATCTTTGAGGAAATCCGGAGAAAGAGGATCTGTGTCACCTGGGAATGGGAATGGCGACTTCTTGCCTGCTCCTGATGTCTCCGGCGCCGGATAAGGTATCTCTATTCGCGCCATGACACGACACTTGGGACAACGAACAATTTTTGTTTTTCCGTAGTCCTTTTCCGAGACCGGAAATTTTAATGTGGCCGGACAGCCATGACACTTAAAGGTCCTAAATCCTTTTTCCACCCTTTTTACCTCCTCCTTTTGCGCCGATTCGTCAAACTCATCGGCATCTCATCTGTTATTTTAGCCCCTTCAGGGCTTTCTTCTTGCAGACAGCATCTCGCGTTTGAGCGCCAACCGTTTTTTGGTCTTGCGTGAATTTGATTTTTGCCTGTGCCCTAATCCTCTGCGTCGTTTTGCCATAGAAACCATTATACACGATTTGTTTTGATTTGCACATGGCCCCACGAGTAATTGTTTGACATTTATATAAAGTGGCGTATAATTAGGCACAATAAGATATGCCCCTAAGTTTTAATAACCTTGGCATTGCTCCGGAATTCTTAAAAATTCTCGAACAAAACAAATTTACCGTCCCTACTCCCATTCAACACCAAGCCATTAAACCGGCCATGGAGGGAAAAGATGTGGTGGGAATCGCTCAAACCGGAACAGGTAAAACCCTGGCTTTTGGCCTACCTCTTCTCCAACGACTGCGGGGTACGGGCGGGATCGGCCTAGTCATTTTGCCCACTCGCGAACTGGCCATCCAAGCGGAAGACATGCTCCAAAAATTTGGCCGTTCTTTGGGCCTAGTCACGACTATTTTAATCGGCGGCGAAGGAATGGGAAAACAAGTCATGGCCTTGCGCCGAAAGCCGAATATCATCATCGCCACCCCTGGCCGGCTGATGGACCACCTGGAAAGAAGGAATGTAAAACTGGACACGGTTAAAATAGTGGTCTTAGACGAAGCCGACCGCATGCTCGACATTGGTTTTGAGCCGCAAATCAGAAAAATATTCAGTCTGATTCCCGCGGAGCGCCAAACCATGCTTTTCTCCGCCACCATGCCGGCCGAAATTGTAAAAATCGCTAGCGAGTATATGACCTCGCCAGTCCGCGTGGAAGTCGCACCCACCGGCACCACCGCCGAACTGGTGGACCAGGAAATATTTTTGGTAAAAAAAGAAGAACGGCTGATGCTTTTGGCTAAAATTTTGAATGAAAATAAGGGAACGGTACTGGTCTTCTCCCGCACCAAGCACGGTGCCCGCAAAATTTGCGAGGCCATCAGAAACATGGGCCACAAAGTAGCCGAAATCCACTCCAATCGCTCGCTGGGCCAAAGAAAAGAAGCCCTAGCCGGATTTAAATCCGGTTTGTACCGCATTCTGGTCGCCACCGACATTGCCGCGCGGGGAATTGATGTGAAAAATATCGCCTTGGTCGTAAACTACGACTTGCCGGACAATACTCTGGACTATGTGCATCGCATCGGCCGGACCGGCCGGGCCGGTGAGGAAGGTCGGGCCATTTCGTTTGCCATGCCGGACCAAAAGCGCGATGTCCGGGATATAGAACGCCTTATTCGAAAAGAGATACCGGTCACCGCTCATGGCAAGGAACCGGCCTCCTTTGACGCTCCGGTCACCCGCAGTTTCGGCCGTAATAGCCATCTACGCAAAGGTCCAGCCCGTTGGCGCAGAAATCGTTCCAGATAAGCCGACCCTCGGCTCAATTCCCACCATTTGAGCCGCCTTGCGGCTCGTAGGTAGGATTCTGGGGTGGCCCGGTTCTTTTTAACCGGCCTTGCCTGGACCAGTAGATTGAATGCCGCCAAACTCTTCTAATTTTCCAGAACGAACATCAATTCCCAATAACTCAGCAATTTGGGCATCAAATATGCAAAAATCCGCCCCTGAATCAACAAGAGCAAAATATTTAACAGGCCTACCTTCATAACCTATCTCAATAGGTATAATTGGCTTGAGGATAGAAGTGCCAAAAAAATCTGAGCGTTCCGAAAGGGGTAATTTTAAATAATCAAATTTCATACCCGCGCATATGCATCCCCAACATATGCCATCACCTTAGTTGGCACACGAAAAAGTATTGGTTTTTCATGACCCTCTTTTCTGGCCTTATCCCATGCTTCCTTGGCGGTCTTTCCTGATGCTATAACTGTCTTTTCATCGTCTTTTAGAGCTACCCAAAGACCCTTATATTTCTTATAGATTTTAGTCCAGTCAATAACCATATTTTTATTGTATAAGATTATACCAAAAACAACAAATACTTCAATCTCATCCACCTATTTCACCCCTTCGGGGTTTTCTTGTTTTGTGGATAACTTTTCGGGTTTCTTTCGGGTATAATAAGGGCGTGGTTTTAACACCAAAACAAAATAGTTTACTGAACTGCTCTTCTGTCATAAATGCCTTATTTTACCATCTCCAAACCCCAAAACAATCTTGACGAAGTTTTAATTCGGGTCATAAAACCAAGACCGCCCAACTGGGCGGTCTTAGGATTCTTCTGAAATAACTTCTGCATCAGCCTTGTCTATGGCTAGCATGGGGAAACAGCCCGAGAGTTGTTTGGGCTGAAGAGCCGAGACACCTCGTTGCTTAGCAAAACCAGTTGCAAAACCTACGATACTAGTTTTTCCGAGTAAAACTGCTATCAGGTGTGCGCATGTAAGTAAATTATTTGGTCGTCCCGCCGATTTTCCATAAGGCTTCCCGTTCATGTTCAATCTCCTCTGATACTTCACGTCCTCATTAAGTGCTATCGCCTCAAGATATTGAAGAAAAACATAAAGCGGAACTTTAAACATTGTTGAGATATCTTTAGATATTTCTTCCATTACAACTACCGGGGGTGTGTACATAACCTTGTCATTAATAATTTCATGGTCAAGCATTAATGCAGATCGAGTAAGTAAACAGCCGAGTAATTCAAGTGCATACCGACTGCGATTTCCCATATGTTCTAGCTCATAAAAAATATCATCGAAACTAGCACTTTTTCCCTCAAAAACTCCGTCTTTTCTAATGAACGGCCACATATCATTTATATTAGGATTTTTTCTTTCTTTTTCCTTGCCAGGCTTGCCGACCCCGACTTCATAGCTATCGCCCTGCCAGAGAATATGGTAGCGCATCTCACTGTGCGAAGAACCTCCGGAAAGGAGAACAGCATCATCAATACTTTTAGCACGCAAAAACTTGGCAAGCTTAACTGTGTCTTTATTAATGGCAAGGACTTTGTTTAATTTAGTTTTCATTGAGTGTTGATAACTCGATCTTGATCAAATGTTTATCTTCTGATAGGATTGCAACATAAGACATTATGATAATGAAAAAATCTACAACAAAAAACAAAAAAAATCAAGACCAGACACTCAAAATCGTTGAACTTTTTGCTGGTGTTGGTGGATTTAGGCTCGGGCTTTGTGGAACTGCCATTCAGCCCAAAAGTGGTTATGAGTTTGTGTGGGCTAATCAATGGGAGCCTGGCACTAATGTTCAACACGCCGCTATGGTGTATAAAGAAAGATTCCACGATGGCAAGGAACCTAATCTATTTTTCAACGAAGACATAAATAAAGTTGTAGACCTTAAGAAACTGCCGATACCCAAACATGATCTTCTGGTGGGTGGTTTCCCATGTCAAGATTATTCTGTAGCCCGAACCTTGAGCCATGCAAAAGGCCTCGAGGGGAAAAAGGGGGTTCTATGGTGGGCAATACATAAAATACTCCAACGACTTGGCAATAATATGCCCAACTATTTGATGCTAGAAAATGTCGATCGACTTTTAAGGTCTCCGGCTAAACAACGGGGAAGAGATTTTGGGATTATCCTTGCCTCGCTCGCAGACCTTGGTTATGCCGTCGAATGGCGCGTGATAAATGCTGCGGACTATGGAATGCCGCAACGCCGAAGACGAACTTTTATACTGGCATATCATCGCAAATCACCGATCGGAAAAAAGGCCTTAAAAACTAACCCAGAAAAGTGGCTCACTACGGATGGTTTAATAGCAAAAGGATTTCCAGTAAAAAAGATCGGCAACATGTTGGCAATTGAAATTAAATTAAATAAAGACCTGGTAAACATAAGTAATAATTTTCAATATCATTTTGAGAATACGGGCTTTATGAAAAGAAACTCTTTCATATCCATAAGAACAACATCATCATACACAGGACCCCAAAAAACATTGGGTGAAATACTTGTTTCCGAAAAAGAAGTTCCTAAGGAATATTTTATTGAGGAAAAAGATATGAAAAAATGGAAATATTTAAAAGGAGCAAAAAATCAGGAACGAGAAAGCAAGACTGGCTTCAAGTACACATATAAAGAGGGGCCGGTGGCATTTCCCGACCCACTGAATAAACCCTCAAGAACGGTAATAACTGGCGAAGGAGGTATAACTCCAGCACGGCACAAACATGTTGTCCTAACACCTAGCGGTAAATATAGAAGACTAATCCCTATAGAATTAGAACAATTATGTATGTTCCCCGATGGGCATACAGAGTTCCAAGGCATTGGAAACCAAAGACGCGCTTTTTTTATGGGTAATGCCTTAGTTGTAGGAGTAATTGAAAAATTAGGCCGGTCACTTCTTAAACTACATCGTGACGCTTTGGGGGAATAATAGGGGTCAGGTACGATTTTTTTGTCCTGCGAGTTTTTAAAAAAATATTTCCCCCATCTTCCCACTTTTGGCCTTATAAATCAACGGCTCACCTAAGTGAGCCGTTGATAATATGGTGATAGAAAAGGCGAATACTAAAATTATTTCTGCTTACGCCTTTTAGCCAGCATCTCGCGTTTTATCACAAGACGCTTTTTGGTCTTGCGGGAGTGCGATTTTTGTCTGTGTCCTAATCCTCTGCGTCGTTTGGCCATAGAAATTATTATATACTATTTCTTTCTAAGTACTAGCTGGCGAAGTGAATAATTCGATTTGGTTTCAAGAGTTAGATTTAATAGAATGTAATTATGAAGTTTTTTCTTTTACTAATCATGGCGCTGGTGATCACCGCTAATATTGAGGTGCCTCCATCCACTGCTTCGCTTTCCGATCAGTCAGCTCTAACCTGGAACTCGCTCAACTGGTTTAGCCGGTGGAGAACAAAACCGGTCATCACACCGGCGCCGGTTCGCCTACCGGAACATCGGCCGATTATCACCCCGACCACCATTCGCCAAATACCCGCTATTTCCCATCCGCCTCGCTCGACTCCTATCCCCATGCTCACCCCCAAACCAATTCAGGGAACGCCCAACATCAATCAATCTTCTCCCCGGTCTCGGCCTTCCCAACAACCAGAAAAAATATCCGACTCTAACTCTTTTCCAGCCATTGAAAGAGAAATCACCACTCTTTTTGAAAGCAAAAGTCTCCTTGGGCCAGATCACTACCAACGCCTCCACTCTCAACTGGATAAGCATGCCACCGCCGGAATAAACCCGACTCTTATTGCTCAACTGCGCCAGAAACTTGACACTCTCAACCCGGATAAAATTAAATCGCTTGGCACCACCGCCTCACCCGCCCCGGAAACCTTTGCTCCTCCTCTCAAAAAACTCCCCGTCCTGAAAAATTTAGGAGTTAATTTTGAGCAAGCTTTTGTCTTTTTGCCTTCAGAAAACAAATTATTTTTAGAATATGGCGCAGAAGTTTCCGGCCCCAGTGGCCCCAAAATCCTTCCCACTTTTGAATATCGTACCGCCCCAGATGCAGAGGTGTTTGCCGCCATGGACGGAGTAGTTACCAATGTAACTTATCAAGACAGAAACCAAGATTATAGCATCCACCTTCAGCCAGAAACTAACTCTCCATGGATTCTGGAACACGACCATGTCAGCAACCCGCGAGTATCCAAAGGAGACCAGGTCAAAGCCGGAGATATTCTGGGAAAGGTAGGTAAATTGGATAGTAATCTGGGGAGAACCGAGATTATGCTGTGGGATTCTTCGGGCTCTCGCCCCATGACTTACTGTCCCTTACTCTACTTCGATCTGTCGCTTTTATCGCCATACAAACAAAAAATTCAACAGCACATGAGGGACTGGGAGGCATTTAAGGGCAACTCTAATCTTTATAACGAAGAAAAACACCTCCTCCCCGGCTGTGCTTATGAAAACTTAGCCGATTAAGCGCCTTGATAAAAGCCATAAAAGTATGACCTACCTGAGGTCCTCAAAAATAGATTTGGTATCTATCTTTTTCAAAATTTTCTGATAAACCGCCTCTTGGATTTCTTCTGCGGAAAGATTGGCAAGATCCAGATCGCTTAAGTCAACATCTTTCACGGTTAAATCATACTCGGCCAGCTGTTGGACGATGGCCTGCCCTGTCACTTTCTTTTTGACCTCATCAGCAGTCAGCTTGCCCTTAACATCGTAATCGTCCGGATTGAGTCCGGCCTTTATAATCTCTTGGTTGGTGACGAACCTCCGTATGTTCCATGGGGCAATGCCGCGCAGATCATAGTCATCAGGATTAAGTCCGGCTTCTTTAATTTTACTCTCGATAATCGGCTGGGCAATAATGTCATAGACATATAGCGCCACATAGCCAAAAACTCCGACCGCCACAAGGATAACGACCACGAGAAACATTTTTTTTAATTTTGCCATATTCATTATATTATTACTTTTTTAACAACGCTTCGGCATTTTTATGCGCGAATTTTTCCTGGACAGACGGAGCCAGCCGTCCGATGAAGGCCCTGGAATATTCGTCCAGCAAAGCGCTCACTTCCTTGTCAAAATGAGCTGGATGCTGTCGGTCTGTTTCCATTAAAAATCGGTCGGGATACATTTCAATCATGTTTTTGTGTCGTGCCACATCTTGTTCTAAAGTAGAGTCAAATTGGGACTTTACATACGGCAATAATTCTTCCTTCGGCACTGCTTTACCTAATTGTCTACCTCTCCACCCGTGCATAGGCAGTTCAGCGCCTTTGGAATAATAGACATTATCATTGTTTGCCAAAAGCTTTTTAAGCCAAGCGCTATTATCTTTCTCTACATGACCTGTGCCGAAATCTGCGGCGTAGGCAATACCATGAAGAAGAAAAGTCACATCAGAATACTGTCGAACAATTTTTTCTACATCCGCCAGATGGTTATTGAATGGATGCATCATGACGATAAGCTTGTGTTTTCGCGCCAGATCCAAAAGACCAAGCACATATGGGTCATCCGGGTCTTTACCATCATGCATTTTTAGCTCCCCCAGTCCCCGGAAGAAGCCGGGGTTATCCTCAAGGGCTTTTTGGACAGCGCTCAAATCCGTATCGAGAGTGGGATTTATAATTACCGGCATGAGAAAATGCACAATCATTCCCGGATAGAGCTTTTCGATTTCCTTGGCCTT
>CAZOKW010000016.1:0-17531 GCA_964580765.1 uncultured Candidatus Saccharibacteria bacterium
GGAATTAATTACCAAACACCCGAAGAAGTGTTGCGAAGGTATTGACTATGAAACGGATGACTAGGGTATTTTTATATTTATTAAAACTTAGACCACTGGTGCTGTGGGCGTTTCAACTGGAGCCACTCCCGTTCCACCCGCCGAAGGCTGGGCTTTTTTCTTTGGCCTTGGTTTCCAAATAGTTACCTTGTCCCCCTCAATTATTTTGTGGTTAATTAGTAAATTATTCACCGTTCCGGAAAACTGTGCTCCTTTGGAGATCCAATGAGTAATCCTGTCTTTTTTGACATTCAAAACTTTGAGATGCGGGTCATAAGAACCCAAATCCTCCAAATATTTTCCTTTTGGCCTTCTGGTATGTTCTAAAATCACCAACCTAAAGTAGGCCTGTCCTCGCTTCCCAATCCGTTGTAGCCGAATCTTTAGCATTTAAAGATTTTAACAGATTAATCCTTTTTTATCAAGATCGCCTCAATTTTCTTAGGATTTCAATTTAGTATTATTAATACAATACGGCTGGAGTATCTGATTTTAAATTTAAAACCCGACTGTCATTTAGCAATTTTAAAGCGACACTAATAGATTTAATTCTAATAAAAACGGTTTCAGAGTAGAAGAAATCTTCCAAAAATTCGTAATCTTCTGAACCCAACTGGCTCAATACAGCCTGCTTATCTGATTTTTGTCTGACGGTTAATAATGCTTCCGGATTTTCATTTCTGCTCAATTTAACAGCTAGGTCTTTGTCAATTTTCCCCCCTTCCGATATAAAACTTAAAAATTCCGGCGCTATATACTCTGAGATTTCACCTTCAAACGGCCACCAGGATTGATATTTGGCCAAAACAAAATAGCCAGCTATTAAAGCACCCAAAATCAAAAGAATGGGAATTAACTTTTTGGAAGAACGGGAAGTTTGATTTAATCCAGTTGGTTCCAGTTGAATAACCGGATACTGCTCTGGAGTTGGATTTTGAGAAAGGTTATCCACGCAAATTAAGCCTCAACAAACAAATTTAGCAGTTTTAGAATGGCTGATTTCAAAACCGGCAGATCGGCCTCAACTGTCTTCCAAACTACAGCCAGGTCTACACCAAAATATTCGTGAATAAGTTTATTGCGCATACCGGCTATTTCTCTCCACGGCAAGTTTGGTTCTTGTTTTTTAATTTCATCCGAAAGTCTGCCCACAGCTTCTCCAATAATTTCAAATTCTCTTACCACTGCATCTTGGGTCAGTTTGTGTTCACTTTTAATAAAATCCTCTTTGCTAAAACTAGAAGTATATTTTTCAATGCTTTCAATGGCTTCCAAGGTATGTTTTAGATAAGCTTCATCTTTTTCTGTTCTATCCATAAATTACTTGTAAGTCTTTCATGGCAATATCTTTAATATAGGGACTTAAAAATTCAGAAGTAACTAAGTCGACTTTTTTTTTCAAAATTTCAGAAATTTTTTCCTGAAGTCCTATAAACTCAAAGAGGCCTTTTTCTTTGTTTTTTTTAAATCTGATTAAAATGTCATAATCACTGTCCGGCTTATTACCCCCCCTCGCCCGCGAACCGAAAAGAGCGGCATATTCAATGTCGTTTTTGATAAACAACTCTTTAATTGTGTTGATAATTTTTTCGTCCATAAGTTTTATAGGAAAAAACACTCTTCCAAAACTTCTCGAAGTTCTTTTTTAGCTGCACTCAAAGTTTTTTTATTAGACCAAACACCCGGAAAACCTGAAATAGAACCAAAATGAGACCCATCCTTCAGTTTCTTAAATTTGGCTTTTTTCAATTGTTTTTCTAAATATTCGCTTAACATGATTTATATTAACATGGTATCACATATATACAATCCAACCAGAGGCGGAGTGGGGACACTTTTTCGAGCGCCGTCGAGAAAAAGTATGTCCACCGAAGCCTCTCGCTGGATTCACCATCCCTTCTTCTTTAGCGCATCCTCCGCCGCCATCTGCTGGGCCTCTTGCTTGCTTAAACCCTCCCCTTTTCCGGCCAATTCAGCACCAAGAAAAACAGCCACTTCAAAATTCCTGGCATGATCCGGCCCCCACTCTTTGGTAACCTCATAAGTAGGAGTAACACCGACTTTGTCCTGCGCTTCCTCCTGCAAACGACTCTTGGGGTCACGGTAAAGCTTTTGTTCAATAATTTCCGGCAATTCCACAATCACAAATCTTCCAATAAATTCCTCCGCTTTTTCATAACCCTGATCCAGATAGATCGCTCCGATCAAGGCCTCAATAGCGTTGGCTAAAATAAACTGCCTGGCCCGGCCGATGTCTTTGGCTTCTCCGCGAGAAAGCAAAATATAGTCGTTTAAATCAAACTTGGCGCAAATTTTGGATAAAATAACCGCGTTAACAATGGCCGCCCGCCAATTGGTCAGCTCCCCCTCCGGATCAGAGTAGTTTTTATAAAGATGATCAGTCACCACCAATTCCAAAACGGCGTCTCCCAGAAATTCAAGACGCTCGTTGTGTTCCAACGGCCAAGAGGGATTTTCGTTGAGATAAGAACGATGAGTGAGAGCTTGAAAAAGAATATCAGTATTTTTAAACTCAATACCGATCTTTTTTTGCAACTCTACCAATTTTTCTTCAAACATATTGAAAAATTTCCAGTTTTCAATTTCCAGTTTTCAATCAATGTTCCAATGTTATAATTTTGAAAATTAAATCATTGAAAATTCAATGAAAATTGAGAATTGGTAACTGAAAATTATAAGTCTTCTTTTTTTTCTAAAATTTCTTCAACTTTGTCTTTCTTTGGTGGCGCGTCGTCTTTGCCCGGCTCCCCGATTTCGCGGTAGATTGTTCCCAAGACCCCATTCACAAACTTACCCGAAGCGTCTCCGCCGAATGTCTTGGCTAATTCGATTGATTCGTTAATGGCCACCTTGGGTGGCACTTCCTCCCGATTGCCGAAAAGCAATTCGTAAATTCCCAAGCGCAAAACATTGCGGTCAACAATGGCAATCTGGTCCAATGGCCACTGCGGAGCCGCTTTTTCGATGATTTGGTCCAGTTCGGAAATGTGTTCCAGTACCCCTTTAACTAAATTGCCGACAAAGTTGGTATTCTCGATGCCCGGACCGAATTCTTTGGTATTGCGCTCGATAATTTCCGGTAAAAGATTGTTATCGCGTCCGCGAAAATCCCACTCATAGAGCGACTGCATGGCAATACTGCGCGATAAGTGTCGAGAAGCCATGAGAGTTGATCTCAAGAGCAAGTCAGCAATACCACCTACTTTCGACCCTCGACTTGTCGCTCGGGAGTTTTCAAGTAGGTGTATTGCTGACTTGCTCTGGTCGGTTTACTTCTTACTTGCGCGCTTACGCGCCTTATCTTTCTTCTTTAATTCTTTCTCCAAAACATTGACTCTTTCTTCTCCTTTGTAAAAACCGCAGTGAGGGCAAATAATATGCGAAGGTTTTGGTTTGCGGCAATGCTCGCAAGAAGACAACCCTAAAGGTTTGAGGGCTAAATGACTTCTCCTTCTTCCTTTTTGTCCGCGTGTAGAATGCGCTCTAGGAACTCCCATGGCTGAAGTTTATAATTTATAGTTGTTAGTTTATAGTTAAAGAACTATTGACTAATAGCTATGAACTGCAAACTGATTCTTTTCTAACTTAACACACTTTATTTAAAAAGAAAAGGGCTTATTTGCCCCTTTATGATGTTTCCCCCTGAAATAATTAAAAAACTAACAACTTCCTCAAGGCTTTGCCAAGCCCTGGACAACCTACCCAATTGAAACTTTTGGTCCTTTTTATTAATTTCTTGCTGTGCAACTGGTCTATGGCCGATTGCATATCAGCTATAGTTATTTCACCAACTTCCACTTCAAGAGATTTGGCCACTTTTTCTCGAAGAATCATAAAATCAAAAGCGTTTTTATGGATTGCAAGAATAAGACAACTGACCAACATCAACTGATGGACCGTGATGCCTCTTGGTTCTTCGTCCACATCTATCAATCTAGAAAACGGCTTAGTATCCAGCATATAATTCCTGCCAAAATCAAAGGCCATTTTGTACCCTCCTTATCTTAAAGTTGTGAATGGGAAACAGAGATGAGCACAACATTCCTCTCTCTAGTTCGAAGAGGCCTAATCTTTTTTTCAATAAATTGATTCAATTTTTCGTTGAATTCTGTCGCCCGGTTTTCTGTACCTGTACCAAGGAATATAACTTCAGAAAAATTATATGAGTCAATGATACGACTAGTAATAATTCGATCGTTATTCACAAAAGTTTGCAATACAATTGTCACCAAAAACCACATGATTTTTGCTCCATTTATGTTGAAAGGTGCTTTTTAAAAGGTATCACTTATTTAAAAGGTTGTCAACTTTTTAGCGGTTATCCACAAAATTTGCTGGTTGTTTGAAAAATCACGAATGTTAAAATTGACTCATGAAGTTCGTGCATCTCCACCCCGAACCATCGCCTTCGGCGAGCTACGGGGCAGGCACCCTAATTTTATGACAAAATTTGTTCATCTTCATACGCACTCCCATTATTCCTTGCTCGATGGCCTTTCTCAAATCGGACCACTGGTAAAAAAAACCAAAGAGATGGGGATGGATTCTCTGGCCATGACCGACCATGGCAACCTTTATGGGGCCATCGAGTTCTACCAAAAAGCGCAGAAGGTCGGCATCAAACCGATCATTGGATGTGAAATGTATGTGACGGAAGATATGCACAGCAAGCAACCATCCAGCGACAAAAGGGACTACTTTCATTTGGTTTTACTGGCCAAAAACAATCAGGGTTACCAGAATTTAATCAAACTGGTCACCGCCTCCAACTTAGAAGGTTTTTATTACAAACCCCGCATCGACAAAAATATTCTCCGCCAACACAGCGAGGGGCTAATTGCTCTCTCCGGCTGTTTGGGAGGAGAACTGTCGCGCGCTATTTTCGCCAATCAATATGATAAAGCCAAAAAACTCGCTTTGGAATATGCGGAAATTTTCGGACCAGATAATTATTACATCGAAATACAACAGCACCACAACACCCCTGACCAAAAAATAGTTACCCCCCAGTTGGTTAAGTTAGCCAAAGAACTTAATTTGCCTTTGGTGGCCACCCAGGATTCGCACTACTTAAACAAAGAAGACGCTCACGCCCATGATGTTCTCCTGGCGGTACAAACTGGAACCGTCGTAGATGACAAAGACCGCCTCTCTATGCGCCATGATGATTTTTCTCTGTCCAGTCAGGAAGAAATGGTGGAAAAATTCAAAGAATGGCCCGAAGCTATCGCCAATACCCAAAAAATTGCTGACCAATGCCAAGTGGACTTAACTTTAGGCAAATTTATCTTTCCCGATTTCGCTCTTGAACCCGGAAAAACCGCTGATGAAATGCTCGATGAATTGACTTGGCAAGGAGCGCGAGAACGCGGGTTGGATAAAAATCCTGACATTAAAGAACGGAGAAATTACGAACTAGAAATCATCAAAAACAAAAATTACGCCCCCTACTTTTTAGTCGTAGCCGATCTGCTTCGTTTCGCCCATGAATCCAAAATTTATACCACCGTCCGCGGCTCGGCCGCCGGTTCGATTGTGGCCTTTCTCTCCGGCATCACTAATGTTAATCCAATTGAGTTTGAACTTCCCTTTGAAAGATTTTTAAATCCCTATCGTCCCTCCGCTCCCGATATTGACATGGATTTTGCCGATAACCGCCGGCAAGAAGTAATTGACTACGCCAAAAAAAAATATGGGGCCGATAAAGTGGCTCAAATTGGCACCTTCGGCACCATGATGGCCCGCGGGTCTGTCCGCGATGTGGCCCGCGCTTTGGGAAAACCATACGATGTCGGCGACCGGATCGCCAAACTAATTCCCATGGGCTCGCAGGGTTTCCCCATGACCATTGAACACGCCATGAAACTGGAAAAAGATCTCAAAAACCTCTACGAGCAAGACATGGAGGCCCGCCAAATCCTCGATGTCGCCAAAAAACTGGAGGGCACTGTCCGTCATGTCTCGGTTCATGCCGCCGGCGTAGTGATTTCCCCCAAACCCTTAACCGAATATGTTCCGCTTCAATTTGATCCGAAAGCCGGAGACAATTTAATCACCCAATATGATATGTACACCGTCGGAGAAGACGGCGTCGGTCTGACTAAACTTGATTTCTTGGGCATCCGTAACTTGGCCATTTTGGAAAATGCCGTCCGGCTAGTCGAAGAACACCAAGGTATCAGTGTTGATATAGAAAAAATTCCTTTTGATGACAAAAAAACATTCACTATGTTGGCCAAGGGTGAAACAGAAGGGCTTTTCCAATTAAATGGCGACGGCATGACCAAATATCTGATGGACTTAAAACCAACTACTATCCACGACATCAACGCTATGGTCGCCCTCTACCGCCCTGGACCGATTAACAACATTCCGGAATACATCGCCCGAAAACACGGCAAAAGTCCGATTAAATATTTTCACCCCAAGGCAAAAAGTTTCTTAGATAAATCATATGGGATTTTGGTCTATCAAGACGACCTTTTATTTACGGCTATGGAACTGGCCGGTTACAACTGGGAAACCGTGGATAAATTCCGTAAAGCAGTAGGAAAAAAAATTCCGGCCGAAATGGCCAAACAACATGTTATTTTCGTGGAGGGATGCCAAACCCACAGCGGAATATTAAAAGAAAAAGCGGAAGAAATCTGGAATTTGTTTGAACCATTTCAGGCCTATGGCTTCAACAAAGCTCACGCCGCCTGCTATGGCCGAGTGGCCTATCAGACCGCCTACATGAAAGCCAATTTTCCGGCCGAATATATGTGCGCCGTTCTGACGGCGGAAGCCGGAGATACGGAAAAAATAGCCGAGATCATCACTGAATGCCAGCGGATGAAAATTCCCGTCTTGTCGCCGGAAATTAACACCTCATTTAAAGATTTTACTGTCTTAAAACAATCCGATGGCGATAAAATAAGATTCGGTCTTCTAACCATAAAAAACCTCGGCGCCGGAATTGCCGAAGCCATTATTGCCGAAAGAAAAAAAGGCGGACCGTACCAGAACATAGAGGACTTGGTGGTCAGAGTTCACAACAAGGACTTAAATAAAAAATCTTTAGAGAGTTTGATTAAATGCGGAGCGTTGGATAATCTTGGCGAAAGAAGTTTATTTTTAGCCAATGTAGACCAGCTTTTGACACATGCTCATGATAGCCAGAAACACTTCACCAGCGGACAAGTCAGCTTATTCGGCGATCAACTGGCGGTCGCTCTTCCTCCTTTGCGTTTAATACCGCCAACCAATACTATTTCGTATGCCGAAAAATTGATGTGGGAAAAAGAATTGCTGGGATTGTTTGTTTCCGGACATCCTTTGCAAAATTACCAAGCCCAATTAGCCCTGGAAACCGGCCTCACGCCGATCAAAGACATCTCCGTTAATTCCTCGGCCAGCGGAGGTTCAGTAAAAGTCAGTGGGATGGTGACCAAAGTCCAGCGCATCATTACCAAAACGGGCAAGCCGATGCTCTTTTCTTGGCTGGAAGACCTCACTTCCAAAATAGAGATAGTTGTTTTCCCCGGCGTGCTCGAAAAATATCCCAATGCCTGGAATGAAAATGCCATCTTGGTCATAAAAGGCAAACTCAACGAACACGACGGCGCCCCCAAGCTCTTGTGCGATGATGTAAAAACACTCATCGCTACCGTTTAATACTTCCGGCTCTCGCCATAGTACCTCTTCGGTCGTCAGAAATCCCAGCGAGATTTCTGACTCGCGCAAAGTTGCTCGTCTTGTCAAGAGCCCTTCGACTCGCTTCGCTCTCTCAGGGTCGTTGACAAACCGTGCTACTCGCAACTTTGAGCGTCCTCAGAGGTATGATGGCTTCGAGCCTAGTGCAGTTACAATCCTCAACTTCACAACATCCTTCAGGAGCGGGTGAAGAGCTACACTAAATTTTTGCAAAAAAAAGCTCGAATCTTTCGACTCGAGCTAGGGTTGACCTCCACCCATTCAGGAACATCACCTTACCACTTGATTATATCATACTTTTTGACTTTTGTCCACTAAAACAACAAAAATGCACCAAAAACGGCCTTTTAGGGTCTCTTTGCAGTTTCATTTGACATTGATTTTGGTTCTGATATACTTAAAGATAAGGATGACAAGTCTGCTATGAACGGGTTGTTCGTGGCTCCGAAGAGCTCCCAAATTGGGGGCTTTTCTCTTTTTTAATATATCTGCTAACATTTTTCTGTGGATCAAGGGCCGAGTCCGGACGATTCCGGGAGCAGACTTGTCATCCTGCTCTAGGGGTTTGACTCCCCCTCGGTCCACACCAAAACCCCGCCATTAATGGCGGGGTTTTGGTGTTAATTAAATCTTTTCGACAAAACCAAAGAAAGAAATGAAAACTTGAAAACAAAGCATAAAAAGAATACCATAGAAGAATCTATGGTAGAAGATAAATTACTAAAAATTAGACACTCTTTGGCGCATGTGATGGCCGCGGCCGTGCAGGAAATTTATCCCAGCGCCAGATTCGGGATCGGACCGGTCATTGAAAACGGCTTTTATTATGACTTTGACTTCCCGGCAGAAAACGGGGAATCAATCCAGATCACTCCGGAAATTCTGCCGGAAATAGAAAAGAAAATGCGGGCCATCATAAAAAAAGGGTTGGCCGTAGAACAATTGCACTTCCCTATCGTCCAGGCCATCAAAGAAGCCAAAGTAGCCGGCCAAATTTACAAAATGGAACTACTTGAGGAAATCAAAAGTGGAAAACGACCAGGCCAACCCAGTTTCTACCGCATCGGCAGTTTTACCGACCTCTGCAAAGGTCCTCATGTTAAAAATACCAAAGACCTGCCCATAGACGGCTTCAAACTCACCCGCCTAGCCGGCGCTTATTGGAAGGGCGACTCCGCCAATCCACAGATGCAGAGAATTTACGCCGTGGCCTTTGAAAGCAAAAAAGAACTGGAAGAATACTTAGAACTCCAGAAAGAAATAGAAAAAAGAGATCATCGGATACTTGGGGAACAGCTCAAGCTTTTTACCTTTGCCAAAGAAATTGGGCCCGGACTACCATTATGGCTTCCCAAAGGAACGATTATCCGCGATGAAATTGAAAAATTAGCAAAAGAAATAGAGAAACAGCACGGCTATCAGCGCGTCAGCACTCCTCATATTGCCAAAGAGGATCTATACAAAATGTCCGGGCACATTCCTTATTATGCCGACAGTATGTATCCGCCCATGGAACTGGATGATGGCAATTATTATTTAAAGGCCATGAACTGTCCGCATACACACATGATATACAAGTCCCAGCCGCACAGTTATAAAGAGCTTCCTCTCCGCTATGCCGAATACAGTACTGTCTATCGTTACGAACTTTCTGGTACTCTAGCTGGATTACTCCGAACACGCGGATTTACTCAGAATGATGCCCATATTTACTGCACCGAAGAACAAGTAGAGGAAGAATTCTTGAATGTGATGAAATTGCATGAGTTTTGGTATAAAGAAGTTTTTGGCATTAAGGATTTCTATATGCGCCTCTCGCTTCCGGCCGAGGATAAGAAAAAATTTGCCGGATTACCAGAAGGGTGGAATAAGGCCGTTGAAATGGTCCGAAAAGTAATGAAAAAATCTAACCTTCCCCACGAAGAAGCGTCCGGGGAAGCGGCCTTCTACGGTCCAAAGGTGGATTTTCAAATTAAGAGCGTGGTGGGCAGAGAAGAAACTGCCTCCACCAACCAATTAGATTTCCTAGCTTCCGAAAGATTTAATCTTACCTATGTCGATAAAGACGGTAAAGAAAAGCCTGTATATGTAATTCACAGAGCACCACTTGGTTCACACGAAAGATTTATTGCTTTCCTTATCGAACACTATGCCGGGGCTTTTCCAGTTTGGCTCTCCCCTGTTCAAGCGGTGATTGTTCCAATTTCCGAAAAATTTAATGACTACGCCAAAAAAATAGAGGAGGCGCTTAAAGAAATGGATATCCGCGTGGAATATGACAACCGCAGTGAGTCAGTTGGTAAAAAAATCCGCGAAGCGGAGATGCAAAAAACTCCATATATTTTAGTGGTGGGAGAAAAAGAAGAAAAAGCTAAAACAGTCGCCGTTCGCCAGCGAAGCAAGGGCGATCTCGGTTCTCAAAAAATAGAAAAATTCGTCCAAAAAATCCAAGAAGAAATATCCGAAAAATCATAAAAGAGCCAAGAAGGCTCTTTTTACCAGCCGAAAAAAGAAAATATCTTGTCCCAGGCAAACACATAACCGGCGGTTTTAACAAAATTACCGATGCACAAAGCGACAAAACACCATTTCCATCTGGCCGTACCGCAAATGAAATCACCCACCACCCTGGGTCCCCAAATTGGCCAAAAACCAATGCCAAAGAAAGCTAAATAACTAGTAGCTCTCAATCCTTTTTTTAATTTATCGGCTTTTTCCTTTAACTTTTTGTATCTTCTGGTGAAGTGAATCTTGGCCTCGTCAACATAACCACCGCTTTTCATATCTCCGGCAATTTTTTTGGCAAAATTGACATCTTCCTCAAACCACCCCGCAATAAGACCCCTTATCCCGCCCCAACCTATATACCAGAGAAACATTTCGACTGTGCCAACGGTTCCTGATACCATTAGGATCATTACGCTTTTGAACCCTTGTACCCTTAAGGTCGGGGTAACCACATGATCGGGATTAAATAAAACGGCTATCGGTGTCAGGAGAAGCAGCAAAAAAACAGGCCACAACTTCCACCATTTCATAAGCTTCCTCCGCCTTTTTAAAGTACTAAGTTTAATCTATAATCTAGGCTAAATTATGAAAAAAAACAAACCCTCCTTCGCCAAGGCTTCGGAGGGCAAGCCAAAATTAGTCGTTATCGTCGGGCCAACTGCTTCCGGCAAAACGGCTCTGTCTTTAAAATTGGCCAAAAAATGGAAAGGAGAAATTGTTTCCGCCGACTCGCGGGCCATTTACAAAAAACTGGACATCGGATCGGCCAAGCCGACTAAAAAAGAACAACAAGTTGTCCCCCACCACTTGATTGACCTAGTTGAACCTGACAAGGTTTTGACCTTAGCCCAATATAAAGAGCTGGCCACCGCCAAAATTTCTGACATCGCAAGTCGGAAAAAAATGCCGTTTTTAGTTGGCGGAACCGCCTTATATGTTTACGCTGTCATTGATAATTGGCAGATTCCGGAAGTGCCACCCAACAAAAAATTGCGCGCCAAGTTGGAAAAACAATCCGCTGAAAAATTGTATAAACAGCTTTTGACAAAAGACCCGAAAGTCAAAAATTTTATAGACCCCAAAAACAAAAGAAGAATTATCCGTGCCTTGGAAATTATCTCCGCTACCAAAAAACTTTTTTCAGAACAAAGAAAAAAGGGGGTGCCGCTTTTTGACACGCTGATAATCGGAGTAAAAAAACCTCCGGCGGAATTGAAAAAAATAATCTCCGCCCGCACTAAAAAAATGATTAAGGCCGGATTAATTAAAGAAGTGGCCAATCTTTTAAGGAAAAAATATTCCCCCAAACTACCCGCCCTCTCCGGAATTTATTACAAAGAAATTATTACTTACCTCCGAAAAGAAATCACTCTGCCGGAGGCCATTGTCTTAATCAATAAAAATGACGAACAACTTGTTCGCCATCAATTAACCTGGTTCAAAAGAGATCGCCGAATCCGCTGGGTTAAAAATTATACCCAAGCAAACTCTTTAATGAAGAAGTTTCTCTCCCGATTTTAATTTATTAAAATCGAGGATCCTCGATTCGCAAAGCGAATCGGGACAGTTTTAAGTATTAAGTATTTCTTCAAGTATTTTTTCTGTAATTTGGGGGTTGGCTTGGCCTTTCGTTTTGGCCATCATTTTGCCAACCAAAAATTTAAGAGCTTCTTTTTTGCCTTTTTTGTAGTCCGCCACCGGACCGGGATTTTCGGAAATTATTTCCTCGGCCATCTTTTCCAACTCCAAAGTATCGGAAACCTGTAAGAGATTTTTCTCTTTGGTAATCGCTTCAGGATGTAGCCCTGTTTCGGCCATCTCTTTTAAGACAACTTTGGCCGCCGAGGAAGAAAGTTTTTGGTGGAAAATCATCACCATCAATTCAGCAAAGGATTCTGGTATGATTTTTATGCCTTCAATGTCATCAATCTCTAATCCTTGCATATTAAACAGGGGCGGAAATTCGGTAATGATATAATTGGCCGCCAGAGCAAGAATTTTTTTCTCTTCGCCCAGTTCACTGGCCACATTTTCAAAATAATTTCCCAAGTGTTTGGCAATAGTGAAAATCTCAATCTGCGAATCATTCAAGCCGTACTGCTCCTTAAATCTTTTTCTCCTCTGTTCCGGCAATTCCGGAAGATGAGCTCTGATCGATTCGATATATGATTCATCAAAATTCAGAACCGGCAAATCGGGTTCAGGAAAATAGCGGTAATCTTTGGCTGTTTCTTTTAAGCGCTGACTGAAGGTGGCCTCTTTGGCCTCGTCCCAGCCCCTGGTTTCCTGCACCACCCGATGGCCGTCTTCGAGCATGGAAACCTGCCTTTCCACTTCATAATCTACGGCTAAACCGGCTGTCCGGATAGAGTTGAGATTTTTTATTTCCACTTTCGTGCCGTACTCGCTTGCTCCTTTTTTCTTCACCGAAATATTTACTTCCACTCTCATTTGCCCTTTTTCCATGTCTGCGTCAGACACTCCCAGATAGCGCAAAATCATCCGGAACTTCTCGGCAAATTCTTTGACTTCTTCTCCGGTGGTCAAATCCGGCTCGGTCACCATCTCCATCAATGGCACTCCAGCTCTATTAAAGTCCACAAGAGAGTAGGCGTCACCTGCCCCGTAGCTCCCGCCTTGGCGGGATGGTTCGGGGTGCTGAAGCCGCCCTGTATCTTCTTCTAAGTGAATCCGCGTTATGCGGATTCGCTTACCCTCCGAAGCTTTATGCGAAGGAGGGCCACTAATATCTAAATACCCCCCGCCACAAAGCGGCCGCTGGTATTGGGAAATCTGGTAACCCTTCGGTAAATCCGGATAAAAATAATTTTTACGGTCAAAGTTGCTTTGTTTGGCAATTTGACAATTCAAAGCCAATCCGGTCAGAATCACTTTTTTCACCGCTTCTTCATTGATCACCGGAAGTGTCCCTGGAAAACCCATGCAAATGGGACAGATATTAAGATTGGGATGTTTTTCATCCGGATCATTTAAAGAATCGCAAAACATTTTGGTCTTGGTTTTCAGTTCCGCATGGATTTCCAGACCGATTGTCGACTCATAAACCTTTTGCATAAGAAGAATTTAACACGATTTTGAGTATAAAAAAAGCCCCTTTAAAAAGAGGCGCGACTGATTACTAGCTCAAAACTACGGACTTTTCACCTCTGGCGAAAACATAAGCCGGAGTCACATCGGCTCGGGAAATTTGCGCCCACCACGGCAATAAGTCCCGCAATTCTTTTTCCATAGACATAAAAACCTGCCGAACCTCGTGATTGACGCTCCACTTGCTTCTTTGCCAGTTGCAAAATTCCATTTGGCGCAAGTTTCCAGCTATTTCAAACGCTATCATATTGCCTAGAGCCAAAATATACTGCAAAAGCAAAGGTGAGGCCCGTTGGTCATTAATCAATTTTTGATACAGAGAGTAATTGTGTCGGTAAAGTTTATCAAAAGTATCGACCAATTCCGGTGGAGCCGGTTTATCATAATGATAAAATCCCAAATTGGGAGTAACCAGACTGCGAAAGTGGGTGCAAAAACCCTGTCTTTGCAAATCGCGCCATCCTCTGAAACTCATTACTCCCCGGAACAACACACTGGCCACCTCAAATTCTCTGGACAGTTTATCGAATTCGCCTCGCTTCACGGAACCGGCTTTGTGTAAAAAGTATTCCAATCCGTCCATATCCTGCAGTTCTGACAGAGAGTAGCGGCTTCTCATTTTCACCTTAATCATTCTCTCCAAAACCTCTTTTGTTTCCCATCGCTTATTGAGCATCCAAGCCATAGAACTAAAGTCACCCGTCTCAAACTCGGCCAAAGCCGTCAGTTCCAGATACCGCCAATTTTCTTTCTCCCATTCGCTTGGCTCAAAATGCCGGACAAATTGGTAACCGCCGACATTTTTGGATTCTTCCACAATGGCTTCCACAATGGCCAGATTTTCCGGCGTATTATCTAAGATTAAATGGGACAGCAACTTTGGCAGGGCCTCCCCGCTAATGCTCATGCCCACCGAAGTTAAAGTGGCGCAGGGCAAAAGATTGCCAAGCACATCGCAGGTCTCTCCGATTACCCCCACTTCCAGACCTTTCGGATCATCTGCGTAAAGATGGCCGAATCGCTCTTTAAGAAATCGTGGAAATGGCCCGTCAAAATTATCCCCAGACAATTCCCGATAAAGTTCAAATCCTTTTTCAATCACTTCGGTAATGCCTGATGGCTCAATCCCGTATAATTCTTCCAACTCCCTCTGAATGGGATAATAGTCCTTGCCGGACATATCCACATAACGAGTACTTAACTCAATGAACCCCGAACCGGGACGATTCCACTCAAAACTTTTGGCGGTTAAAATCGAAACCATTTCACAACCAATCCAAAGATTAGCTGTGCGGGCAATCGAATTATGGCCATACTTATCCAGCCAGGTCTTAAGAAAAACCCGGGTCTTTTTGGAATCGGCAAAAGAAGCCATATATTCCGGATCGGCCATGGCTTCAACAAACTTGATAAACAAGGCCTCTGCCTCTAGAGAATAGCTGACAAAATCATCCAGATTTTTAATGTTATTTTCTTTAAGAAATTTCGCCTCATCGCCATTGAATTTTTCTTCCACTGTCGATAACTTAGTCGCCAAAAACTGGGGGAGAAAACTGTCCACAAATACCCCCCCGCAGACCGCGTTTGTTTTTAATCCGAGAGTACATGGCCAAAATGGTGGCTCCCACATTGGCCGGCAAACCGAACATAAAGAAAACCCGGCGTTCCAGATTAGTAAAAACCAACCTTAACACCCTCTCTTCGTTTGGTGTCCACTGAAATCCCACCGGACGAAAAACAAATTCTCTGGCCAAATCTAAAACTTTTTCCGGATAATTCATTCTTTTTCTCCTCCTTCTGACTTTTCTGATTTCCATTCTTTGAGTGGAAAATTTTCTTGCAGTAACGGCCTGGTAAATTCAGAAAAGACCGTATCTTCATCTTGAGAAGCATCTACCACTCGACAAAAATCGCTGAACTTTTCGGCAAATTCAAGATAAGCCATTTTGGTCTGCAGTAATTTGCCGGGCTGTTCAAAAAAATCCCTTCGGCCCTTTTTTTTCAAACGCTCCAGAGCCACTTCCGGTTTAAGATCATAAATAATAATCAGATCCGGCCTGATCAACGGTACACCCACGGTTTGGAAATAGTAGTCTTGAATAGCCAGCAATCTTTCCAGGTCGCCGGACTGATGAACATCTAGACAAACGGAAGCATAACAACGATCAGTCAGGACATTGATGCCTTCGGCCAGATTAGGAATAACCACTTCCTTCATGTGCATCATGCGATTCCAGAAATAATGAATTTGCCGCATGGTAGAAGACATATCGGAGAAACCAATCGGCCCTTCCTTAAAAAGCAAACTATAGATTAGCTTCCCGCCAAAAACTTCTTTGTTGGGTTCTTTAACCTCAACCACCTTTTCACCGCCGGCTGACACATATCTAAAGGCTGTGTTGCATTGAGTAGTTTTTCCGCTCCCATCCATTCCTTCAAAAGCAATTAATTTTCCGGGATAAGGATTTTTTTGCAATGTCTTTCTCCTTTTTTTTAAAATACAAAGTTATAAAATTGTAGTTTAAAAGAAACATCTGAACAACCTAAAAACTGTGGATAAAAAACAATGGGCACCATTGCAATGCAATGGTGCCCATTGTTTTTGAGAAAGCAATTTTACTTCACCACAGCTCTTTCTGAAGAAAGGGCTGGATTCCGTTCGGTAAACCTCACTTCACCTCTATCCCCATCTGACGAGCCGTTCCCTCTATAATTTTCATGGCGCCCGGCAGGTCATTGGCATTCAAATCCTCCATTTTTATTTGAGCGATTTCTTCGATCTGTTTTCTGGTGATTTTTCCAACTTTTTTCTTATTCGGCTCGCCGGAACCTTTTTCAATGCCAGCCGCTTTTCGTAATAAATAAGAAGCCGGCGGAGTTTTTAGTTTAAAAGTAAAAGTACGGTCCTCAAAAACCGTGATTTCCGCCGGAATGACCTGTCCCATTTTGTCCCGAGTCGCCTCGTTAAATTTGGTCACGAATTCCTGGATATTCAATCCGTGTTGACCCAAAGCCGGCCCCACTGGCGGTGCCGGAGTAGCTTTCCCCGCTTCAATCTGCAACTTTAATATTGTTTTTATTTTCTTAGCCATGATTAGTTGAACAGCGTAGTGAATGTTGCTTCTGAGGCGCTTGAGACTGTGGATTGCATGGTTTGGACGAAGTATAATTTTCTCACTTCGGACAAAATCCACAGGCTCAAGCGAGCGCAGATTCTCGCTGGGAATCTAGCGTCCGAAGAGGCAACATTCACAAAGCTTTTAAATCTTTTTAATTTGTAAGTAATCAAGCTCAACCGGCGTTTCTCTTCCAAACATCGTCACCAACACTTTAATTCTGCCTCTTTCTTCATCCACCTCCGCCACCCGCCCGTCAAAGTCCTTAAACGGCCCATCGATAATCTTTACATTGTCCCCCACCGCTACCTCAAACTTATACTTCGGTTCATCCACTCCCATCCGTTTCATCAGGGTGTCCACTTCATCTTTAGACAAAGGAGTGGGAATTACTCCCGCTCCGATAAAACCGGTCACATTAGGGGTGTTGCGCACTACATACCAAGAGTCGTCAGTGACAATCATCTCCACCAACACATAACCGGGATAAATTTTATCTTCTACCGTTTCCCGCTTCCCTCCGCGAATCCTGATTCTTTTTTCCTTAGGGACCAAAACATTAAAAATCTTATCTTCATATCCCAAGGACTCAATTCTTTGCTTCAAACTGTGAGCGACATTATCCTCATACCCGGAATAAGTATGAATAGCGTACCAACTTTTTTCTCCGGTAGAAATTTGTTTAGCCATTTATTATCGCGAGAGGCTTTCGGGGTACATAGTTTTCGTTTTAATATCTTAAAACAAAAACTGTACCCACTACGCCTCTGGACGGTTATCTAAAAACTATAAGACAAAACGGTTTAATATAAAAGTAAAAATAAAATCAAGTCCGCCCAAAAAAGCGGCTACCACTAAGCTTAAAATTATCACCGCGCTAGTGTGTTTTATAACCTGCTGTCTAGTCGGCCAGTTCACCCGACCCAACTCCAGTTTTACATCTTTTAAAAAATTAACTATGGAGTTCATATAGATAAGGAATTAAATAAATGCTTAAGTTCATTTTATTTAAAAACCCCCGCAGGGGCAAATTTGATTGTAAAA
>CAZOKW010000017.1:0-17288 GCA_964580765.1 uncultured Candidatus Saccharibacteria bacterium
AATTAATTACCAAACACCCGAAGAAGTGTTGCGAAGGTATTGACTATGAAACGTAGGCACGCCTGTGGGCTATTTTTTACTTAGAATAAGCTTAAGTTTCTCTTCTCTCCCCCACCCTTTTATCTCCGCCTCTCTTTTAGATGCTTCGCTTCTGGTTTTGAATTTTTCGGTGTATAAAACCTTCTTTACTTTCTTGGCTCTGGTATACGCGCCCCCTTTTCCTGAATCGTGTTCTTTGAATCGGCGCTGAATATCAGTAGTAATGCCAGTATAAAGAGTTTTATCTTGGCACTCTATAATGTAAACATAATACATAAAATGGGGTTCCCATCGTTGGTCTATTTTCTCTTGAAACATCCGACCATGTGGTCGTTTACCATGCCAACGGCCTGCATATGAGCATAGAGCGTGGTCGGTCCAAGAAATTTAAAACCTCTCTTTTTTAAATCTTTCGCCCAAATCTCCGCCTCTTTACTTAGCGGTTTGTAATCCTTAATTGTTCTTATCTTATTAACTATCGGCTTATTGCCGACAAACTGCCACATATATTTGGAAAAGGTGCCAAATTCTTTTTTTACTTCCAAAAACTTTTCGGCGTTGTTTATGGCCGCTTTTATCTTCAGCCCGTTCCTGACGATGCCCTTGTCTTTCAAAAGACGCGCTAAATCTTTCTTGGAAAATTTGGCAACCCTAGTCGGATCAAAGTTCACAAAAGCTTTTTCAAAATTACGCCGTTTGTTTAAAATTATCTGCCAACTTAGTCCGGCCTGAAAACTCTCTAGAGTTAAAAACTCAAATATCTTGTTGTCATTCCACAAAGGTGTCCCCCATTCTTTATCGTGATACTCGACCATCAATTCGTCTCCTTCTTTAACCCACTGGCATCTTTTAAATTTTTTCATATTAATTATCTGGCTGCAGGCAATGACCGACATTAAAAATTATCTTATCAAAAATATTGGTTTATAAAAAGCAAAGAGCCAGCCGGAGCTGAGCTCCGTGCTGGCAATTAGGACCGAACAATGACTTGCGGAGTGGTTCCTCTGCCCTCGCATTCTGGGCCCATTTCGCCGGAAACTTGGTGCCGGTCCATCATGTACCTCTTAGTTTCATCCTCTCCCTCTCGGAGCGGACGAGTCAAAAGGACAACAGGATGAGTTCTTTGGCACTTACAGCAAACTCCCTTTTTTGGCATCATATACCTCCTTACCTGCACTTCAGAATACCACAATCGTACCACATATAGTGGCACAAAGTCAATAGCTGCGGGACTTGGACTCGAACCAAGATACCATCCTTCAGAGGGATGTGTCCTACCATTAGACGATCCCGCAAAAATAATTTGTATTTCGTATTTTATAACAAAAACAGCCATTTTTCAATGGCTAAATACTCCAAGGTTCGACCTTTTTAAAGAGTTGGGATAAAAGTCTTTACTCCAACGGTCGAATCTTTAAATCTTCAGGTGCCTTCTGATGGCGACGAAACTACTGAAAACGCCGAGAAACAGGCCGGCGCCGACAACAAGGAAAAACATCTGGCCGATGTTGCCAAGGTAATGGTTAAAGAGGTTGATGTCAGGAGCAAAACTAAGCAGTTTGTGGGAGGTGAAATAAATTACCGGGTAAAAAATAGCCAGGGTAAGTAAAGAAGCAAATAAACCGTAAAATCCGCCTTCCACCAAAAACGGTCCCCGAATATGCCAACTGGTCGCCCCAACCAGTTTCATAATTTCGATCTCTTCTTTTTTGTTGTATATAGTCAGACGGATGGTATTGAAAGTAACCAGCACCGCCACCATGGCCAGAATCAAAGTCACTCCCAGTCCCCCGCGAGAAAAGGTGTTAGAAATACCAAGAATGCGATTGATGGCCGCCTCGTTTTCATAAAAACTAATTTTATCAATGACGGTTTTGAGAGCGTTGCCTTCCAAAAATTGGGCAATCGAAGCGTACTGGCTCGGATCAATGGCTTTCACATTCAAAGAGGCCTGCAAAGGATTGGCCTCCAACTCGGCAATGGAATCCTGGATCAGCTGGTTATCGCCATGCCTTTCTTTAAAATCTTCCAGAGCCCGGTCTTGAGAAATATAATTGACGGTTTTGATATTGCCCAGTTCTTCCAGGTCAGTTTTAATTTTTAAAATCTGGTCCTCTTTAGCGTCGTTTTGGAAGTAGACGCTGACATCAACTTTTTCATCCAGAAAACCAACCACCTGGTCGGTAAAAAAGTTTAAAACGATCAGTCCGGAAAAAACCAGCAGAGCCAAAGCCATTACTCCGGTCGCCCCAAAACTCATAAAACTGTTGCGCCGGAAATTAGTCCATCCGCTGGCTATAATTCTTTTCAGGGACCGACTGGAAGGCATTTTTTCTATCATAATTTAGTTATAAAATATATTTTCCGTCTTTAAGCTGATCCCGCACAATCTTGCCTTTCTCCATGGAAATCACTCTCTTGCCGACTGTGTTGACGATCTTATCGTCGTGAGTAGCTAAAATAACCGTGGTGCCCAGCTCGTTGATCCGCCACAATAATTTTACCACATCAAAACTGTTGACCATATCTAAGTTGCCGGTCGGCTCATCAGCCAAAATTATCTTAGGCCGATGCACCAACGCCCGCGCAATGGCCAGCCGCTGTTTCTCCCCGCCAGAAAGTTCTTTGGGGAAATTTTTCTTCTTGTCGGCTAAACCGACAATGGCTAGCACCTGCTCCACATCTTTAATAATCTCTTCTTCGTCCGTTCCGGCTACCTCCAGAGCAAAAGCCACATTCTCCAAAGCGGTCTTGCTTTCCAGCAAACGAAAATCCTGAAAAATAGTGCCGATCTTGCGGCGTAGAAAAGGAATATCCTTGTCAGGTAAATCGGCTAAATCAACTTCATCTAAAATAACCTGGCCGGAAGTAGGCCGATCTTCTTTGATGAGCATTTTTATCAAAGTGGTTTTCCCCGCCCCCGACGGACCAACCAAAGAAACAAATTCCCCATCTCTAATTTCTAAATCAACTCCGTCCAGAGCCGTAAAATTATGATTGTATTTTTTAGTAACTTTTTTAAAAGTAATCAATGTTATCTCGAGAGGCTCCGGTGAACATACTTTTTGTCTCGGCGGTGCTCGCAAAAAGTGTTCCCCTCCGCCTCTGGAAAATTATCGATAAATTTCTTTTTCAATAAAATCATCTAAATCTCCCTCCAACACTCCTTCTGGGTCATGCGATTCAAAGCTCGTGCGGTGGTCTTTGACTAATTTGTAGGGGTGGAGAACATAAGACCGGATTTGATTCCCCCATTCCACGCTGCCGGTGGCCAGTTGGGGTTTTAATTTGTCCAGTTCTTCCACTTGCTCTTCGGCCATTCTTTGCGCCAGACGAGAGGATAAAACCTGCATGGCTTTTTCCTTATTCTGGCTTTGCGATCTTTCCGATTGCGCCGCCACGCTCAAACCGGTTGGCACATGAGTGATCCGCACGGCCGTTTCCAGTTTGTTAACATTCTGCCCGCCGGGGCCGGAGGAACGAAAGGTTTCGATTCTTAAATCTTTCTGGTCAATTGTCAACTCGGCCTGCTCCACCAAAGGAATAAACTGTGCTAAAGCGAAAGAAGTGTGTCGCAGATTCTTGGCCGAAAAAGGCGAAAGGCGCACCAGGCGATGCACGCCCGATTCGTTTTTTAAGTATCCGTAAGCGAACGACCCTTTTATTTCTACCGTCGCCGACTTCAATCCGCGTTGTTCGCCCAACGACTCATGCAAAACCTTAAAACTGAAACCGTTTTTCTCGACATAGCGCCGGTACATACGAAAAAGCATCATGGCCCAATCCTGCGCGTCCACCCCGCCGGCGCCGGAAAAAACTTCCATCAAAGCATCGCGCCGGTCATACGGTCCGGAAAACATCGCCAATAATTTTAACTTTTTAAACTCTTTGCTTAAAACGGCCAGCTCTTCTTCCGTTCCCGCAAAAGCGGCCACTTTTTGGTTCAGTTCCTTTATTTTTTCCGTTTCATTTTTGAGAGAACTTAATTTGGTAGTTATCTTCTGCGCCTCTTCGCGATTTTTCCAAAAATCCGCCGACTGCATTTTGGTCTCAATCTCTTTGATCTTTTGCTCTTTTCCGGCTAAATCAAAGACGGTCCGCAAGCTGGCGGACGGCAGTTTTTAACTCTTCTATGGTCAGGCCAATGCTTTCTTTCATATTATTATTGTACCGCCGGTTGAACAAAATTTCAAGAAGGTATTTAATAAAATAAGACAAAGCACTTTTAAAACAAAGGGACTATATGAAAAAAATATTAATTTGGTACGGGCCACTTTTAAAGGCCGTGATTTCACCTTTATTCGCTTTTGGCTTAGTTCTGTTTTATCATCTTCACCACCACTCTTCTTTAGACATCATCTCTTGGCTGGCCATCTCTGGTTGGTTCTCTTTGGGAGTATTTTATACCCACATTTTTGAATATCTCCATCACCGTTTCGCCCTGCATTACGGCCTTCCAGGATTAAAATGGATGAAAAACAGTCATCGGGAGCACCATCGGGTTTTTCACCACTTCAATTATAAAACAAGGAATCCGCAGGACCTTCACGAAATTACTTCGCGTTGGTACATTTTTCCAGTTTTGCTGTTTATTCACTATCTCGCTTTCCTGGCATTACTGCCAAACAAATATATCGTCTTGGCTCCCGTATTTTTCCTCGGGGTACTGCTTCGCTTTCTGGCCTACGAGACCACTCATTACCTTTCTCATCTGGCTGATAACATTTTTGACCTCTGGATAGAAAAAATCCCTCTGGTCAGGGAACTAAGGACCAATCAAGACAGGCATCATTTCCGCCACCATGTCCGGGAAGAAATTAATTTTGGTTTTGTCGGTCGCCTGCTAGACCTGATATTTCAAACTCTTTTCCCCCCGTTCAAATTCCGCCACCGGCCCTAGCGCCGGTTTTAAATTACATTTGCCGGAGATTGAATTTTTTCTAAAGATGGTATAAAATTATTTCAAGATGAGCAAAGAAATATCGCCCCTAACTAAATGGGAGCTCGAAATTCTGGACAAACGAGAGCTTTTGGAAGAAACGCTAACCGTCAAAATGCTTCGCGAGATACCCCATAAAACTCCGATTGAAGCGGAGAGTATTATTTTTCGAGTTCAAGAACCTTACGCTTTTCAAGACCTGATCGTCATGAAAATTGTCGGGAATAAAGCCGAGGTTATACCTCATGACGAGATGCGGGAAAACAAACCAATTTCCATGTTGAGTTTTGATGTTTCCGAACTTTGGGCGGAAGATGACTATTCACCAATCAGAAACAAGGTGAACAAAATGAGCAGTGTGGAAATCGCCGCCAAAATCGCCGAACTTGACTCTCAATCAAACTTAACAAACTAAGCCACTCTTGGAGCGGGCCGCCCGCCCAACAAAGTTGGGACGAGGCGAGCCTCGCTCAAATTTTGGTAACAAAATTTGAGCGGGTGAAGGGAATCGGACCCTCGTCTATTGCTTGGGAAGCAATCGTACTGCCACTGTACTACACCCGCCTTCGCCAGCCATAGCTGGCTTCGGCGGGTGAAACCCGCTGAGACAGCAAAGGCTGGATGCGCTCGCCATACGAAAACTTTAATTACCAAACAAATATTTCAGCCACTTTTCAAAATTGGTCAGGCCTTCCAAACCGGAAAAACCTTGGCTGTTCTCGTTATTCATAGCACTTTCTTTTTCATCTTCATAAATAAAAACCACATTTTCATCCGGCCGGCGGACATTCAGTTTTAATTTGGCCTCCCGCTCCAAGTAAGCACGGCTTTTAAAATAATCCAGCAAACGGGCCAGATCAGAGTTGGCCTTTTCCGTTTCGGTAATTTTTCCTTCCAGATTTTGGAGGCGGGCATCAATGATCGTTTTTTGCGGCCGGAGTTTGCCTATGGAAACCGCCAAGAAAAAAACTGCGGCCAAAGCCAAAATGTTAAGAAGTGTTGATTGAAAAAACCCTCGCGACATATTATGATGAGTATAACATGATTTTAGATTATTTTTATGTTCTTCCACTCCGGTAAAAAAATAAAACTTTTAGGCAAAATTTTTGTCATTCTGACCGTCATCAGTACCATTATCTTTCTCCTGCTCCCTGTTTTATTCAGCGGGGGTTTTTAGAAGCATCCGGGTTGTCCACAAGTAGAAAGCCCCGAATGGGGCGAATTTAGGCGAATTTAAAAGATGAGATGCCGACGAGTATTATGAGTCGGCGCCATAAAGTAGAAAGCCCCGAATGGGGCGAATTTAAAAGATGAGATGCCGACGAGTATTATGAGTCGGCGCCATATTGTCGCTGGCGGAGTTTTCGTCTATACTAAAAAAACTTTGGTTGTTTTACAATTAAGGAGAGAAATTTTGAAACCTCAAACAGCTGTCGCCGAACATGTCAAACTTGGAATGTTTGCTCTTGACCTACTTGAAACTATTTTTTGTTTTTATGAGCTGAAACTGGCCGAAGTGGTTAAGTACCAGTGTGAAGAAAAACCACATTTTGATGAAGCCAAGAAACTCAACCCCAAAGCCCAGCGCAGTGTGACCAAAGCCCTTCAGCACACGCCGGACTTTATAGAGCCATCGTTTTTTATTCAAGAACTAAAGGATTTTGAGTCGATTGACCTGGCTATGGAAAAATTACGAGAAATAGATTCCAATCAAGTGACGATCGCCAGCTATGTGGAACAAGCGAATGAAAAAATTAGAATCCATGAGGCTTTAAAAGCGATTTCCAAAGTAAAGACCAGAGAAGGAATCTTCCACATTCCTCTCCTGAACTTGGATATCCCCGTTGATGAAAACGGAGTGGAAAAAATAAAAGAAGTGGCGCTTGGTTTGGGAATTGAACATGCGGCTGTTTTAAACAGCGGCCGTTCCTACCATTTCTGGGGATTGGAACTGCTTTCCGAAGAAGAGTGGCGTAGATTTATGTATCGGGCGCTCCTGCTGGATAGGATCGGCCGGCGCTGGGTCGGCCACCGTTTGATCGACGGACAAGCCAATTTGAGAATTTCAGAAAAAGGTGGGCACATTCCTACCGTCGTCCATGTTTTTTAGAGTTGGCCGAACACCTTTATACCAGGTGTTTTTTATTGCCAAATTTTGATTATTTCTTTTTCAAATTGGGGGGAAACTTTCACTGTACCAATTCTGAAACCATCATGATCATCTGAACCCATACTGACCATCAATTTATTTTTCTTAGCTATTTCGTAAAAATTTATCGTCCTATCGAAACCGCTAAGAGTGGAATAAAACGCTTCCAAACCATCCAGTCCTTGATTTTTTAAATCTTTTATTACCTTGATAATATTTTTTTGCCCATTTCTAAATTCTATTTCAATTCCCGGGTGAGCTAAAAAGGCCAATCCCCCGGCTTGGTGAATCGCTTTAATTGCCTCGCCATAACCAATCCCGTCCTTTTTTACATAAGCAATCTGGCCGGGCAAACTCATAAATTGGTCGATAAAAACGCCGATCGGCCTTTCATCCTCCGCCAAATTATATTTATTTTTGGCTAACTTCCGATTCTTGGGCATGCTATAAATTAAATCAAAAATATGGGGTTTGGTAATATTTTTTAATTTTAAAATTTTTGACATTTTCTTTACATCGATGAAAAAGCCGGCCTGTCTAAAAAGTTTAACGGCCTTGAGAAAACCTTTTTTCCTTTCTTTAGCCTGCTTGGCAAAAATTCTTAACAAGTTTTTGTTTTCCGCATTAATTCCCAAACCTAAAATATGTAAACCGAGCCCTTCGTGATAAGCCGTAATTTCCACTCCATTGATGGGGATAATCCCTAGTTTAACCGCCGCTAAATTAAATTCAGCCGTTCCGGCCACCGTATCGTGGTCGGTCAAAGCGGCCATCTTAATTCCGGCGGCGGCTAAACGCTCCGCCACCTCGGCGGGCTTAAACTTCCCATCAGAATAATTGGAATGCAAATGCAGGTCTATAATCATATAACAAGACTTAACAGCAGACCGAAAAAAGTTTTAGTTACTTCTTTAGCATCTCCAAGAAAACATTTTGGGGAATATTGACCCGGCCGGTTTCACGCATTCTTTCCTTTCCTCTTTTTTGTTTTTCCAACAATTTTTTCTTGCGGGTGATGTCTCCACCGTAGAGATAACCGGTCACATCTTTGCGCCGCGCTTTGATCGTTTCCCGGGCGATAATTTTCCCGCCCACTCCGGCCTGTAAAGCCACCGCAAAAAGCTGGGTCGGAATAACGCCTTTGAGTTTTCCAACCATCGCTCGCCCTATACTTTCCGCCTGATTGCGGGGAATAATGCGAGAAAATGGTTCAACCCGCTCACCAGCCACCAAAATGTCCAATCGAACCAAGTCGGCCTCCTGATGGCCCATCGGTTCGTAACTCATCGAGGCGTAACCAGAACTAACGCTTTTTAAACGGTCATAAAAATCAGTAATAATTTCGCTTAGTGGCACGAGATAAACCAGACGCACCACTTCTTTAGTCAAATAAACTGTTTCTTGATATTCACTGCGTAATTCACCCACCAATTTCATCACCGCCCCCATATAACTTAAAGGAGTGATAATATCCAGTCGGCTGACCGGTTCTTTGATTTTTTCCATAAAACTTGGATCGGGCAACTGGATGGCCGAACGAATTTTCATCGCCTCGCCATTTTTTAAAAATATTTCATATTCCACCGTCGGTGAAGAAATAATTAACCCCAGACCAAATTCTCTTTTCAATCTCTCACTGATGATTTCAATATGCAAAAGGCCCAGGAAACCAAGCCGGAAACCCCGCCCCAAGGCCGGCGAACTCTCCGGCTCAAACATCAGTGAAGCATCGGTCAATTTTAATTTTTCCAAAGCATCTTTTAATTCATCAAATTGTTCGGTATTTTCCGGAAAAAAACTGGCAAAAACCACCGGCAACGGCTCTTGATATCCGGGCAGTGGTTGAATATTTCGATATTTCGATATTTCGATATTTTTTGAAATCGTATCACCAACCCTCACCAAACCAGGAACTTTAATACCAGTAGCAATATAACCGATTTCCCCCGCATTTACTTCCCCGCTTTTTTCCAATTTAGGCAAAAAATAACCGACCTCAATCACTTCCCCTTTTTCTTTGGCCGCCAGAAGACAAAACTTATCCCCGCTTTTTACCTTTCCTCCGAAAACCCGCACATAAGCAACCACCCCTTTATAAGCATCAAAAGAGGAATCAAAGATCAAGGCCCGAAAAGGTCCCGTGGAAATATCCGGCGGGGGAATTATTCTGATAACCTCCTTCAAAATTTTCTCCACTCCCTCGCCGGTTTTGGCTGAAACTTTTAAAATGTTTGTTTCCCCAATCAGATTAAAAATTTCTTCCTCCGTTTCCGGAACACGGGCATTGGGCAAATCTACTTTATTAATGACCGGAATGATGACCAACCCCTGTTTTTGCGCCAAATATAAATTAGCCAAGGTCTGCGCCTGCACCCCTTGCGTGGCATCCACCAGCAAAATAGCCCCCTCCACCGCCGCCAAAGAACGGGAAACCTCATAAGTAAAGTCCACATGACCGGGAGTATCGATCAGATTTAAAATATATTCTGAATCTGAAATTTCTAATTTCGAATTTCTAATTTCTAAATTATTTTGATATTCGGAATTTTGAATTTGGGATTTATTTGGAATTTGTAATTTGTTATTTGGAATTTTGTAAATCATTCTTACCGGCTGAAGTTTGATGGTAATACCTCTTTCTCTTTCCAGCTCCATCGTATCCAAAAACTGCTCCTGCATTTTTCTTTTCTCTACCGTCCCTGTCAATTCCAAAAACCGGTCGGCTAAAGTCGATTTTCCATGATCCACATGAGCAATAATCACAAAGTTTCGTATGTTGCTAATCATTTTTATCTAAATCGCTCTCATTTAGGTTAGCTTGCCGCAAAATAGATTTCAATGTCCCCAGAGGAACCTTTTTTCTTCCCATGGGAATAATGACTGTATAGCGGCCGTATTTAAATTTAGCATGACTGCCTTTTTGAGATATAAAAACAAAGCCCTTGCGAAGAAGGACTTTGACAATCCGAACCGATGAATAAAGTTTAGGCATGCGGAAGAGATAATCTCACAATTTCCGGGTTTTCTATTTTAGTTACATTCGGTTTGCGAATGTCCTCAAAAAACAACTCCAGAGCTTCGTCCAGATTAGTCAGAGCTTCCTTTTTAGTCCGCCCAAAACTAGAAACATCCACATTTAAGCATTGGGCTACAAAATATTTACCCTCTTTCCAAACTACATTTTTTAGGTCAATTTTACGCATATGACCACTTTATCACGCAAAGACAAAAAAATCAAATAAAATATCGCCTACTGAAATTTAATTTCTATCTCCATATCTTTCAGAAGCTTTGTCTCGAAATTAACGGAATCGCCGTGGAAAGTCAAACCAGGACTTTTGTAAATTACCTGTCTGTTCTTGGGCAAAGCCAGAGAAAAATTAAAAACATCTTGCAGAGTACCCGGCTGTTTTTGTACCAGTAAAGAATACCGGTCATCGTCCAGCCGAACCGGAGTTTCATATTTCAGCGTCACGGTTTTAGTTTTACCCGGCTCCACCACCAGCCAAAATCCAAAAACAGTTTTGCTTGCCTCGCCGGTAGGCGGGCCTCCCTCGCTAAACTGCTGAACTCCCGGCCTAAGCCGGACTATTTTATTCTCATACGCCACCAAATCGGCATCCGCCACAAATCCCCATCCATCAGCATAATCCGCCAGAGGAGAAAAGTTATTTATGAAATGACCGCTGATTTCCGACAATTTCGAACCTTCCGGTACCAAGACCCGGACATAGTCGTAATTGGTGCGGTTATAAAAACCGAAATCCGTTTTTCCTCCGCGGTGGCTCCTGGTAATGGACAAATTGTGTTCTACCAGTCCGGCCTCATTTACTTCCGATCCCAAGCGGTAGGTATTGTCTATATAAGCATCGGTTTTTGACCCTTTAACATTAGTATGAATAACAGAAAGATAATCTTTATCGGCCAGTTTGATCTCTCCCCCGAATCCTCCCGCCAGGGCAACTTTTTCCATCGGCCGGTTTTTAAAGTAAGCCAGAATATGTTTTTGTTCCACGCTTTCGGTCAGAATCTTAAAAATTCCGGGCCATTTTTCTTTATCAAGCTGACCAAGTTTTTCCAAAAACTTCGGAGCAAAATCCACTAAAATTTGTTTCGGCTTAGTCCGGTTCGGCCCATATTCCACTTCTTCCTGAATGGCGGAAAGAAAATTTCCGCTATGAATCACTGTTTGGTAATCCGGCATTTCTACTGGACCGATCACTTCTAGGATCTTGGAGATGACCGTCGGTGTGATGGAAATCACCCCGTCCACCATTGGCCCGCCGTCGTTTTCGGTATAAATCTGCATAACTTTTTTGGCCGAATCCGGAAAATTGACAAACCAGTTGGCGTCCCGCATGCCCCAGACCGGGGTAATGTGCTGAAGCTCTTTGGGAGGAATAATGTTGGTCTTGGCCTGCCCGTCTGTTTCATAAACATCTTTCACTTCAAAACTACGCAAAAATCCCCGGTTAAAATCGGCCAGCCCGTAAGAACCGATAAATCCTCCCGTCGCCCGCAGTTCGGTGTTATTCTGAAAAAGAACCAGATATTTTTTCGGCCCGGACTGTCCGACCAGTTCCAAAAGAAAATCGGCATAATTCAATGCGCCATCCAAAAATTCTTCCAAAGCCGGCCACTGGGCCTGGAAATCCAAAAAAGACGGCCGCTTCTCCTCCGGAATGACTTGCGCGTCCACTTCCCCCAGCAAAATACTGGCCGTCTTAAATCTTTTTTGAGCAAAAACCAAAGAGTCCCGGAAAGAATTTATAAAATCGGAAAGGGGCTTTTCCGGATTCCCGCTCACGGCCAAATAAGAAACAAAATTTGTTTTGGACAGATTATCCGCCGCCACCGACAAGCTTTCTCCCGCTTGAGCGATATTTTCTCCCGCTTCCGTCAAATTACGAGCCGACTTTAATTTTCCCAATCCCGGCATCGCTCCCAAAAAAGACCCCAGAGAATGACCCAGGAGATTTATCCTGTCGGAAGCGGCGGAAAAGTTATGATAAGCCAGGGTGAAGTTTTCAGCCGCGGAGGCGAAATCAAACTTCTCTATATCCGTCTTGGCCTGCTCCAGATTGCCAACGGCCGCGTTGCCGTCCCGCGCTACTTTTGCTTGAAAACTATCTTTATTCAAAAAGCCGGCCAACCCGATGACCGCTATCGATAAAATCCCGCCGATTAAATATTTATTGGTATAAAATTTGGGACTGGAAATTACTTCAGAAACAGCCCCATCGTTCGCTGGGACAGCCCAATCATACGACGGGGCGCTTTTAAATTTTATGATAGGAATAACCGGCCGGAACGGCCTAACGGCCGCCTCCGGTTTTGGCAAAACAAATTTTACTTTTAGTTCTGATCTAGTTTGGCGAATTATTAAAGGCCTCCTCTTAATTTCGGTATTCCGGGAACTATAAAAAGCTCCTCCGATCTTGGCCAGAATAGTTTGAGCGTTATTTCTTTTTTTAAATTCTTCCTGAAATTCTTTAATTAAAACTTCTCGAGGCTCCGGTGAACGACTTTTTCTAAGAACAAGTTTTGCTTCCACTAAATTGATTTTGGCAAAATCAACACCGCCGGATTGATCAACCGGTTGAACATCAAACATCGCCCTGATAATTTTTGTATCAGGCATTACTTCTAAATTATATCACCTTCCTACGCAAAAGAACTGTGCATATTTGGCTAGCCGACACTTTCCACGAGCACTTGGAGGGTTTCCTCCGCTGTTTTTTTCCAAGAAAACTCTTTCGCTCTTTCCAACCCTTTTCTGATATAGAAATCCCTCAATTTTTCATTAAGAAAAAGATTTTTCATGGCTTCCGCTATTTCTTTAACATTAAAGGGATTAACCAAAAGGGCGGCCTCCCCCGCCACCTCCGGTAAAGAAGAAACGCCCGAAGTAACCACCGGCACCCCGGCCGTCATCGCCTCCAGAGGCGGAAAACCGAATCCCTCAAAAAAACTGGGGTAAACAAAAACACGCGATAAAAGATATAAATACGGTTTGTCTTTTTCCTCAACCGGCCCGATAAAACGAATACTCCCTCTGAAAGGCGATTCCTGGTGGAATTTTAAAATATCGGCGTAAAGCCAACCCAAGGGACCGGCAATGACTAAAGCGCTGTCAGTTGGAATCTGCTTGTTTGATTTAAGATAAACAAAGGCCTTTAAAATACCGAGAATATTTTTACGCGGCTCCAGCATGCCGAGAAATAAGAAGAAGTTATCCGGTAGATTATACTTTTTTCGAACGCTTTCCTTTGCCAGGCTCTGGTGAACATACTTTTTTTCGTCGGCGCTCAAAAAAGTGTTCCCCTCCGCCTGGCCGGTAACACCAGAATAAATCACCTCGATTTTTTTATCAGACACTCCAAAAAGAGAGATGAGGTCACTTCTGGTGGATTCGGAAACGGCAATAATTTTATCGGCTCTTTGGGCTTGCCGGCGCGGATTCATTTCCAGCCGATGCCAGATATTTTTACGCCAAGAAAAAAACTCCGGATAACGGATAAAAGAAAGGTCGTGGAAAGTCACCACCGAACGGCACCCCGAAGAAAGAGGCGCGGAAAAAAAATGCGGGCTGAAAAACACATCCGCTCCTCTGACTAAATTATCCAACTTGGGATAATTAAAAATTCTGGATGAAGCAAAAAGGAGACGATTTGGATAATTAAACCGAAAAAGACGGACATTTTCTTCTTCCAGCCAAGAATACCTTGGCAATCTTTTTTTATAAGCGCTAAAAAACAACTTGAATTTTATAGTACGGTCAATTTTAAAAAGCTCCGGCAAAAGCCCAAGCAAATATTGCGCGATTCCTCCATAAGCGCCACCGGCCAAAACTCTTAAGTCAACTCCGATTGTATAATTTTTCTCCATTTCGCCTTAAAAATTTCTTTATCAAACAAAGCAGCTCTGGCTTTGATAACCTGTGAATCAAAATCGAGATGATTAAAAGCGGCCAAGACCTTCAAAAGCGCCTCCGGGGTCTGCTCATTGAAAAATACACCGCTTTCCCCGTCTTTGACCGTTTCCAAACTTCCTCCCGCTCGGAAAGCAATGACCGGCCGGCCGGAAGCCATCGCCTCCACCGGCACAATACCAAAGTCCTCTTCCTGCGGGAAAATCACCGCCTTGGCCCGGGAATAATAGGAAGGGAGCAGGTGATCCGAAACCAAGCCAAGAAATTCAATATTTGGCCTGCCCTGAGCTTGCCGAAGGGCCAACCGCCGCAGGCGATTCATCTCCGGCCCGTCGCCGATAATTTTTAAAGGCCAGCCCAATTCGTTAAAAACACGGATAGCCAAATCGAATCTTTTATAAGGCACCAGCCGGCCGACCATCAGAAAATAATCCTCAATATGCCCGGAGATTTTAAATTTAGCCGTATCCACCGGCGGATGCACCACCAAAGAACCTCTTTGATAATACTTCCTGATTCTTTCTTTAATAAAATCGGAAATGGCCACAAACTGATCCACCCGCGCGCTGGCCTCCTGGTCCCAAATCCGCAGATAATTCAAAAAAAGGGGGGCTAATAAAGGCACAATATCGGCATTCAGCCACCTGCTTTGACGCAAAGTTCCGACACCGCGGAAATCGTGTAAATAACGGTGGCTGTCGTCCCACAAAAAACGAGTGGGGGTCATGCAGTAAGAAATATGCCTGGTCTGCGGTTTAGTGATAATCCCTTTAGCAAAGGAGGCGGAGTTGGAAATAACCAAATCAAAAGAAGAAAGGTCGAACTGCTCCACCGCCAAAGGCATGAGCATCGGCAGCCAGCGGTGATAGCGCTTCGCTCCGGGAATTTTTTGCAGAAAAGAAGTAAAAACCCGCCTATCGCGGAAAGCCCGGCCGGTCAATTTTTCATCATAAAGCAAAGTGAAAATCGGCGCCCGCGGAAACATCTCGCAAAAAGTACCCAATACCCTTTCCCCCCCGCCGTATTGATTTAAATAATCATGAACCAAAGCCACTTTCATGGGTCAAATTTTAACAATTTTAATTTAAAATAAAAAGTTTATTCCTAAGGAGCCGGTGTGGGTTCCGGTGTTGCCGAAGGAATTGGTTCCGGAGTGGGAGTAGGTTCCGGAGTCGGAGTTTCGCTTGGTAAAGGAGTTGGTTCTGGAGTGCTTTGGGGGGTAGGGGTAGGGGTTACTTCTGGTGCGGGAGTTTCAGATGGCGAAGGTGTGGTCTCGGGCGTGGGCTCCGGGGTGGCACTCAGGGTTGGAGATATTTCCGGGGTAGGACTGGACTCTGGTGTCGGTGTCTCGGTTGGAGTCGGGGTGGGCTGGGGGTTTTGAGTTATATTTTCTCCGCAAGCACCCGGGGTACTTACGGTTGCACCATTATCTACTCCCATACAGTATGGCTGGCCGGTAGTGCGGTCAAATACCGTCACACCCATAATAGCTTCTATCCGCTCTGCTTTCACAAACTTGGCCTCCACCGTATCAAATACCCCTTTCGCCACTTTCAACAATCCGTCTTCAATGACCAAATGGTAAGCATCCTTAAAGATGGAAATCATACTCTGAAAAAGAGAGTTTGAAACATTGGAAATTGAAGCATTCATTGAAAATTGAGAATTGGAAATTGAGAATTGTTCCGACAAGCTCGCCATCTTCAAATCTAACTCTTGGATTCCTTTGATTAACTTCCAGGAAGAGACCTCGGCTACTCGGTAGAAGCCGTCAGAGCCGGAGGAGACCAGGTCCATATAATCAGGGAGGGCTAGCAACTCTTGAGCGATGGTACCAATCTTGGTTTCTCCACTGGCATTAACCGTGAATTGCTTGAGAGGAAGGTTGGTTAAGTATCCTAACTGGCTGGGGGCGGGAATAATATTACTCTTTAAGCGGGCATCGGAAGAACAAGAGGGAGTTAATCCGGCTGACTCGGGATTAAAGGTACAGACGCCATCGAAGTCAGAGAGCTGGAGGACATTGGCGTCTGCTCCACTCATGTAGGAGATGGAAGCAATTCCGCCGGAGACGGCAAACTTGGTGAGGGGGGCGGTCGTCCCGATGCCGACGTTGCCGTTTGCATCTACCCTGAGCCTTTCCGTACCAGCTGTGGTAATAGCCAAAGAATTTGCGGCTGGAGAAAATATTCCGATACCGCCGTTATTTCCTAATTGATATGCTGCACCAGCAGCAGTGCCGCTGACAGTATTTAATACAGTACCCCGAAGGATAGTCGCACCATTTACATCCAACAGACTTGCCGGCCCCGTCGTCCCGATGCCGACGTTGCCGTCGGAGGCGACCCTCAACCTCTCATTACTCCCTGACGCTACCCGAAAGAGAGGACCCGCCACCGTAGAAGCTGGTTCAATATCCAAAACCGCGATGGGCGCCGTCGTCCCGATGCCGACGTTGCCGTCTGCATCAATGACCAGCCTGCTCGCACTATCTGTACGGTCGTAGACCTCAAAGATGGAGGTGTCTGCTGCTATCCCTGCGCCGATATCTGTTGATTGCCCAGTATTCTGGAAGCGCATCGCCGCATCATTTTGGTCAGAAGTGTCATAAATGCGAAGTCCGACAAATGCACCGGCATTTTGTATGTCTAGTTTATTCCCCGGTCCCGTCGTCCCGATGCCGACATTGCCGTCGGAGGCGACTCTCAACCTCTCATTACTCCCTGATGCCACCCGAAAGAGAGGACCCGCCACCGTAGAAGCTGGCTCAATATCCAAAACCGCGATGGGCGCCGTCGTCCCGATGCCGACGTTGCCAGCACTCGTGATTCTCATTTTTTCTTTAATAAACTCTGCAGTAACCCTAGTTCCAAAAGCAAGATATCCGGCATTGTTACCGTTGGTGGAATTTTCTTTGGCGCCCAAAATACCGGCGTAATCTACTGTTGTGTTTGAAGTCGTATCATATTTGCCCGCAAAAGTCAGCCCCCCACCAATATCTATTGCCGAAGTGTTTTCGGAAGAAAGTTTCAAGGAAGCAGTATCAAGCGTACCACCGAATAGACCCGAGCTAGCATTAGCTGTCATAGTCTGCGAAATAACGGCAGCGGAAGCAGAGTTGAGAACTAAAGTTCCGCCATTGTTGCGAACATCAAGCTTTGATAACGGTCCCGTTGTCCCGATGCCGACATTGCCGTCGGAGGCGACTCTCAACCTCTCATTACTCCCTG
>CAZOKW010000018.1:0-17256 GCA_964580765.1 uncultured Candidatus Saccharibacteria bacterium
TTTCCATACCACATTACTATGATAGGTCACAATTCAATTATGAGCCTGACGAGCTACCACTGCTCTACCCCGCGATATATTTAATTTTTATAACCTTGAAATTATAACAGATTTGAAAAAATAGGTAAAGTAGGTTAAAATATTAGCATTAAATTTACTGAATGTCGGCGTAGCTTAATGGCAAAGCGTGGCACTCATAACGCCAAGAGTGAAGGTTCAATTCCTTCCGCCGGCACCATTTTTTACATAATATTTCGTTAAGTTATAATTTTTATGTACAAATAAATTTAAACAAAAAATGCAACTCGTTCCCTCGAAAATATTTTTCACCAAAGGTGTCGGAGTCCACAAAGATAAATTAGCCTCTTTTGAGCTCGCGCTCCGTGAGGCAGGAGTAGCCCACTGCAATCTTGTGCTCGTCTCCAGTATCTTTCCCCCGAACTGTAAGCGAATTTCAAAAGAAGAAGGTATTAAATTATTGAAGCCGGGACAGGTGGTTTTCGCAGTATATGACAGAAATGAAACAAATGAGCCGAACCGCCTAACGGCGGCTTCCGTCGGCGTAGCCATCCCCGCCGATCCTGACCAGCACGGATATCTTTCAGAACATCACTCGTTCGGCGAGAGCGACCAAAAAGCCGGCGATTATGCGGAAGATCTCGCCGCCTCTATGCTGGCCACAACTCTAGGTGTCGAGTTCGACCCGAATCAAGCGTGGGATGAACGAGAACAACTCTATAAAATGAGTGGTAAGATTGTACGAACTGCGCATATTACACAATCCGCCATTGGCAACAAAGATGGCTTATGGACGACCGTTTTCGCCGCTGCGATATTCTGTGATTATCGGCCATTTGATCAGACCAACGGAAAAACTTTCAGTTAAATTCTCCATCATCTTTTCGCCTTGGCTCGGTCGTTTTTGGTGAGATATTTTTTTCGGAGACGGATGGATTCGGGAGTAACTTCCAGTAACTCATCGTCTTCAAGAAAGTCCAATGCCTGTTCCAGAGTAAAAACCAATGGCGGAGTTAACATTATTGCTTCATCAGCGCCTTTAGAACGCATATTAGTCAATTCTTTTCCTCTGCAGACATTAATTTCAATATCTTCTTTACGAGAATTTAACCCCACAATCATCCCTTCGTAAACTTCGGTAGTGGGAGCAACAAAAACAATTCCCCGGCCTTGCGCCGTCTGTAATCCAAAAGCCACCGCTTTACCGGTTTCAGAAGCAGTCAAAACCCCATTGCGAGAGCGCGGTAAAACTTCTCCGGCCTCCTGATAGCCGAGTAAAACACTATTAATCACCGCCGTGCCTTTTGTTTCCGTAACCAAAACATTCCTCAAACCAAGAAAACCGCGTGTACTGATGTGATAAACCATTCTGGAGTAGCCGTTCTGATGATTAATTAAATTAACCATACTGGCTTTTCTTTTGCCAAATTCGGTGGTCACCACCCCCAGATGCTCCTCCGGAATATCTACCGTCACCTCCTCAAACGGCTCCATTTTTTTGTCGCCTACTTCTTTGATAATTACTTCCGGCTTAGAAATTTCCAGCTCAAATCCCTCCCGCCGAAGCGTTTCAATTAAAATAGATAAATGCAGTTCGCCCCTTCCGGAAACCAAAAAATCCGTTCCACCCAGTTCCACCAAACGCATACCCACATTGGTTTCTATTTCACGATGCAATCTTTCCGCAATCTGTCTCGAGGTCACAAAAGTTCCTTCTTTGCCCTTAAACGGCGAGGTGTTCGGACCGATTCTCACCCGCAAAGTTGGTTCTTCAATACTAATGAGGGGCAAGGCCTCCGGATTTTGCGCATCGGCAATAGTCGAACCGATTCCGGCATCCGGAATACCCGTCAAAGAAACAATATCCCCCGCCATAGCCCGCTCCACTTCAATTTTCTGTAAACCTTGATAAATAAAAATTTTATCTACACGCGCTTGACGACTCTTGCCATCACGGTCAATCACTGCCACCGCCTGATCTTTTTCTATTTTTCCTCTGACAATCCGGCCAATCGTGTATTTACCTTGGTAACTGTCACGGTCAAGATTGGTGACCAAAAGTTGAAAAGGGGCCTCTAGGTCCGCTTCTGGTGCCGGTATGTGTTCAATAATTTTTTTAAACAATGGGACCAGATCGGCCGGCTGTTCCATTTCTTCTGCCGAAGGGATACGGTCCCAGGCCTTCCCCTGCCGTCCGATGGCATAAATGGTAGTAAAGTCTAGATGATGGTCCTCTTGGGAAAGATTCAAAAAAAGATCGGCCACTTCGTCGGCCGTGCGCTGGATATCGGCTCCCGGTTTATCGATCTTATTTATCACCACGATAATTTTTAAATTCAGCTCGATGGCTTTTTTTAAAACGAATTTCGTCTGTGGCATCGGCCCTTCTTGGGCATCCACTAAAAGCAAGGCCCCATTGGCCATGTTTAAAGTCCGCTCCACTTCCCCGCCGAAATCGGCATGACCAGGCGTATCAATAATGTTAATTTTTACCCCATCGTAATTGACGGCCGTATTTTTAGCCAGAATGGTAATTCCCCTCTCCCGTTCCAATTCATTGGAATCCATAATCAAGTCCTTGCTCAACTCCTCCGCTTTAGCATGAAAAGTGTTGGATTGTTTCAATAAAAAATCAACCAAGGTCGTTTTACCATGGTCCACATGGGCAATAATAGCGATATTTCTTAAATTAGATATTTTTTCTTTCATAAAATTTGCCCGGCTGAGCTTTGAGAGCTTTGCCGGGCATCACTATCCAATCTATTTATAGCAAGAAAATCAGAGATAGTCAACAATTACTTGGTTTATTCTGGAATTTAGTTGCCGCCAAATCGTTAAAAATTTTCCCATTTCTGGTAATCATGAAAGGAAAAGGACGATGATGATAACAAACATAAATGGTCCCCCGCCAAACCACCTTCGTTCTAAAAATTTGTTTGTGTTCTTTTATCTTACTGGCAAAACCCTGAAATTTTACAACCCTCGCTCCTTGCCAGATCAAAAGCTGAATCTCTGGGGCCCCAATCTCTTTTCGAACTATTTTCATCCTCTACCCCCGCTAATTGACAAAAGACAACCTATAAGGTAGATTGTAGCAAATCTTTGACAATATAAAAACAATGAGGAGAAACCCCCCAATGCCTGAGTTAAAATGGACCAAAGATATTTTTTCTACAGAACCAGCCGTACATGACATCTGGAATAATTGGGAAAAAGCGACCAATCGTTCCGACCAGGAACTGCTCGAAATTGTTTGTGGCCAGTTTCAAGAAGAATATCAGAAGCGGGCTTTATTTCTTTTACTTGTTCCCGACACCACTGTAACGCCTTTCAGATGGACTAACCGTTATCCATATCATTACCTAAATACGGAATTAGATTTCCGAAAAGTTGAAACGGGACTCCGTGCCCATGCCGTTTACTGGCTGACCAAGTTTATTGATTATGCCAGATATGAACCATCCTTGCGGGATCAACGAATGGTTCTGCTTGATGCTTATAATAAATACATCCTCCAACTTCTGGCCGTTCTGCCAGCCGAAGATAATCAAGCCGAAACTCTTTTTCCATATTTTTCCATCAACGACTCGATGCCTTGGGTTAATTCGGAAGACAGCTCCGGTTACAATCCCATGTATAATCTTTGGACAAATCCTTCGATTAACGAGAGGTGGAAAAAAGCGGCCGACCAAGAAATGAGACAGATAATCAAAAGCGAACTTCAGGAAAAATCTTTCCCTCGGGCACCACATGAGAATGCTCTGAAGTGCTACGTCCGACATCTGCAATTTATCTTAGATGAAAAAAGGGATTTGCCATATGGTAAGGAACTTTTCGTCGACCAGATTAAATTCTTAATCTCTCTGGAAGTTTCCGACCAGAACCTTTTCAAACCATGGAAAATTGCGCTGATTCTGAATATTTTGGCCGGGGAAGAATATCTCGACCTCCGGCACAAATTCATCAGATTCGTCTTACTGCGAGATGGTAACTTCAGTATTTTCAGCGAACAAACTGCCGAAGCCGCCCAAATGATTTTGATAAAATGCGAAGGCCAAGACGGCCAAGTAGAACGACTGGTTCAAGACCAATTGAGCGTCTACCGGCAAGCTCAGCAAAAACTGGAAGAAAAAACTGAAAATGAGAAAAGAGCCAAAGAGGTTCTCTTGGCTCCCATGCGAAAACCGGCAGAGATTCTGCCAAACCAAAATGAACAGTCAGAGCAGTAGCGGTAAATAATCCGCTCTCCCTACCCCAGCACTCCCAATTCCCGGAGTGCTTTTTCATACTGTTCTAGAGCTAAACGCACCTGCTCATATCTCACCTGGTAATTCGGCTCGTGAGCAATAAGATTGCGCAACTTATGCGCCTGCCACAAGTCGTCAATAGAAACCAGCTGGTCTTTACTGATCAAAGTCATCCTTTCGCCAATCGTTTCGCCTGAAAAACCGGCTTCGGTCAAGGCCATCTCGGCTATTTTATCCGCCTCAATGACGGCAAATTTCCATTCCGCCTCGCGAAAAGAGGTCAAATGCTCTCTTACTTCCTTCCACTTGGCATCATATTTCCCTTCGCCCGGCTTGGGTGGATTTAACTGCATTTTTACCTCCTCTAATTTACCGGCGATCTGCTCTCTGGACTTTAAAATGACCCAGATCAACAAAACGGCAAAAACCAACGAAGCTAAAAAACCTATTGTTCTTAGAATATCTAAGGTCGTTTCAAAGTCAAAATTTTCAGTAAAAATCTGGGCTTTCCCCCACAAATGAAAAACATCAAGATTGTACGGGTCAGAAATCATGTTTAAGATTGTTCGAAACTATAAGCCACCTGCAAAATTTTCTCTTCGGCAAATTTCGGGCCGATAATTTGCAGGCCCACCGGTAGGCCGTTAATTTTTCCGGCTGGTACGGAAATGGCCGGCAAACCGGCTAAATTTACAGACACGGTGTAAATATCCGAAAGATACATAGAAACCGGGTCTTCTTTCTCCCCAATTTTAAAAGCAGTGGTCGGCGCCGTCGGACCCACAATTACATCAAATTTTTCAAAGACATTTTCAAAATCCTGACGGATTAAAGTACGCGCTTTCTGCGCCCGCAAGTAATAGGCATCATAATACCCCGCCGACAAAGCATATGTTCCCAAAATAATTCTTCTTCTGGTCTCATCGCCAAATCCTTCCGACCGGCTCTTTAGGTAAGTATCTAAAATATTTTCTCCCTGTTTGGAAAATCCATAACGGATACCATCGAATCGCGCTAAGTTAGCCGAGGCCTCCGAAGGCATAATAAGATAGTAAGTCTCTAAAGCATACTGGCTGTGCGGCAAACTAACTTGGTCCACATGCGCTCCCAATCGTTCTAACTTAGCAATGGCCTGTTCAATGGTGTTATTAATCTCACTATCTAATCCTTCATCAAAGTATTCTTTGGGCATGGCAATTTTCAAGCCCTTGATGGGTTTATCTAGATGCGCCGTAAAATCATGCTCTACTTGGCTGACGGTAGTGGAATCCATCGGGTCTCGTCCGCTTAAAATATTCATCATCAAAGCGGCATCATAAACATTTTTAGTAATGGGTCCGATTTGATCCAAACTGGAAGCCAAAGCGATTAACCCATAACGGGAAACCCGCCCATAAGTGGGCTTTAGTCCCACTACTCCGCAAAAGGAAGCGGGTTGGCGAACCGACCCTCCCGTATCGGAACCAAGCGCCGCCACGGCCAAACCAGCCGCCACGGCCGCCGCCGAACCGCCGCTGGAACCACCTGGTACTCTGGTGTGATCGTGCGGATTTTTGGTCGGGCCAAAAGCGGAATTTTCCGTAGAAGCCCCCATGGCAAACTCGTCTAAATTGGTCTTACCCACAAACATCGCTCCCGCTTTTTTTAAATTTTTGATAACCGTCGCATCGTAAACCGCCCAGTGATTTTTTAAAATTTTTGAGCCGGCCGTGGTAATTGTACCCTCCACGCAAATATTGTCTTTAATCGCCAAAGGTATTCCGTACAGTTCCCCATCAGGCAACTCGCCAGGTTTTTCTTCATTCAAACTCAAGTATGAATGCAAAACTTTATCCTCTTTTTTTATTAAACTTAAAAACTGCCCATGCAATTCAGCCGGAGAAAGTTCTTTTTTAGCCATCAAATCTAGAACATCTTTAATGGTAAGTAGTTTTAAATCCATTAGTTTTTCTTTCCCGATTTCTCCTCCGACATTTTGTCGGAGTTGAGAAATCGAGGATCCTCGATTTTTGTAAACAAAAATCGGGACAAAATATTTTTTACTTTTAGAAAGTCGCCTTTCCGGTCTGGAAATTGCTCTAGCATTTTATTGATCATTTCAGGATCATGAGAAAAACGCGACTCATCGGCCCGCATCATATTAACAACTTCCGCTCCGGCCGTGGTGGGTTCTACTCCCTCCACATTTAACTTCTTAAGTTTTTCCACAAATTCCAAAATTGCTCCCAAATCTTTTTGGAATTTTTTCTTCTCTTCCGTATTCAGCTCCAACCGCGCCAACCCGGCTATATATTCCACCTCTTCTGCAGTAATCATAATTTTAAGATATCAAAAAAAGTTCACTTTGCCAATTTAAAAAATAAAACCCGCCTTATTAAAAGACGGGTCAATCGCTACTATAAGTCTTAATAAAGTCCGTACGGACTTTATTAAGACTTATAGTTTATAGTATTTTTTGATTTCATTTTCCTTAAATCCGATTTTTTCCGCTGTAATGATGTCGACATAATCTGTAATACTCAAATCAAAACAAAGATCACCGAGTTCCTCCTCGCAAGGGTATGGCATAATAAAAACACTTTTTTGCAACGGATAAAAATCAAGATTTTTCAATTTTTTCCTGAAAATATTTCTCTTTCTATGCAATTCTTCCGGGATATCAAAAATGATGACTCGCCATTTTTTGTCCCAATTTTTCTTTTTCAGAGAAAAATACCTTATTCTTGCTTCCTTTACCCAACCCCTACCCTTTTTGGTAAAACCCCATTTCCCGCCGTAAGAAAACCGCAAAATCTGGCGATGTTTTAAATTATCCAGTCCCTTATAAAATTCCTTAGGATTTATTCCGCCCATTCTGATTATTTTATTACCCAAAGTATCACGAGAAAAAGTGATCGTTAAAAAATCAGAGAACTCTTTTAAAACTTCTACAAAAACTGGAATAAATTTACTTTTTTTCATGAATTGACTAATCTTATTGAAGTCCGTACGGACTTCAATAAGATTAGGAAAAATTGTAACTTATCTCAAATATTTGGCGCGGTTCCGCTCATGTTCGGCGGCGGTGTGGCTGAAAATAGTCCGGCCGTCGGACTTGGCCGAGAGATAAAAAAGATAATCGCTCTGCTCCGGATGCAAAGCGGCTTTAATGGCTTCCTCCCCCGGATTACTGATCGGCCCGACCGGCAAACCGGAACGCAAGTAGGAGTTATAAGGCGAGTCCTCATCCAAAAAGTTAGCTACGCCGATTTGAGAAACATCGCAAAATTTATAAACACTTTGGTTTTTAATCCGCTCCAGACACGCTCCATAAGTAACCGAGGCATCGATCTGTAACAACATTCTTAATTCCAGACGCTTGTAAATAATACCGGCCACCAGAGCCATATCTTTTGGTTCCCGCACTTCTTTTTCCAGCATGGAAGCGACTACCAACTGCTCCCTTTCCGGTTTTATTTTAAGTTTGGACTCAAAGTTAGAACGCATTTTTTTGATAATTCCTTCTACAGTTTCTTCTTTATCAAAACGATAGGTATCCGGGAAAAGATAGCCCTCCAAATTCTGCTTCCACGCCTCCGCAAAAAAATCCCCCTGGTCGATCAATCCTCCCACAGTTAATTTTTGATCAATTTCAAAAATATTCAACCCCTCCGGAATAGTAACAATCACATCGTCCGATTCGGCCAGTCCGCCCGAAAATGTATGCGCCACTTGAGAAATACTCATCGCTTTGGAAAGCTGATACCGTCCGGCCTGGAATTTCTTTTCCTGTCCGGTAGCGACGGCATAAAAAATGAAAATAAAACGATTGCGCACCAAACCCTTCTCCGCCAAGAGACGAGCTACTTTGGCCGAACTGTCCCCCTTAGAGATCACAAATTCCACTTTTTCCACCATGGCTCTTTCTAAAGGCCTATAAATAAGCCAAGCCGACCAAAAAATCGCCGCTCCCATAACAGCGGCTAGAAAAACTTTATAATATTTTTTTGTGATACCCATCAATAGGTTACTCCAAGGGTGGTCTACTGGTTATCTTAGCAGGAGGAAATTCCCGCCGCCCGGCTCCCAAAGCCGCCAGTTTATCAGTAACCGTTTTATTACCCTTATTAACTTCAGTATTTAAAATTTCTTTTAATTGGACAATGGCCAGATCAATCTGTCCTTTTTCTTCTAAAATCAAAGCCAGATACCAGCGAGCGTTGGCATAGTCCTTGGACAAATTCACTGCCCGGGCCATTTCCGAAAGAGCGTTATCTTTCTGCCCATCGCGATAATACAATAAACCAAGTTCAAAAGCCAGTCCCGGACTATTGGGATCCAAAATCTTGGCTAACTCCAGTTGTTTGATGGCATTTTTGGTCTGGGCTTGCCGATCATATACTACTCCCAAATTATAGATAGCCGAGGCCAGATCTCTCTTTAACTCCACTGCTTTTTTGTAATTTGCTTCGGCTTTTTTGTAATCACCCGCGATCAAATCAGCCGATGCTTTTTGGCTGCGGCGGACATCTGCCCTTCTTAAATAAATATTGCCGATACGGGTGTAAATGCCCGGGTCATTGGGCGCTCTCTTCAAATATTCCGCGTAAGCGTTCAGCGCCGCCTGATCGGCTTCTCCCACTGATAAAGCCATCAAATTCTCATAGATCAATCCGGCTCCGGACCATTTTTGAGCGTCATGAGGTTTGTCGCTAATCATCTGGTTGGCCGTCTGCGCTATCAGGCGGATCAGGTTTTGTATCCGCGCCGCCACCTCTTCTTGTTTGTCTGTTTTGTTGTTGAGTTCAATATTTATTCTGGCCAAAAGAAGTTGGGCTAAGGCATTAAGATAACGAAGATTGCCCGAATCGGTCTTGATAGACCGGCCGAGTAATTCAGTCGCTTTTTCTATATTTGCCGCTGAATTCAAATCCACTCGGGCCGCTTTGGCAAAGTAATACTCCCCTTGGTACTTTTTAAAAACCAGGTATCCGCCCGCCAAACCAAAAACCACTACCAGCACAAAAGCCAGCGACGCCAAAATTGACCGGGCAGAAACTTCGTCCATGACCACCAAAGACCGCTCCTCCGGCGCCTCGCGGCCGATAGCCACTGCCCATAGACCGATCAAAAACCAAAAAACAAAATTGAGAACCGGGTTAAATGGATAGAGCACGAACAAGACCAAAACGGCCGTCATAATCGGCATGACCACCATTAAACTTCCCGCCTCTGGCGACCTCCTCTTAAAGAGAGAGTGGAAGATGAGAATAAACAAAAAAACAAATGCCCCCAAAAACACTATCCCCCCCTGGATGACCAAATTCCAAAATTCGGAAGCGGCGTTGCCAAAACGAGAATTCCAAAAAGTGCTGTTGTTAATCCCGGATGGTTTGAATTTATCAAAAGCCAAAGAAAAATTGTCTTGTCCTATGCCAAAAGGCAAATTATCCGAAAGCGCCTTTTTGGCGATTTCCCACGATCCTTTTTGGGAAATCGCTACCTCCACCGGCAAATTGTTCCGTCCAGGAAAGTCAAAATTAAAGTAACGGCTGCTAAACAGGAGTAAAAGTGAAAAAGCTAAAATTAACAGCGGACCAACTAAATTAGCCGTCCTAAATTTTGCTTCTGGGCCAAGACGCTTCTGGGTCAAAGCCAGACCGGTAACAATTCCGGCCATCCCCACCACCAAAACAACATAGAAAATACTCCAGTTTATGATTAAAAGTAAAACAGCTGAAACCACCGCTCCACCAACATAAACAGCCGGCATAAACCAGCTGAATTTTGAGGTCGCGATCGGGTCTGCGTTGCGATCAGGCAAAGATGCTTTAAAATAACGGGCCGCGATCAACACAGTCAGTAAAACCGCCAAGGCCCCTAAATTGTTGATCGAGCCAACCGTATTAAATTGAGGGCTAAAGGAAAGATTTTTGTAAGATAAAAAAGAGACCCATTTGAAAACCGGGACGCCATACAAAGAAAGGACTCCGCTCAACACCGCCAAAAAAGAACCGACCGCGAAATAATTTATCACTCGATCAATTTCCCTCTTTTCAAAAAAATTCAAAAGAAGAAAAGAAAATACAACCAAACTGACCGTTATCATAAACCCGTTCCCGGCTATAAAACTACCGTAAACCTGTTCGGAAAAAATCGCCGCCAGCAATCCCGCTCCCAGATAAGCCAAAATTCCCAGTTCCAAACCACTGGTTTTCAATCGTACTCCTCCTTGTCTCATAATCATTACCAGCCACAAAATTGCGCTAACTAAAACTAGCCCGTATATCAAAACTTGTTTATTCAGATTGAGCACATCGCCAGGAACGGTAAAAGGAAGAAAAAAAACCGGCGCCAGTAAAACCAGTGACAAAAGAATCCCCCGTACAATTTGGCGCAACCTCACAGAAAATACTTCTTTTTCCAACTGCTCTAAAGAAGGGCTGGGATTTCCCACCACTTCTATCACCGTTTCAAAGGAGGGGTGCAAGTTATTAGTCGTCTCTCCTTCCTGGGGTTGGCTTCTTTCGAAACCAACGAAATTAACCGGCTTTTTGAAAGTATTCCACATTTATAGACAGTCCCGAAGGGGCGAAATTAAAAGATGAGATGCAGACAGCTCCTGTCTGCCCCACATATTTATTTAGTTAAGTTTATAATTTTAAAAATTTTAATCAATGTTGATATCCACAGGACAAAGATTGTTTTTGTTTTTTAGACAAAATATAATAAGGAGTGGGTAACCTTATCAAAGATTAATACAAAAGTTTAATAAGTTTTAATATGCCTAAACAATATTTAACCGTTAATGAGGTGGCCAAAATTCTTGGAGTCAGCCCCTTGACGATTCGCAACTGGGACCAGAAAGGACGGCTGGTCGCCCACCGCAATCCTTTAAATAATTATCGTCTCTACAAAACAGAGGATGTGGAAAATTTAATTAAAGAGATTGAGCAGAGCAAAGGAAAAACTTTTCCCGCTTTTCGGAGTCCACCGGCTGACGAACCGAAATTCCGCAAACTGACCATCGAAACCGAGTAGTCCAGTCGAATGACCGGAAGAATAAAATAAACCCCTGTCGAATGACGGGGTGTTTTTTTAATTAACTATCGCCGTTTTTTTAACCGGTTCGACATCCATTCTGGCCTGCAGCCATTTTTCAATTTTTTCGGATACATCCTTGCCGTACAAAGAACCAAGACAACCGGCCAAAATACCAATCGGCAAGACATCTGGAATTCTGCTGTTCTGGGCAATATAACTAATCTTGGAAAAATCCACCAATCCTTTTGGTATGCAAGTCGCCACATGATAACCGGTATGGCTTCTGCTCCCCGCCCGACTATTCATGGTATGTAAAGCTGTGTCAAAGAAAAAAATTAGTGAAGCGGTAAGCATGATCAGAGTTCGCGGCATCTCCATGGTCACTACTGAAATGGGAAATTTAAGCTGACTGACGGAAAAACCGAAAAATTTGAAAAGTGGCTCTTGGAATAATATCCAGACCGACACTAAGACCAGAACGATCCCGTAAGGTAGTCGTTCTCTTCTAATCTCCTCTTTGGTTTTTGTTTTCTTAACTTCAAGATGTTGGTCGGGTTTTAACTTAGCAATCCATTCGATAATCATCGAGAAAAAGGCGCCAGTCGCCGAACCGAGGGCCGTAGAAAGAGTATAGGGAATAAAGAGAGCAAAGGGCATGCCTTTGGAGAAAAGATATATAGCACTCAAATAGAAGGTGACCCCAGAAAATATTCCCGTCGTGGCAATGTACCAGTTGTTCCCCCTCGCCGAGGCTCTGGTGTTTAATGCGTAAGAGAAGTTTTGTAAAAGCCCCAAACCGATCACTATCAGAACTGACTGGTAAAAGTCAGCCGTGAAACCAAAGTACCCGTAAGTTAAATAAAAGATCAGACCAGCACTTAACACCCAAAACATTTTTTCCTGACAAATGTAGGCCAACCTTTTGCCGGGCGCCAATTTGCCATCTAGAGTAGCATCGGCTTTCAATTCGTATCTCTGCTCAACATATTGAGCCCAAACCACTCCTGCCGTTCGTCCCGCCACGATCCCGACGATATGCGGAATAAAAAGTAGCCAGTACGCTTGCGATTTGCTCAACAAACCCATCGTGACATACCAGCCCCCATTAGACATAATGGCGGAGATGGTATGCCAAAAGAAAGAACTTCTCTGCCGAAACCGGCTGACAAAAATAAAGGAGGCGAACTGGACTACCGCCGCCCCAAAAAATACAATTGCTTCCTCAAAATCACGCAATTGGGCGGCGGCCACTATTCCGATCAAAGTAAACATGAAAGGAGTAGTGCAATTAGCCAAAGTGGTTTCGAATTTTAAGATGTATTTCAAAAAAAATCCGGAACTGCTTAAAACCAGTAAACCGGCTAGAATACTCAGGGTTAAAGTCGACATCAATCTCTCCTAAAATAATTTTTAAAGTTCGTTTTTTAAAGGTTATATTTTTAAAAACACAATTTCAAGAAAAAAAGTTGATAACCTGTGTCGCCGACTCATGGGACTCGCCGGCATCTCACCTTTTAATTTCGCCCCGTTGGGGCTTTTTAGTTGTGGATAACTCGGCAGTGTCAAGATTGAAATCGCTTTTTTAATTGTTACGATGCACTTAAAGGAAAGATTTTTTACAAAGGAAAAGTCATGAAGAGAAAAGTTCTCTACTGGACCCCTGAAAAAGTGGAACACTTGCGGGAGCATTGCAATAAACCATGGAGCAAGCTTCTGGAAATGTTTAAAGGAAAAACCAAAAAAGCTTTAAAGCACGCGATGGAAGGAAATAATATTCGCCGAGACCGCGATAAAGTGCCGAATAAGACAAAATTAGTAAAAAAATGGACTCCGGAAAAACTTGAGGAACTTCGTGAACACCGGAACGATAACTGGCCAGAGCTTGAAAAAATATTCAAGTGCAGTAGAGGCCAAATTGACCATGTTATGTCAAAATACAAGATTTCCCGAGACAGACCGGAATCAACCCTCTGGAACGACGAAACGGATAAAATCTTGATTAACGCCGTGCTTGAATCGAATAAATACAACACCAAAACAGGTGAAGGACGACGAAAGCTTCGGCAGATTTATGAAAAGCTTGCCACAGATCTTAAGTCAGCCGGATTTAAAGGGCATACCTCGAAAAATGCCATAAAAACGCATACCTTGAATCTTACCGATGAGCGTATCAAAAAACTTGGGTTTGAAAATATTTCGGCGCCACTGGGATGGGGCGCTCCAATTGATTTTTTTGGAAGAAACGACGAACCAAAAGACCTTCCGCCTACCGCCAAAGACTGGTTCAAGGTTCTGGAGAGGCAAAATCTTCAACGGTTCGAAGAGTTCAAGGAGAAGTTTCTGGAGCGCTTTCGTTCCGACTTCCGCCTCTCCGGCAATACCAATTTGGATTTGCTCCAGGAATGGCCGGAATGTCCAAACGAAGAAGGACTTCGTTACGCGGCAAGTTTTCTCGGAGAAAATCGTAACCGTTTGCAAGTTGTTGCGGCTATTAAAACACCGGAGCAAGTTGAAAAAGTTATTGAAAAAAGGGTAGCAGAAATTGTCAAAAGCGGAGCATTAGTCAGCACAGATATTAGTGATATTTTCAAACAGATCAGCGCCGAATTCCCGTCAGTAGCGGCCAACCTGACCCAAGATGCTTTTAAAGAGCAACTACTGACAGCGGTTAGAGATAAAGAGACGCTGGCCAACTTGGAAAATTGCCTCCGACTGGATATGCTACCGGACTTCTATGCCTATAACAAGCACCTTCCCAAAAAGATGATCGACGATTGGGTGGGAGAACTTCGCGGCAAAAGTAGATTGGTCCAAGCCGTATCTTTTCGGCGTGGTTTAGGTCAAATCCTTGATGAATCCTCTCACAAGAAAGATGAGAAGTTTAAGTTACCGGAAAGCACTTTCAAACGGCCTTTCAAAATAGCCATCGAGAAAAAAAGTTGGAAAACTTCTTTTCCCAACGCCCCGTTTATCGGCACTCTGTACAACCCTATTATGAAAGAGAACCCCCTCTGGCGGGCCTTTGTAGATGCTGAATCCAACGGAGATGTGGCCATGTTTTTGGCCAACATTATTGATTTAGACATTCGCAAGGCTAGCGGTTCGGCCACTAAAATCTATCGCTCGCTGTTTTCCGGACTGAATGTCAATCTTGAAATCATTGATCCGAGCTACCGGGCGCGGGCGGCTGAAATTATTGACAAATCACCTGACGATATGGTGCTTTACGAGACCGTCGCCGAGTCATTTCACGACGTGATGTCCGGCCTAAGTAAAATTCTGAATCACGAAGATAAACTTCAATATTCCGGCAAAATCTATGTGATCCTAACCAAGAAAGAACAGGATATTGTAGCCAAAGCCGCCTATATGGCAGAGCGGTATATCACCCTAAGCCAGATTGCCAAACTGAATAATAAAAAAAACATGCTTACCAAACAGATTGCCCGCGGCGAAGCCAGTCAAGAAGAGCTAGATCAACTTAACAGAGAAATCGCCCGCACCATTATCTCTTTGGTGCATAGCCAAGAAGATCGGCGATTTTACAAGCGGGTCTTGGCCTTTGTAGTCCGCCAAATGGAAAAAGCTCTTGGACCTAACTGCAAAGTAATCGGCATGGGAACCAGCTATATTGCTTTTAACGGATTGTTTGATGGTAAACCATTTAACCTTTTGGGCGAATGCCATATTCCGGACAGCGAGACAGTTACGGACGAGTATCTTAAAAAATACAATCAAACCTTCGGCGGCAAAAGTTTTCTCAATCAGATGCCGGATTTTACGGTAGTGATGCCTTCCGGTACATTGGGCGCTAAAGAGACCGAACGGGAACGATATGTAGAGGGACAGCGTTTAATGCCCACCAAGATATTTGTGGCTCCGCCGCTTGTCGATGGCAAGTTTTTGCGTCGAGCTTTGAATAATGAAGCTCACAAGGTACATCCTTTGGCCAAAGCAGTGGGAAGTTACCAATTTATGCCGGGAATGCTGCGCTTGGAATACTCCAACGGCGATATCAATCCTCATCATCTCTCTATTGAATCCTTGGCTCTGCCGAACCGAAAAAAACAACTTAAAGACAGTCGGGAAACTTATTCCGGCAAGTTCTTTGTAATTAAAACCGGCACCGATCCTCACCATGGAGGCCGTTCTAAAGTATATGCTTACGACCAGGAAAACAAACGCCATCTTGGCATGGTGGAAGCGGTCATCGAAATGGAACGCCGAGGGGGGCTTTTCCAACCCGGTCAAATGCGCGTTCATTGTTACAACATGAATGACGACGGCGTCCAAGCCCGTAATTTTGAGACCCAATATCAGCCCAGCCCCCAGCAGATGTCTTATGTTGAGATTGAAGGTGATCTGGCTGAATTTGAGAAAAAAATCCAGAAATCCAGTGACCCGGAGGAAATCAAACGCTGGGTTATGGAAAAAAATGATTTGATCAGAAGTCAATTTCAGGTGCGGGGTTCGGACTACCCTAAAGAACAAATCCACCAAGTTTTTGAACGCCACATCGAACCTAATGTAGATTTCTTTGACGCTTTGCTTTCACAAGTAGTCGATTCTGGAGTCCGGTATAAAGGACTTTCGGAAATTACCGGCGACCGCAAAGATACCAGAGATGTCGGCGCGGTAAATTATGGAACCGGCAACCATCTTGACCATACGGTTTGGGGAGCTCTGACCGAAGGCGATTTATACGCCACCAAAGTCCAAGATAAATTACTGGCTTTGGAGAGATGGAAGAATAATCCTCAAATAGTCAGAAAACTTGTCCGAGCTCCGGTGCATAGCAATGAGTTCTTTGCCTGCGGCCGGATTGTCATGCCGGGAGGATACGAATATGCCGTTGATTTCAGAGGCACTACTCCGCGCTTTGCCAGCTGGGCCGACCCATTGCTTGGTTTTGTCAGAAATGACCTTTTCGCCGGCGATATGGAAGGCCACAAGAGCGGATACTTTACCATTACCACGGTAGGAGATAAGCACTTCTTTGCTTCTACTTATACTCCGCGTATTTTTTACCATATGGGCGCTTCCGGTTCCCATACCGATCAATACGGCAAGAGAGGATTTTCGCCGAACAATACCGGCGTGTCTTTCCTCCTAGTACCGGCGGAAGGACCGGAAAACGGCCCGATTATCGTCCGGACCCTAAGCGCCACTTACATCAAAAACTACTTCAAAAAACCGTTTAAAATAGATTGGGAAGAACTTCTCCCCAACACTCTTTAACCGAAAGTCCTCAAAAGAGGACTTTTTTATTTGACGGGCCGCCCAAATTAGTTGGGCGAGCCTCGCCCATGAAATGGGCGGGAGTGTCCCGACTCGAACGGGAATTATTCCTTTTGGAGAGGAAGGTCCTGCCATTGAACGACACTCCCAATACAAGATCCGATCTTGTATTATTTCTTGCTTTCCTTGTGTTCAGTATGCGCGCGGCACCACTTACAGAATTTCTTAAGCGTAATCGCGCGCTCCACCTTCTTTTTATTTTTGGTGGTGAAATAATTGAACCGCTTGCACTTACCGCACTTCAATTTGATTAGATTTTCTTGTGACATCTTTACTGGTTTATAGTAAATAGTCTTTAGTTTATAGTTAAGAATTTAAAACTATCGACTACTGACTATGGACTATCAACTTTTAATTCTTGAGCCGGGGGAGAGAATCGGACTCTCGGCCTCTTTCTTACCAAGAAAGCGTTCTACCACTGAACTACCCCGGCACTCCCGTCTCATTGTGGGCAGGGAGGGATTTGGTTTCGACTCTCGGCTCGCCGTCGCTCGCCTCGGTCTAACCACCGCCTCGCGGTTTCGCCTACTGGCGAAACATCGCTCCGGCGTGCAAATCCCTCCCTCAATCCAAAACTGTATTAATTATATATGCCAAATGGCATATATAATTAATATTGTGGGCAGGGAGGGATTTGGTTTCGACTCTCGGCTCGCCGTCGCTCGCCTCG
>CAZOKW010000019.1:0-8463 GCA_964580765.1 uncultured Candidatus Saccharibacteria bacterium
GCGGAGGGGGTGGGAGTCGAACCCACAAAGGGCTTTTTACACCCTTACGGTTTAGCAAACCGCTTCCTTACCATTCGGAGCACCCCTCCAAAAACACCAAATTTTAGCACATCTTATCCATATTTTCAAGATTTTTTCATCCTTTCGCAACCACCAAGCCGATTACTTTTTCCGCGCCGGATTCTTTTAAAATTCTGGCGGCTTCATCCAGAGTGGAGCCGGTGGTGGTGATGTCGTCAACTAAAATAATGACCTTACCTTTAATTTTTTCCGATTCAGAACAGGAGAAAATATTTTGAGCATTTTTTATTCTGGCCGTTTTATCTGCCAATTCCGCTTGAGGTTTTTTGTGTTTTGTTCTCAATAAAATATCATTTTCTATATTTAGATTAAATTCGTTCGCTATTTCTCTGGCCAGTAATTCCGACTGATTGTATGACCGCCAGTTTAAGCGCCGCCAGTGCAGGGGAATAGGAATAACGACCATCTGCCGGCGGTATGTCTCCAGAAATTTGTCCAATTTTTTATGGCGCAAATAAGCGTTGAGTAAATGGCCGAGAGGAATTTTTAAAGAAGAAATGAAGCGGTACTTAAAAGCCCAAAGCATTTTTTTGATAATTGGTTCCTGATAATCCGCTATGGCCCACAAAAAATCAAGGTGATGTTCTTGCCGGCAGAAAGGACAAGTTTGCCCGTTAATGGAACGAGAAGGACAAAAAGCGCATTCCGGCTCAATTTTAAATTTAATCTTGTCAAAACAGGATGGGCAAAGGTAAGATGGGGGAGACGAATAGTTTTTCCCGCAGTTCAGACAGTGGATGGGAAAAAGCAGTTCCAGAAAGAAGTTTTTTACCGAAATTATGGGGGCTATGGATAACTTCATTTTTGATTTGTGATATAATTTAATTGTAATATCGACACAATGGGATTTTCCTTTTTTAAAAGTTTTGGTTCTAGCGGTTCTTTGGGAATAGATATCGGTACCGCTTCCATAAAAATAGTGGAATTAACTCGCGAAGGGGGCCGTTTTAAATTACTGAATTATGGGATTTTCCAGCTGGAAAATCAAGAAGAAGCCATTCAGACCAATCAAAAAGTGGCCAAACTTCCCGATGAAGCCATTGTTTGGGGAATAAAAGAAGTTTTGAAACAGACCAAAATCAAAAGCCGGAACGCCATTGCTTCTATTCCGTCTTATTCCACTTTTTCCACCGTCATTACTTTACCGTATCTTTCGGAAAAGGACTTGGCCAAGACCATTCCCTTTGAGGCCAAAAAATACATTCCTTTGCCTTTGAGCGAGGTGGTGGTGGACTGGTCCATTATTAATTTGGCTTCCTCTCTCCCTAATCCCGCTAGCCAATTAACTAAACCCGGATTGCCGGTCGGCCAGGATGGAAAGCCGATGCCGATGGTAGAAGTTTTTTTGGCGGCCGTGCCCAAGCGGGAAGCCGAAAGATACAAAAAAATCGGCCAGGAGGCCGGACTTACTCTGACCGCCTTGGAATTAGAAAATATCGGCTTGATCAGGGCGCTGGCCGGAAACGACCAAAGCCCGATGGCTATTGTCAATATCGGCGGCCGCAGCACTTCTATTTTGGTGGTGGATAAGGGTTATGAAAGAGTCGGTCATACTTACGAAATAGGCGGATTTGAAATTACCAAATCAATTGCCCGATCAAAGGGAGTAAGTTTGGCCAAGGCCGAAGAACTAAAAAAGACGGTTGGGTTGGGAATCGACCATGCCAAAGTAATCAGCGAAGCCATGTTTTCTTTAATTGATATGATGGTTTTTGAGACAAAAAAAACCATTGCTACTTATGAAACGGCTCAAAAAATTAAAATACAAAAAGTTGTTTTAGTGGGGGGGCTGGCTAATATGCCCAAGTTTGCCGACTATTTTAAAGTCAAGCTGGGGATGGATGTTTCTTTGGGCAATCCTTTTGCCCGTTTGATTTATCCTAAGGAAATTGCGTCGCTGACCTCTGAACTGGGCACGATCTTTTCCGTGGCCATTGGCTTGGCGATGAGAGGCGCTTAAGATATAATATAACTATGTCTAATCAAGGGGGGATTATCTCACTGCTTCCGGAGTCACGACGGAAATTAGAAATTAATATCCCGGGCGAAAACCGGCCGCTTTACTATGGAGCGGGCGTCGTCCTGCTGGTCGTTCTGCTTTTTGCCGGAATGAAGATTTATGCCGGCTATTTAGTTGGGCAATTAGCCGAAATAGACAATGAAATCTCCGCGGTCGAGAATCAAAGAGATAAAAAATTTGAACAAGAGCTCCTTTTGCTTCAAAAACAGTTCTCTCTGGTGGGCGATGTTTTGAAAAATCACCCTATTTGGTCTAATGTTTTAAGTCAAGTGCAGGGCCTCACCCCTTCTCAAGTTCAAATCGAAAACCTCGCCGGCGTTATCAACGAATCCAAGCTGGAAATCAAAGGACGGGCGCTCAATTACACCGTGATTGCCAGGCAAATGGCGGCTCTTTTGTCCAACCCGGCCATAGTCGATCTTTATCTTGATAAGGTCTCCACCTTCTCCACCGGAGCATTGGAATATAATATGCGGGTCTTTTTTGACAAAGAAAGTTTTCTCTTGAATACAAAATGAACTACAAAAAACTAATGGGGGCGGGAATGGCGGCTATAGGATTTATTCTGTTTTCTGTTTTGATTTTACCGCTTTATCAAATTTCCGCGGAGACGGGGCAAATGATTGACGGCCGGCAATCTTCTTTAGATCAGAAAAAAACCGTTTTGGGGAAAATAGACGGCTGGCAGGAAAAAGTCAGCGCTAACCAGACGGCCATTGAACAGCTGGCGGCCGTTTTACCCGTTAAGAAAAATACCCATGAGATTGTGGTCAGTGTAGAAGAAGCGGCCCGGCAAGCGGGCGTAAATTTAACCGATTTCAAAAGTTCTCCGAAGTCTTCTACTGAAGGTAAAACTTTCTATGAAACTTTGCGGGTGGAAGTAGTGGGGACCGCTTCCTACGCCTCCACTCTGGAATTTTTTAAACTGCTGGAAAAAAACTTGCGGGTTTTTGATGTGCAGGATTTCTCTGTTTCTCTGGATGCTTCCGGAGCAGGGAGCGGCCGACTGAATATCAATATCAAATTCCTGGCTTACTACTTAAAAAATTAGTCCCCACCATTTTCTATGCCTACCTCACCCAACAAAACTGAATCTGAAAAACTTTTTATCATTCTGATTCTATTTCTTGGTTTTGCTGTTTCTTTTCTGCTTGCTTTCAACGCCAAAGCCCCTTCTACTTCCCAGCCACCCTTGGCGGTCAGGGGAGAAATTTCACCGGAACTGGGTTCTGTTAATTTAGATTTTTCGGTTTTAGACGGGGTTCTATTTAAACAATTGAAGGTCTTTGGAGTTATTCCGGTTAATCCGGGGCAGACCGGACGGGACAATCCCTTCAGTCCTTTTTAAATAATTTTCAATTTTCAAATTCCAATTTTCATTGAATTTCCAATTTTTAAATTTTCAAATGTTTGGAAATTGAATCATTGAAAATTGATTGTAAATTGCAAAATTGATAATTGAAAATTTTATGATTAAAATCCCTCAAACTTTAATAGAAGAGCTGGTCAAAAAGAAAGTGTTTGACCAGGAGAAGCTTGATTTCGCCATCAAGCAGGCCCAAAATGAAAATAAAGATTTTGGCCGGGTGACGGTGGAGCAGGGGTTGATTAGCGACGAAGACCTTCTTCATCTAAAGTCCAAGATTTATAATTTGCCGGCTTTTGATTTGGTAAAATCAAAAGTTGACTTAAATCAGGGACTGCCCAAGGAGATTCCGGAGGATATTGTTAATTTTTACCAGATTATTCCTTTTGCCAAAGAGGGCAATGTTTTGCGGGTCGGCCTTATCAATCCGGAGGATTTGGATGCTTTGGAGGCGTTGAAGTTTATGGCGGAAGACAAGGGGTTGTCTTTGGAAAAGTTCATTATCAGTTACCGCGACTTTGACAGAATTCTCAAGGATTACGCCTCTATCACTACCGAAGTGGGGGAGGTGCTTCAACCTATTGAAGAAGATGGAACGGCGAAGAATAAAAATAAGTTAGATATCGCCTCTACCGGCTCGTTGGAGCAGATTACGGCCGATTCACCCATTACTAAAGTGGTGGCCATTGTGGTCAAACATGCGGTGGAAAACAGGGCCTCCGATATTCATATTGAGCCGTTTGAAAAAATCATCCGGGTCCGTTTTCGGATAGACGGTATTTTACAAGCGACCCTTTCTTTGCCGAAAACGCTTCTGGCGGCTATTGTGACCAGGATAAAAATTTTATCGGAGATGAAAATAGATGAAACCCGTTTGCCTCAAGATGGGCGATTCAGCACTTTTTTGGACCGAAAAATAGATTTTCGGGTCTCTACCCTGCCTACTCGCAACGGAGAAAAGATTGTCATGCGTATTCTTGATCCCATGGTCGGCAATATTGATTTGCCGGCTTTGGGGTTTTATGGGCATTCTCTGGAGATGGTTTTGAGGAATCTGGAAAAGCCATTTGGCGAACTTTTGGTGACCGGACCGACCGGTTCCGGAAAAAGCACCACTCTTTACGCTTTGCTTCGCAAATATAACAACGAGGGGATTAATGTCATTACCCTGGAGGATCCCATTGAGTATTTTTTAGACGGAGTCAATCAGTCCCAAATTCACGAAGAAATTGGCTATACTTTTGCCTCCGGTTTGCGGCATATTCTTCGTCAGGACCCCGATGTGATCATGGTCGGAGAGATTCGCGACCGGGAAACGGCCGGTTTGGCTACTAATGCGGCGCTGACTGGCCATGTCGTTTTGTCCACTCTTCACACCAATGATGCCGTGGGGGTCATTCCGCGCCTCATTGATATGGGAGTGGAAAAATACCTGATTGCGCCGACGGTTAATTTGATTATCGCTCAACGGCTTTTGAGAAAACTGTGTTCAAAGTGTAAAATTAAAGCGAAGGTCAATGAAGCGGAAAAGGATATCATCCGGCAAGCGGTGGCTGATTTGCCAAAAGTTTATCGCCAAGAATTGCCGGAAGACCTGGATGTTGTTTACAAGCCCGCTCCACCCGACTTGGCCTCCGCAGCCACTTCGGCGAAGAGGACAATCTCCTGCAAGGAATGCGGCGGTAAGTCCTATAAAGGGCGAATCGCTATTTTCGAAATTTTAGAAATGACGGATGCCTTGGAGGAAATTATTCTGGGGGAGTTTTCTGAAGCCAAGGTCAGAGCGGAGGCCAAACGACAGGATATGATTTCCATGTTTCAAGACGGGGTTATCAAGGTGCTGAAGGGGATTACTTCTTTGGAAGAATTGCTGGAAGTCGCCCAAGAGAGCGATGAAAAAGAGGAAAGTGTTTCGGAAAAAACTAAACCTGCTTAATTATGAAAACATCGGCCGACTACAAAATAGAAGTTGAGGAACTTTTAGCGCTCCTAGCCCAGGAGCAGGGTTCCGACCTTCATTTATCACCGGGGGTTTTTCCCACTATCCGGGTCAACAGCCGTTTGATACCTCTGACCAGCCGGACCGTTTTGGATAAAGACACTTTGGAGGGCTACGCTACGGTTTTAATGGGGGAGGAAAATAAAGCCCGTTTTTTAGAAGAAAAAGAGGCTGATTTTTCTTATATTCTTGAGGAGAGGGGGCGGTTTAGGGTCAATGTTTATCTGACCCGCGGTTATTTTGCCATCACGGCGCGCTATATTCCTAAAAATATCCGCACCATTGAAGAATTAGGGCTTCCGCCGTCGGTTAAAATGTTTAGCCAGCTTTCCCAAGGGTTTGTGTTGGTGGTGGGGCCTAATGGTCAGGGCAAAACTACGGTCATGGCTTCTTTGATTAACGAAATCAACAAAGAAAGAGCGGAAAAAATTATCACTATTGAACATCCTATTGAGTATACTTTTGTGCCGGATCGCTGTATTATTGACCAGCGGGAAGTTTATCGGGATACGAATTCTTTCAACAATGCTTTGCGCGCCGCCTTTCGGGAAAATGTTAATGTTATTATGCTTGGAGAAATGCGCGATTTTGAAACCATGAGCACGGCCGTTTCCGCGGCCGAAACCGGCCATTTGGTTTTTGCTTCTCTTCATACCAACAACGCCGCCCAAACGATCGAAAGAATTATTGATAGTTTCCCTCCGGCTCAACAGCCCCAAATCGTCTCCCAGTTATCCAATAGCATCTCCGGCATCATTTCTCGCCGGCTTATTCCCGGCATTCAAGGAGAGCTGGTTTCCGCCGTCGAGGTTTTGGTGGCCAATGCGGCGGTGCGCAACCTGATCAGAGAAGGCAAACTGGAACAATTAAACGCGGTGATTGATACGAGCCAGGAAGAGGGCATGGTTTCTTTGAACAAATCTCTGGCTGACTTGGTCAGGAGAGGTAAAATTTCCAAAGAACAAGCCGAGTTTTATTCTTTAAACGCCAAAGAACTGCGGATTCTTTTGGAATAGTAATATGCAGCAATTTTCTTACGAAGTACGCGACCGGGAGGGAAAATTTATCAAAGGTTCAATCGACGCTAATTCCGAGGAGTTGGCAGTGGATGCTCTTCAGGAAAGAGGATTGATTATTTTAAGTTTAGCGCCGGTGGAGGATGATTTTTTGAAATCCGATGTTTTGGCTTTTCTCTCCAAACCCAACCGCAAGGATGTGGTCGTTTTTACTCGCCAGCTTTCCACCATTATCGGAGCGGATATCCCCCTCATCGAAGGACTGGAGACCATTGCTTCTCAAGCGGAAAAACCCTCTTTTGCCAAAATAGTTAAAGCGATGGCCGACTCCATCCGGGGAGGCAGTTCTCTTTCGGAAAGCGCCGCTAAAACCCCCCATCTTTTCGGAGACTTTTATGTCAGTTTAATCAAAGCCGGAGAGGTCTCCGGTCGTTTGGAAGAGACCCTTTTGTATCTGGCTGATTATCTGGAAAGAAGCCAGAATTTAAATGCTAAAATACGGGGAGCGATGACCTATCCTTTATTTATTATTTCCGCCTTAGGCATTGTCGGAATTTTAATGATGACCACGGTTTTGCCCAAACTACTCTCTATTTTGGCTGATTCCGGAGTGGAAGATGTCCCCTTGGTCACCACGGTTTTAATTTTTCTGACCAATTTTATCACCAATTACATTGTTTTTATTCTGCTGGTCATAGTTTTTCTGTTTTGGTTTTTACGCCAATATATCAAAACCAATGCGGGGAAATATCTGGTGGATCGTTTAAAAATAAGTTTTCCGCGGATTGGCCTGATCGCCCGCAATGTTTATTTGGCCAGAATATCCGAGACCCTCTCTACTTTAATAAAATCAGGGGTGCCGATTTTGGAGTCCCTGAAAATTACCTCGGAAATAGCGGGGAATTATATTTTTCGGGATATTTTAATGGAGGCGAGAGAAAATGTCAGAAATGGCGGAAGCATCTCGACTGTTTTGAGTAAGCATCCGGAGGTGCCACAGCTGGTTTCGGCCATGTTGTCAATCGGGGAAAAAACCGGCAAGACCGATTTTATGCTGGAGCATATCTTTAAATTCTATAATACGGAGGCGGACCGTGATATTCAGAACCTTTCTATTTTAATCGAGCCGGTTTTGTTGCTGTTGTTGGGGTTAGGGGCGGGGATATTAGTAGCGGGGATTTTGCTTCCTATCTTCAGTTTGGTCGGCGCAGGGTAAAAACTTTCGGCAGACCGAAGACATCATTACCTCTTCGGACACTCGATTGCCCAGCGAGCATCTTCGCTCGCTGTGGCCTGTGGATATCTTTTTAATTTAATTTGTTATAATAACTTTATTAAGTAGTTTAATATAAAAAGCATTATGAATATTTTTTCAAAGAGAGGTCTTCGTCCGGTCAATGCTCTGAAATTGTCCGGTGGTTTCACTTTGGTCGAGTTACTGGTGGTGATTGCCATTATCGGTATTTTAGCCACCCTACTCTTGCTCCAGTTAGGGGTAGCCCGCTCCAAAGCCAGAGATGCGGCCAGAATTGCTCATGTCAACCAGGTCAGAACGGCTGTTGAATTTGATTTTGATGATCGGGGTAGTTTTTTTAACAGCACTACCATGACCGGTTTGACTCCGAAATATATCAGCCAAGTTCCGCGCGATCCGCTGGCCGCTGATTGTCTTAACAATATCTACGACGGCCGGACTAGCGGAGCGGCCCAGTGTTATGGCTATGCTTGGAGTCCGGTGGCTTTCCCCAACAAATATCAGGTTTGGGCAGAATTAGAAGTCTGGGCCAAGGCGCTTGATCAAGATGTGGATATTAACTCTACCGGCTGGAGTGGCGCGCCCATTATCGGCGCTACTGATGCTAAAACCAACTGCACGACGGCAGCCAGCGATTGTATTTACGATCAGGGCCAACCATAAATAAGCACATAAGCACATAAGCACATAAGCACATAAGCACATAAGCACATAAGCACATAAGCA
>CAZOKW010000019.1:8563-17147 GCA_964580765.1 uncultured Candidatus Saccharibacteria bacterium
CATAAGCTCCGCTACTTGGCGGAGTTTGTGTTATAATTGTCGCATGTTGGCAGTTTTAATGTTTTTACTCGGTCTGGCCGTGGGCAGTTTTTTAAATGTTTTGATTTTCCGCCTTCCTTTGGAGGAAAGTTTTATCCGAGGCCGTTCTCGCTGTCCGGATTGCCGGCATAATTTATCTTGGAAAGACCTCTTTCCCTTGATTAGTTTTTTGGTTCTGAAAAGAAAATGCCGTTACTGTTTTAAAAAAATCAGCTGGCGTTATTTTGGGGTGGAATTGTTGTCCGGTCTTATTTTCTTGGCTTTTTTTTGGGTAACGAAGCCGGTCGGCCTTTTCTTATTTTGGCCTTTTTTGTTCTGGCTGGCCGTTCTTTCTTTGTTGATAGTTTTGCTGTTTATTGACTTTGATTACCTTATTATTCCTGATAAAATATTATTAGTCCTGGGTTTATTGGCGTTTCTGTATCATTGGTTGACGACGGACGGTTTCTCCAATATTTTCAGCAATTTTTTGGTCGGAACCGTTTCGGGTCTGATATTTTTTCTGATTTTTGCGATTACCAGAGGTTATTATCGGGAAGGGGGAATGGGTTTGGGCGATGTTAAGCTGGTGGCTTTACTCGGTTTTACTTTTGGTTGGCCAGCCATTCTCCTGATTATTTATTTGGCCTTGGGAAGCGGATTAATCTGGAGTGTTGTTTTGCTTTTATGGTTCGGGGGCAAGTCGGACACTAAACTTCCTTTCGGTTCGCTCTTGGCCGGGTCAGCTATTATCTTTGTTTTGTTCAATAAATTTTTTATGCCGAATTTATGGCCGTATATCGTAAGATTTTATTTATAATCAAGAAAAATTCAGGCGGTTTTACTTTAGTCGAAGTTTTGATGTACGCGATTTTAGCCGGTTTTTTTTCGGTGTTTCTTCTTTTAAATTTGGGCGGTTCGCAAACGAATTCCGCGGTTTTAGAGAGGGCCTCTTTGGCGGTAATTTCTGACTTTCGCCGGGCGCAGAATTTGTCCATTTTCGGGTCAACTTTCCAAGGCGGTCAGGTTTGCGGTTACGGGCTCCACTATCTGACCCCCGATAGTTATTTAATCTATGCCGGGGGAGAAGCCGTTTGTAGCACGGCCAATCGCAATTATCAAGGCGGCAGCGATTTTACCGTTCAGACGGTTAAGATCGTTGAGAGCCATATTCAGTTTAAGTCCCCGTTTGATGATGTTTTTTTTGAACCGCCTGATCCCAAGATATTTATCAATAACTTCTTCTCTTCTTCAGCCGCTCCTTTAGCGATTAGTATTGGTTTTAAAAATCAAGGATGTCCGGCTGGTTGCAAAACTATTACTATTTTTCCGTCCGGTAAAATTGATTTTAATTAAATGCCCCTCCTCTACTATCTAAAAAATAATTCCCGATTTTCTCCAAATCCAAAGGATTTGGTTAGAAAATCGAGGATTCTCGATTTTGGTAAACCAAAATCGGGGCAAAGCGGCTTTACTCTGATTGAACTGATCATCTCTCTTTTTATTCTCATCGCTATTACGCAGGCCTTTATTTTTATTTCTGCCAATGTGAACAGTTCTTTCATGTTGCGTGATAGTTTGATTGCCGCCAACTTAACGCAAGAGGGGATCGAGGTGGTCCGCAATATCCGGGACCGGGATTGGTTTCTTGGTAACGGCTTCGGGGCCTCTTTGCCGAATGGTTCCTGGCGAATTCAATGGAATTCTCCGGCCCTTTTGCCGTTAAGCGGGGACCCTCCTCTCAAAAAAAACTTGACGACGGGAGTTTTTAGCTATGATTCTGGAGCCGACACGGTTTTTAGAAGAACCATTGAGCTGTCCGCTATTTCTGCTACCGAGATTCGAGTGATTACTACCGTTAATTGGGATGTTAAATCCATAGCCAAAACCACCAGTGCCGAAACCCATCTTTTTAACTGGTTCAAACCATAATGATTGAAAATTTCAAAAAAAACGCCGGTTTCACTCTTATTGAGATGGTGATAGTCATCGCCTTATCGGCGGGAGTTTTTATGGCCGCTTCCGTTATTTTTGTGCAGGCCGCAAAAATGCAACGGCGCGCCTTTTTTATCCAAAGAGTGCAGGAAAATATCGGTTTTGCTTTGGAGACCATGTCCAAGGAAATCAGGGTGAGTAATGTGGCCACCCCAAACTCTGTTTGCCCGGGTAGTCCGGCGCAAAGTTTGAATATTACGCATCCCGTTAACGGGGATATCAATTATTTTTTGTCCGGCGTCGATCTGCATCGCCGTCTTTCAGGGAGTGGTGTTGATACGGTTTTAAATTCCACCGGCACCCAGCTTACCAAATTGGGTTTTTGTGTCAGCGGTAATACAACCGGAGACGATGCCCAGCCACGGGTGACCATTTTGCTTACCGTCAGCAATGGGCATCCTGACCCGGAACATAATATTTCTATTGATATACAAACTACTTTGTCCCAAAGATTGTTAAGCGACTAAAAAAACCATGAATAATAATGACAGGCAAAAAGGGATAATAATAATTTTTACGGCCATAATTTTGGGTATTACTTTGTCTATCGCCCTGGCCTTGGGGGCTATTTTTGCTCCGAAGATTCGCCTTATTACCGAGGCCAAAAATTCAGTGGGAGCGCTTTTTGCGGCGGAAAGCGGTTTGGAATGGTGTCTATATATCAATCAACTTTCTCCTTCTCCCCTTCCTCCTCCGCCCGTCATAGCCAGCGGGGCCACCTATCAGTTAATCCCTCCCGACTGTTCCGGAAAAACTGTTAAAGCCATCGGCAATTTCAGAAGTGTTATTCGCGCCATTCAAGCCGACTTCCCCTAAAACTCCCGCTAATCCCGAGGTTCAACCTCGGGAAGTTGGCTTTGATCTCCCAACCAATAATGAGTTGTAGTTTCAAAGTTATTTATTGATCTAAAATATTCTGGCAGTCCGGTGTTAGTGATTATTTTATTCTCTATACGTTCTTTTTTGCAATAATCCAGATAGCTTGAATAATGGTATTGTTTTAAAAAGTTTTGAGCTTTGTTTTGGTCTTTAATTCCTTTCTCCTTCCACTTGGGGTCAATAATTTTTATTGGATTTAGATGAATGTAGGAGATTAAATATTTTAGATAACGGTCCTCTTTGGCATGTGTGGCTTTAAACCTTCCCTGAAAAAGAGCGCCATTTCTTTCATTGCGCTTATTGAAATACATGGTATAACCAGTAGTTAGCTTTTGCATAAAACTACTTATACCATTTTCGTTTTTTTCTTGTATTAATAAGTGGAAATGATTAGGCATTAAGCAATAAGCGCAAATATTGATAACAGATTCTAGTCGTTGTAATGACAACCTTTCTACCAAGTTGGAGCTGGGAAAGTCGTTTAAATGAACCCTGTCGTTACTATTGCATAAGTAAAGTAGTGCCAAAAATCTTTCATAGTCTGTTCTATCCATAAAAACCTTTCTCTTCTCTGTGCCGCGGTTGTATATATGATAAAATTCGTTTGGAGCAAAAATAACTTTCCTAGACATTACCTAAATATAACAAAACCTATCCCGAGGTTCAACCTCGGGATAGGTTTTCGTTTAACTTTTTGGCAAAAATGTGGTAGTTTATCATCATGGTTAATAAGCAGGAAGCCAAAATTCGGATTGAAAAACTGAAGAAACTGATTGATAAATACCGCTACAGCCGGCTGGTTTTGGATGAGCAGTTGGTGGAGGAATCAGTGGAAGACGCCTTAAAAAAAGAACTTTTTGATCTGGAACAGGAATGGCCGGATTTAATTACCCCGGATTCTCCCAGCCAGCGGGTCGGCTACAAACCGTTGGAAAAGTTTGCCAAAATTACTCATCCGGAACGGATGCTCTCTTTTAACGATGCTTTTGACGAAAAAGATATGCAGGAGTGGTTGGAACGCCTGGCGAGAGCATTGAATATGGAAGTACCAAAGGATGAGCTCGCCCGCCAAAGTTTTGCGGAGCAAAAGTTGGGCGGGTTTTACTGCGAATTAAAAATAGATGGCTTGGCCATTGAATTGATTTATGAAAAGGGTTTTTTAAAAACCGGTTCAACCAAGGGGGATGGCAGTGTCGGGGAAGATATTACCCAAAACTTAAAAACCGTTGAAGCCATACCTCTCAAACTCAAAATATCGAAATATCGAAATATCCAAGTTCCAAAGGAACTTATAGTCCGGGGCGAGGTTTTTATTACCAAAAAAGAATTTGAACGGATCAATCGGGAAAGAAAAGACAGTCAGTCCGCTCTTTACGCCAACCCCCGCAATTTAGCGGCGGGCTCGGTGCGCCAGCTCGATCCGGCCGTTACCTCCAATCGGCGAATGGACTCTTTTGCCTATTCTTTAGTGACCAATCTGGGTCAAAAAGTCCATGAAGAGGAACATGAGATTTTAAAAAAGTTAGGATTTAAAACTAACCTTCACAACAAATACTGTCGGACGATACGGGAAGTGCGGGAGTTTCGGAATTACTGGGAAAAGCATCGGGAAAAATTGGCCTACGAAATAGATGGTGTGGTAGTTATCGTTAACGACAATAAAATGTTTAAAAAGCTGGGAGTGGCCGGCAAGGCGCCCCGTTCGGCGGTAGCTTATAAATTTTCTCCCAAAGAATCTACGACTAAAGTTAAAGACATCGTTGTTGGTGTGGGGCGGACCGGTACCCTGACTCCTATCGCTGTTTTAGAGCCGGTGGAAATCGGGGGAACAACCGTTTCGCGGGCTACTTTGCACAATGAAGATGAGATCCGCCGCCTGGAGGTCAGAATCGGCGATACGGTGGTGGTGGGGCGGGCTGGTGATGTTATTCCCGATATTAAAAAAGTTCTTAAAGAACTGCGTACGGGTCAGGAGAAAGTTTTTCATTTTCCCGTCAAATGTCCGGTGTGTGGCGGGCCTGTAAAACGGATCGAAGGGGAGGTGGCTCACAAGTGCATCAATAAGAACTGCCCGGCTATTAAGAGGGAGGGGATGTACCATTTTATTTCCAAAGGAACTTTAGACATGGCCGGCATCGGCCCTAAACTGATTGACCGGTTGATGGATGCCGGACTGGTCAAAGATCCGGCTGATCTTTATCTCTTAAAAAAAGAGGACTTTCTTAATTTAGAGCGGTTCGCCGATAAATCCGCCGAAAAGGCCGTTCAGGCCATCCAATCCCGTCGGGAAGTTTCTCTGGCTCGTTTTATTTTTGCTTTAGGCATTCCCCATGTCGGATCGGAAACGGCTCTTGATTTAGCGCGATTCTTTGGCTCTCTGGAGAAAGTTTCCCAAGCAGACACGGAAGAACTGAACAAATTGCGGGATATCGGGGCGGTGATGGCCAAAAGCATTTACGACTGGTTCAGAAATGACTACAACCAAAAACTTTTAGCAAAATTCAAGGAAGTTGGGGTACATGTTCTAAAACAGGAGTTATCTCACAAATCAGACAAACTGAAGGGGCTATCTTTTGTCTTTACGGGAAGTTTGGAAACTATCGCTCGCGAACAGGCCGAGGAGATAGTGCGGGAAAATGGCGGCCATATCTCTTCTTCGGTTAGCCAAGAAACAAGTTTTGTGGTGGCCGGAACAGAACCGGGCTCAAAAATAAATAAGGCCAAAAAAATTGGTGTAAAAATTATCAGCGAGCAAGAGTTCTTGCAGATGCTAAAATAGCGCCAACTGGTCATGCCAATATTTTTAAAGATCTCCTTCTTGGCAAATAATACTCGATTTCTTCATCAAGCCGACAAAAATTCAGTACCCCTCGAAACCATCGGACCGAATTTTTGTTACCGGCCTTGATTTCAGAAATCTTCGTTTATTTGCACAACTCGTCCATATTTTAAAAATATTGGCATGGCCAATCGGCTTTTCTGGCTCGAGCGTAGCTCCCATTGGCTTCAAAAGCAACGGGGACTACGCTCGAAATATGTTTTAAATAAACACAGCGAAGCGCCCCCTACCCCTTCAGGGGTGTTGATTTGCCAGACCCTTCTCGATTCTTAAGTCTAACTTGGCACAGTCCCCACCCCTCTCTTTTCAAATATGACCGAGCAGGAATCTTGGAGCAAGCTTGCGACAAGATGGAGCCAATCAACGAAGGTTTCTGAAATCAAGGCCCGCCACAAACAATTCGGTCCGACTCTGGGAGGGGTACTGAATTTTTGTCGGCTTGATGAAGAAATCGAGTATTATTGGCACGGCGAGGGAATCTTGAAAAGAGATGGGTGGGGACTGTACGCTAGGGCAGATATTCTTTTTTAAGTTCTGGCAGACGTTCATTCTTGATGGCCTCTCGAATTTCCGCCATTAGATTGTTGAAGAAGTAAACATTGTGCATGGTGGCGTTTTCCCCGGCCAGGAGATTTTTTGTTTTGAATAACCGGTGCAATTCAGCTTTCGGCACGACATCGCAAGTCGGACATAGGCAATTTTCTTCCAGTTTTGATAGGTTATTTTGATAGACAGATTTTGTGATATCCAGTCGTCCGGACTTAGTCCAGATTCCACCATGCCGCGCTTCGCGGGTAGGGACAACACAATCAAACGAATCAATTCCTAATTCCACACTTTCAAAAATATCCCCGATTAATCCGATACCTAAAAAATGCCGGGGGCGGTTCTCGTCGAGATGGGGGATAGTCCACTTCAGAACATCAAAAGAACCATTGGCCGATTTTTCAAAAGTTCCACCGATGGCGACTCCATCAAAGGGAAGGGAGTTTATAAATTTAGCGCTCTCTTCTCTTAAATTCTGAAACTCTCCGCCTTGGACAATTCCGTAAAGGAGTTGCCCTCCGCCAGCTGGCGGATTATTTTTTGTTTCCAGACAAACTTTTGCCCATCGGTGAGTTCTTTCCATCGCTTCTTTATTGTAATTAAAATCGTGTAGAGGCGAAGTACATTCATCAAAAGCCAAAATTAAATCTGCACCTAACTTTTCCTGAATTTTTATAGAAAGTTCCGGACCAAGAAATTGGTCGCCAAAGTAAACACCCTCTTCGGTAATTTTAACTAAATTTTCCTCCGAACTTTTCAAGATTCGACCTTGGATCTTCAAAAAGGTCGAACCTTTAACTACTTTTCCAACTTTATGTTCTCGTCCGAAGCCCAGGCTGAAAACTTGAAATCCACCACTGTCGGTAATGGTTGGCATGTTGTCTCCGAAAAAACTTTGAACAGACGGCAAGTTTTCAATTTCTCCCCCAGGACCTTTAAAATCCTGCTCGCTTCGCCGGAGCTTTAGCGAGGCGAGCCAAAGATGGAAGGTGTTGGTCATCACCAGTTGAGTTTTTGTTTGAGCAATTTTTTCCTTTGGGAGGCACTTAATCTGTCCGTGAGTGCCGACCATAGCATAGGCCGGAGTTTCAATTATTCCATGGGGCGTTTCAATAACTCCCGTTCTGGCCCAAGAGTTTTTATCTTTTTTAAGTATCTTAAATCTACTCATAAAGAATACTAAACATTAATAAAACATAATATATACTAGCACAAAACAGGCCAAAATTCGATAGCGTAGCATTCTATCCGGCCTCGTTCAAACATGATCAGGCAGAAAACTCAAAAACAAAGACATTGTTGCTTTAGAGGCGCTGTCGGCTGTGGATTGCATGGTTTGGACGAAGTATAATATTCTTAGTCACTTCGGACAAAATCCACAGACGACGGCGATGGAGCGGAAACGCTGGTGGAGCGACAGTCCGAAAAAGCAATAATGTCTTTGTTTTTTGAAAAAGAAATCTTGAAAAGAGGCTGGGTCGGATGCGAAGCGGACTTAATTTTACATGTTGATAACCTATTTGACCATGTTTTGTATAAGAACGATAATTAAGTCAGTTATTGCTTGCAGATATCTCTTACAGATAAATCTTGAGAATAAAGGAGATATTTGCAGGCAATACCCCGATTGGCCGTAAGGAAAGCTTTTGAGGAGTTATCCTTTGGATTTTAAGGGATTATCAGCAGAAAATACCGAGATAGTTTTAGAGGGGAAAAAATTTGTTGCCACGACTATTCTCTCCGAAGAGTTCGGTTACGACCGAAACCATATTGCTTTGCTTGCCAGAACCGGCCGGGTGGAGGGAGTTAGAATCGCCGGCAACTGGCTGGTCTCGCGCGAATCACTGGAAGAGTACAAAAAGAAAGCCGTAATCCAGAAAAGATTAAACGGGATAAAAAGCACCAGCTCTCCTTTCGGAGCCAATCAAACAGCCCCGACGCTACAGTCGGGACAAGTTCCTTCAACAGCTCTTTTCCATACGGCCAATCGGCCAATTAATCGAACCGGTAGGGTATATCTGAAATCTTTTTTCAAAAGAGGTTTGAGATATGCCCTGTCGGTTCTTTTTATTTTCTTATTATCTTTTTCTTTATTGGCTCCGGAAAAATATCTTGATTTACGCGCTTCTTCTTTGCAAAAATTCTCTACTGCTAAAGATTTTATTTCTTTGGACTTTCCAATTCTTCTTTATCAAAATTATCGCTACACCAAGGACAATTTTCTCAACCCTCTTAAATCACAAGTAGTCCTCCACTCCGCCTCTCTTTGGTCTAAACTGGCCGACTGGATTTTGGATGACGAAGTAT
>CAZOKW010000020.1:0-16388 GCA_964580765.1 uncultured Candidatus Saccharibacteria bacterium
ATGCTTAAGTTCATTTTATTTAAAAACCCCCGCAGGGGCAAATTTGATTGTAAAATCAGTATAGCATCAGGGATATTTGTAGTCAAGCAAATGTCCTGGTGATTCCTACCGCACCCACAAAATAAAAAAGAGGTTTTCAACCTCTTAATCCATATCTGACTTAATTAAGACCCCATCAATCGCGATGTGATGAAATCCTTGCCAAGCGACAACAATTGAACTTCGCTTGTACCTTCAAAAACCCTGAAAACTATTATATCTCGTTGAAGCATTTCTATCGGAAAATCGGCAATGAACCTGCATCCGCCATGAAGTTGGCCCGCCCTGTCAATAACATTGAAAGCTGTTTCGGCGGCAAAATATTTAACTGCCGCTGATTCATTGCGCACATCAAGACCGCGATCAATCTTCCAAGCGGCAGTTAACACAGCGCTTTCGACCGCAAGTAAGTTGGCTCTCATTTTGCCTATCTCCATAACGGTATTTTGTTTCATATACATTGGCTCTCCGAAAAGAGGCCGGTCTTTAGCATACTTCCAGGCCTCATCAATTGCCCGGCGCATCATGCCGATACAACTGGCAGCCACTGTAATTCTTGAATGATTAAATATCTTCATTACCGCCTTAAAACCCTTCTTTTTACCGTCGCTTCCGTCTACCAGAACATCGGCATCGGGAACAAAAACATCGTCAAGAGCAAAACTGTTGGTCCGCGATGCATGGATACCAGTTTTTTCTTCTCGCTTAGTGATAGAAAAACCTTTTGAATTATTGTTAACAATAAACAAACTCAATGTCTTTTGGCCGCCTGAAGAAGTTTGAGCAACAGTAATAACAAAATCAGATATCTCGCCATTGGTAATAAACTGCTTAGCCCCTCGAAGCAGCCAGCCACCATCAACCTTTTTTGCCATGGTAGTAATGCCGGCAATATCAGAACCGAAGTTAGGTTCAGTGGTTGCAAATGCGCCGATTTTTGTAGCTTCAATAACGGGAACCAGATATCTTTGTTTCTGATCTTCGTTGCCGAAAAGATAGACTGCTTCACCGGCCAAACTTGTCGAAGCGCCCATCACTACCGCTGTTGCCGGATGATAATATGCCAACTCATCAGCTAAAACACAGACACCCATTTTGCCTAATCCGTAACCGCCGACATTTTCCGGAAATCCGACGCCAAACAAGCCAAGTTCAGCCATTTTTTTCAAAAGCTCTTTTGATACTGTCTCGGTTTTCTCCATCTGACGAACCTGTGGCCAGGTTAATTCTTTCTCGCCAAATTCCCTGATTGTTTGGCGAAGCATCTGGCATTCTTCTTTTTCCCATGGCGGGATTTCGGCATTTTGAACACCACCCGGCGCCACAATCTGTTCCTGTTTGCCGATAATCAAGCTGAAGGAAGCTTTTCTTTTTTCAAAAAATGAAGCAAGTCCTTCAATGGCATCCGGTGTAAAAAGACAGCTTAATGTCGCCGGTAATTCAACTTTTGACCAGGCATCCGGCAGTGAGAGCTTCAGACCTTCATTGACGACACTTTTGATAAGATGAGACGCAAAAGCCGGATGTCCGTCAGCAAAGGACTCAAAGTCTGATTTGCTTAGACCGTGGAAATCAGGCCGAGGACCAAGACGATCGCTGGGAACGACAATTTCACCCTTCAAGACCCTTTCAACAAAATTTACCACACCCTCGTCAAAATCTTCTTCGCTTAGAATCTCGTCTACTAAGCCCATCTCTTTTGCAATTTCAGCTTGTACGGAAGATGATTTACCGCCCAACATCATTTTCAAGGATAGGCGCGGTTCAACCCGTCTTGGTAATCTTTGGGTCCCGCCCAAACCGGGAATAATACCATAGTCAATTTCCGGAAAAGCGAATGAGGCCATTTGAGAATTAGCCGGCGTAACAATAAAATTACAAGCCAGCGCTAATTCCAGACCGCCGCCAAAACAAAAACCGTTTACGGCCGCGATGACCGGCTTTTCCCCGCCATGCATCAAATCAAACGAATCATGGACTGTTTTGAGAAGCAACTCGACGGCATTTCTGTCTCCGGCTTGCGCCATTGAACGGATAAGCTTAATATCGACTCCGGCCGCAAACGCATTCCCCTCTCCTTTAATGACAATCGCTCTTACGGTATCGTCGGAATAAAAGCCGTTCACCGCCTTAACGAAATCCTCCAACATCTCTTTTGTTAAAAGATTAAACGGCGGATTAGAAAACTTGATAACTCCGATATTACCTGAAATCCTAGAAATTATCTGGGCCACTTTTGTCCTCCAATTGTTAAGACATCTGCCCACTTATATATAACAAAGCCACTACAATGTCAACAAAAAACGGCCTTAGCCGTTTTTACAATGATCTGTAAAACTTCTCTCCTGAATTTGCCATATCAACCAGGATCTGGGCCGGTTTAAACCTTGGCCCCAAAACTTCGCAATAGCCGTTAAGCTGGCCAACAAGTTTGGATGCTCCGATTTCATCAACAAAATGAAGGGGTCCATCGCCGGGAAAACCAACGCCAACCCTGGCTCCAATTTCAATTTCATTCTTAGAGGTAATTTTTTCCTGATAGGCCTGGGCGGCTTCGTTCACAAATCTCGCCCGCATTTGTTGAAAAATTTCTCCTACTGAAACCTCGGATCTTGAGCCATAAGTCCTTCTGATGAGATCTTCTAACGGTTCGTGTCCGCCCTTAATATCATAAAACCCGACACCGGTTTTTTCTCCTAAACGGCCGGCATCAATCATGGTTTTAAATAACGTTCCTAGCTGGATCTTTTCCGGATAAGCCCGAGATAAGAATTCCGCGACAAAATATGCGGTATCCAATCCGACAACATCTAGAACTCCAAATGGTCCCATCGGCCAGCCAGATTTTACGGGTTCGGCATCAAGAGCTTTAATCGAAATATCATACCGTTCGAGGGCGAGCACCGCCTCGCCAATATAAGGCAACAGCAGACAATTGACCAGAAAACCAGGCCGATCCGCAACACGGATGGTGATTTTACCAAGAGTTGCTCTGGCAAATTTTTCAACCATGTTAAGCGTATCGTCAGAAGTATTAGCCCCCCGGACCAATTCAACCAATTTCATCGTTGTCGGCGGATTGAAAAAATGCATGCCGACAACTTTGTCCGGTCGCTTTGTCACTTGGGCAATTTCAGTGATTGGTAATGAAGAAGTATTGGAAGCAAGAACCACATGTTCCGGCAGGATCTTGTCAAGCTCGGCATATAAATTCTTCTTCATCTCCATATTTTCTGGAATCGCCTCAATGACCAGATCGGTTTCGGCCAAATCCTGAATATTGTCGGTCACAGTAACGTAAGATTTCAACTGATCAAGGGTATTACGATCTATTTTACCCAGATCAAACCACTTTTGAAAACGACTATAAATATTGTCTGTCGCCTTTTTAACAAATTCTTGATTTGATTCTTTTACAACTACCGGCCGATTGGAACGGGCAACTAGAGCCGTAATCCCGCCGCCCATCGTTCCCCCGCCAACCACGCCAACCGTACGAATGGCATAACCCATTGAAATACTCCCCAATTTCAAGCTACTGGCCACAATGTATAAAAAATAAAAAAGACAGTCAAGTGACCGTCTTAAACAAACCTTTTTATTACAAGGGCGATTCCTTGGCCATTGCCGACACAAAGCGAGACCATGCCATACTCCTTTTCGAAATCCTGAAGTATGTGAATGAGAGTCGTAGTCAGTTTTGCGCCGGATGTTCCAACCGGATGGCCGAGAGCAATAGCCCCGCCACGGACATTCAGCTTGTTATCAGGAATTTGGAAATGTTTTTTTGCCGCTAAAACCACTCCGGCAAATGCCTCATTGATTTCAAAGAAGTCAACCTGATCCACGGTCAGTCCGGCCATCTTCAGGGCCTTGGGAATTGCCCAGATGGGACCTTCACCCATATGAGACGGGTCGCCGGCGGCTTTACCGTAACCAAGAATTTCTGCTTCAGGTTTAACTCCCAACTCCAAAGCTCTTTCAAGGTCCATGACCAGAAAACTTGCCGCACCGTCGTTAACCGTGCAACTGCTTGCCGGAGTAATGGTGCCTCCCTTTTTAAAATAAGGATTTAAGGTGGCTAATTTACTGGCCGTTAGGGTTGACCTCGGGCCTTCATCTTCATAAGTGGTTTCCTCCTTAATACCTCCCAAAAAACCTTTTTCGACAGATCTAACGGGTACAATTTCGGCTTCAAATTCACCCGAAGTCACAGCATTATAAGCCCGCTTATGGGACTCAACCGCAAAAAGATCCTGTTCTTCTCTGGAAACTCCATACTTTTCAACTGTATTTTCCGCAATCCGACCCATCTGTTCTCCGGTCAGAGGGTCGCACAAACCGTGTACCAGCGAATCAACCATTTTCGCATCTCTCATTTTAGAGCCAGCGCCGCGTTCCAATAGCATCGGCGAATTAGACATGCTCTCCGTTCCACCAACCAGAACCACCATAGAATCTCCGGCCAGAATTTCATGGACCGCAGAAATAACCGCTTGAACACCAGAACCGCAGTTGAAACTTGGAGTAAAAGCAGTGATACGCGTACTGCTAGATTTTGCCACAACTTCTTTCTTCAAATATTCACCTTGACTATAAGGATTAACCTCATCATCCGGTAAACCGGCCAACAAAAGGGCCACACGAGCCACATTCATCGCGTCAGGTGAATGGTTACAAGTACTGGCTACGGCGCTATCAACATCTTCCATTTTTACCCCGGCTTTTTCGAGACTACCCTTAAAACATGTTCTTAGTAATTCTTGAGCTTTAACATTCTTCAATTTGCCGCCAAATGCGCCTACTGGCGTACGGCAAGAACCGGCAATTACAATTCTCTTTTCCATTCAGACCACCCATTATTCAGATGTAAAAGAAATCTGCCATAGGTTTACCACTTTGTCCGAATAAAATCAAATAAACTCTGCCATATACCTACTTGAAAACTCCCGAGGAGATTCTAGACGGGCTAAAGCACCGACCGAGAAACTTCTCCTTTCAGCGGCAAGTCGAGGGTCGAAAGTAGGTGGTATTGCGAGTTTGCTTGACCCTACACATCCAAGTTTTTCACATTCTTGGCATGCGTTTGGATAAACTTTTTGCGGGGCATGACTTCACTGCCCATCAGGGTATCAAAAACCTCATCCGCTTTTCCCGCGTCCGCCATCGTCACTTTTAATAACACCCGATTGGCCGGATTCATGGTGGTTTCCCAAAGCTGTGACGGGTTCATTTCCCCCAAACCCTTGTAGCGCTGGAGAGAAACCCCCCTCAAAGTAGTTGAAGCTTCCTCGTTTGGTTCGCCGTCGTTATCTTCTTCAGCTACTTTCTCTCCCCCTACCGAACTAACCTGCCAACTCCCATTTTTCTTCGTTTGTTCCTTGTCCACCTTAGGCAGAGCCGCCCTTAATTCATTAAGTATTTTCTCTTTCTGCTGATCGTTATACGCATAGGAAATTTGTGAGCCCTTTTGGATTCGATAAAGCGGCGACTGGGCGATATAAATATGTCCGGCCGTAATCAACTGCGGGAAGTAGCGATAAAACAAAGTTAGAAGTAAGGTACGAATATGAGAACCGTCCACATCGGCGTCGGTCATAATCACGATTTTATGATAACGCAATTTGGTAATATCAAACTCTTCGGCAATGGCTGTACCGATGGCAATCACTAAGGCCCGGACTTCTTGAGAGGCCAACATTTTATCAATACGCGCTTTTTCCACATTTAAAATCTTTCCCTTTAAAGGCAAAATAGCTTGGGTGTGGCGATTGCGCCCTTGCTTTGAACTCCCGCCGGCGGAGTCGCCTTCCACTATGAACAATTCTGATTCTGATGGATCGCGGGAAGAACAGTCAGCCAATTTTCCGGGGAGAGTAAATCCTTCCATAGAGCCCTTGCGAATAACCGTTTCTCGCGCCGCTTTGGCCGCCATGCGCGCTTTGGAAGCCAGAAGAACTTTTTCCATAATTCCTCGCGCGTCGGACGGATTTCTTTCCAGCCAATCCGGAATTTCCACATTTAAAACGCTCTCCACCGCCGTCCGCGCTTCCGGATTGCCCAGCTTGCCTTTGGTCTGGCCCTCAAACTGCGGTTCGCGCAGTTTGACCGAAATTACGGCTGTTAGACCCTCCCGCACATCTTCTCCGGTCAAATTTTCTTCTTTTTCTTTAAGGTAACCGTTCTTACGGGCAAAGTCGTTCAAAGTTCTGGTAATGGCGGAACGAAAACCAGTCAGATGCATCCCGCCTTCCAAAGTGTGAATGTTGTTGGCAAAACCCAGTTCTTTTCCCTGCAAATCGTCGGTATATTGAAAAGCCACTTCTATCTGCAACTCTTCTTGTTCTTTAGCCACATAAAAAATATTCGGATGTTTCCGTTCTTCCTTACGATTCAGAAAATACTGAATAAACGAAATGATACCGCCTTCAAAATAGAAGGTGTAAGCAGGATAAGAAATAGTTTCTTTTTGATTTTCCGGACGAATGGTTTTCAGCGGCGCTCGCTCGTCAACAAGGTGCACCCTAATGCCTTTGATTAAGTAGGCCTGTTGACGAAAATGGGTAGTTATTTTTTCCCAATCATAATTAATTTCTTTGAAAATTTCCGGATCCGGTTCAAAAGTAATAATCGTGCCGGTGCGATTGGTTTTCCCCACCCTCTTGACCGGAGCTTCCGGTTTTCCCCGCTTATACTCCTGCGCAAAAACATCCGGTTTGCGATGCACTTCCGCTTTCATGTAAATAGAGAGGGCGTTGACCACCGACAAACCGACTCCATGTAAACCGCCAGAGACCTTATAGGCCTGATTATTGAATTTCCCACCGGCATGAAGCATGGTCGCCGCTGTTTCTAAGGCGGATTTTTTTGTCTTGGAATGAATTTCGGTAGGAATGCCCCGGCCATCGTCTTCTACCCGCACTTGGTTGCCCGGTAAAAGAGTCAGGATAATATTTTTGGCATAGCCGGCCAGCGCTTCATCATAAGCATTGTCAAAAATTTCATAAAGCAAATGGTGCACCCCGTCCGGACCGGTGGAGCCAATATACATCCCCGGTCTTTTTCTGACCGGTTCCAAACCTTCCAGCACATCAATATCTTCCGCGGTATAGGAATTTTTTTGTAGCTCTTCTTTAGGCATAAATGGTGGGTAAGAAAACTTGTGAGATAATGCTCTTTCCGGACGCTTGCTCACCGGCGATTCGCTACGCTCGCTGTCGGCTGTGGATTTTGTCCGAAGTGACTAAGAATATTATACTTCGTCCAAACCATGCAATCCACGGCCGACAGCGCCTCCAAGAGCACCATCTCACAAGTTTTCAACTATCTAATTCTAACAAAATTTTAAACAAAAAACAAGGCGAATTTATCCCCATTTTCGTCTTGTTTTTGGTATTAACTTTAATGTTCACCAAACAAAAAGGCGAAGGGATTAGCTTCGCCTTGGCCATCATTCTTGATGACCAGGAAAGAACTTTATTGATCTTGACTCTCAAAATCAGATTTAAGAGTCCGGATCAGAGCCAAAGTAGTTGGGTTCATTCTCAATAAGAAAATCGTCCACATCCCCCCACCCACTCTCACCATCTTCCTCTCTGATAGTTTTCTCGACAGCGGAAAAGGTGAAGAAACCCAAATCTTGAGAGCCGCAGGTGTGATCGCACAGACCTGCTTCAAAAGTGGTAACGTCCGAGGCAAAGGCAACCTCGTCGTTTTCGAGGAAAAACACTCTTTGCAGGTTCCAGGCATGCTTTTCGTCATTGCAGCCTTTAAAAAAAACTAGAGTCATCATATCTGGAGTTTTTTCTGGAACCCTGACTTCTCCATAAATACGGTAAGTATCGCCCATATACCCATCCTTTTAAAATCCTATTCTGTAGTCCTCTTTTTCAAGTCGGTGTCATCAGGATTAAACTGTCTACATTATACCACATTTTAGGCAGGTGTGTCCAACAAAACGGGAAAATCCTTGTTTTTCAAGGATTTTCCCTACATGGACTTTTTATACTTGGTGGTTTTAACGGATTTCCGCCCCAAATTGAGCTACTGTTTCTTTGGTGATTTTTTCCTGAATCGGATCAATTTCAGAGGTCTGCAGTGTTCTCTCATTGCTTCTGTAAACAATCCTATAAGTGTAGCTCATCTTACCCGGTCCGAATTTTTCCGGGTTTTCATATTTGTCCAGCAGAGTCACTTCTTCCACCAGATCCCCGCCCAGGTCGCGAATAAGGTCAAAATAATTATTGGGAATAAAATCCTTTGAAACCACAAAAGAAATGTCTCTGATAATCGGCGGGAATTTGGAAACCTCTTTAAATTTATTGCCCAGTTTGAGTTGTTTTTTGACCCGCTCATCTTGCGACCAAAGCAAACGAATATCCGGAAGTTCCATCGAGATAATAGCTAAGCGCTCCAGGCCAAATCCGAAAGCCCAGCCATTCCATTTTGAAGAATCTACGCCATGATTTTCCAGCACTTTGTCTTTAACCACCCCAGAACCCACAACTTCGACCCAGCGATCATCTCCCTTGTCAATCTCCATTTCTAAGCTGGGATGAGTGAAAGGGAATTCATCCGGCTTGAGACGATATATAACATCTGGACCGAACACCGCTTTGACAATATCCGTCAGCACCTTCTCCAATTCCGGAATCCCGATAACTTGCTTGTCTTTCGGGGCCAGATACCAGCCGTCCATTTGATGAAACACATTCATATGATTCCGGTCAATTTCGTCTTTGCGATAAACCTTGCCATACGAGAAAGAACCGACTGGTTTGTTTTCGGCCATCTGTTTTTTGACATCCTCTCGGGCTAAATAATAACTCCACATCACCGTTGTGTGAGTACGCAATATATTATTATCATCTACATAGTATGTGTCCGTTTTAGAACGTGTAGGATGATCTTTCGGAAAATCAAATAAATCAAAACTCGTATCTGCGTTAACAATCTCGGGCACCTTGATTACATCAAAGTCTTTAAAATCCGGCAAAGTCAAAATACGCTGAACTATTTCATTAATTGGGCTTCCCTCCGTCCGCGACAAATCCGGCATATTTAAATACCGCTTGATGCGCAAGCTTTCTGGGTCATTTTTTGTTTCCAACTCCTTTCGTATTTTCTCCTCTTCCGGGGACTTAATTATAATTAATTCACGCATAATATTTTCTAATTCACATCAAGGTTCTTATCAAGGTTGAACCTTGATAATCGCAGGCAATTAACGAACTCGGTAAATTAAAAAACTAACTAAAAAAATGGCCATCCAAAACCCTTGCCACAAAGAAATATTGAAAATATGAAGAACGGGCAGATGTTTAGACCAGAAACGGCGGACAGAAAAAAAGGCCAAAGCGGACACCCCCCATCCTCCCATAAAAAAACTGAAGAAAAAAAGCGCTTTTTCAAACCGGCCGGTAGTGAAAGGATCAACGCGAAACATAATCACCGCTACCGCCGAAAAAGCGGAAATCATCGCCGCTACCATTCCCCAAATTGGCCATCTCTCCTCCGATTGATTCACTAGTTAATTCTACAAAAATTGTAGATAAAACAAAACCCCGCAAAATTTTAAGGGGTTAATCTGAACGACTGTAATTTAAAAAAACAAAGAATGGTTAAAGAAAGAACAATGATTAATATCTGAGGCATAAATCCGTGCCAGAAAGAGTTGGTGTGCAATGAGGTGTGGAAAAAAGCATTAACCTTGTCGGCCATCTGCAAAAGTTTCCAATCAATTTTCAGCGAGCCCATCAAAACATGGGGAACATCCGGCAAAGCTCCACCAATCATGCCAGCCACCAGATAAAAGTTTTGGTAATTTTTAAATCGGCTATCTGGGGCGCAAAAGTAAATGGCTAAAAAGGTTAAAACCAGTTCAACCGAAAGAATGGCTGTCATCCACTGGTGAGACCCACCCGGATTGTACATCTCATCATCGGCATGAGGAATCATATCCAGCAAAAAGTGAGAGATTATTCCTACCACCAAAGCTCCGGCTAAACCAAAGATTGAATCCGATTTGAAAAGAAAACGATAACTTAAAATCCCCACGGCCGCTCCGACGGTCAGATGCGTTGAAGCAATCATCTTCTCTCCTCCAGATATTTGGCCACCATATCAACCGCTTTCTTAAATGACGGCTTTTCAAATCTTTCTCCATATACAGCATTAAAGACATTGATGGGTAACGACTTGTAAAGCAGAAAACTGGGAGAACCAAAACTCGTGTTAACTAAAATTGGTCCCCCAAGAATAGCCACCGGATAAACATCAATGATACTAAGCCGTGGCCCCACAAGCCAGGAATGTTCCCAACAATTCAAAAGGTATCCGCTTTGCACTTTTACCGGAAAAAACCTAAAAACAGCTCGCGCCAAAATGTGACACGACAGAATTATTGCTTCACCTGTTTCATCTTTGCCTAATTCTATTTCGTCAGGCAAAAGTTGCACTAAGCGTCTGATGTGATCAAACACCTCTCTGTCGTATTGATGGACTAAATGAAATGCATATGGCTTCATTGACCACCCCTCTTTTTAAAATAACTGTAAAACAAAATACCACTTTCGTGGTATTTTGTAAATCCGCGCGGCCTAGTGGACGATGTTAGAACTGTATTTGAAAGACAAAATCAGTATATTTACATCCCGGATCTAAAAAAGTATACGGATTTAAGCTTTTGAAGTAAAATTGTAAATCCTATCCAATATTTTCTTAGTTTGTTGATTTTTAATATCTTTTAATAGCTCGTCAATTTCTGAAACACTTAAACTGCTAATAAACTTTCTGACAGTAGAAAAAACCTCTTCAGTACTTTTTTCTCTATTGGCTTTTATAAGTAGAGACACGATCATCATTTCTGCCAAACCCTGTTTATACGCCCCTTCAGGAATTTCTTTATTAAACATCATCCTTCTCACTATTTCGTGACTAATAGAATATATGTAAGGCATTTTATTGAATTCTCTTTCCACATTGTATCCTTCTTTCTGCAAAGTGTGGCCCAAACTAGTATGTGCAGAACCAAAAGAAACGAGAACTTTAATTTCTGGATTCATTTTTAGTTTAGGGTCATTTTCTATTAAAATATCGAGTTCTTTTTTCAACTTTTGCAAAACTATTTTTTCTCTGGCTTGAATGTTAATTTTTACCAAAGTCTCTAAATAAATTTTGAATTTATTTAGAGCAGCTTCGATATTACCCTGTTTGGCCAACTGGATAAAGGAAGAAGGTATATTTCTAAGCTGGTAGACTTTATTTTGCAGATCGGGATCACCACTTTCAACTATTTTCAGCATTTCTTTATCGCTCAAATCAATAGATAAGATCTTCTTTTCAGACTTATAAATAGATTCCAATAAAACCTTAAAAAAATCATATTCCTGTAACAGGAAGGAGGTTCTAGTATCGTGTTGAGCTAAAAGATTTATAAAAACATCGGGATCAATAAGCCCTTCGGATAAATCTTTAAATGCTTTTTTTAGGACATCCTCCGGTACCTTGCCGTATGTAAACTCTGGTGCATACACATCGCATTCTTTAATTTTGTCTTTGAGTTTTTTGGCATCTTCGGCATTGCTATGAGCACTAAACAGAAAATCAAACTTTATTTTTGGCCTTTCTTTTTTCTCTAAATTAACAAGTTCCATGTCAGTATTTAATCATAGTTTTTTGAGCAGGTCTATCTGTATTGTATCAAAGTTCAAATCCTGTCATGGTCCATTTTTTATTCCACAACAAAACCCTGCAAACACAGGGGTTTTATTGATGAAAAAATGGGCGCGGGCGACGGGACTCTGCTTCGACTCTCGTCGGCTTCCGCCTCCTCGGTCTAGCCACCAGCTCGTTGTTTCACTCGCTCGTCGCTCGCGAAACATAACTCCGCTGTTCTCGTCCCGCCGCAAGCAAAGCCGTTTGCTTGCTTCGCCCAATTATTAAAAAAGATGCCCACAAAGGGGCATCTTTTTTAATAAAAGCGCGGGCGACGGGACTCGAACCCGCGACCTTTCCCGTGACAGGGGAACGCTCTAGCCAGCTGAGCTACGCCCGCAAAAATTACTTCTTATTCTAACATATTTTCTCAAAAATAAAAGGCCCAAATTGGGCCTACCTTCTAAAAGATTCGTCCTGAGCCGCCACCGAAAGCGGTATTAAATATGCAGCAGGATTCAAATTTATTTTTTTCATGGCATCCTGGAGACATTTTTCTCCGGCATAACTGACCATACTTTGCAAATCATGCCTAATCCCAGCCAGAATTTCTTTGACGCTTCCTCCGGTATACGGCACCCGCCGACTTTGGCCTTCGACATTTTTTATTTCGCTGGAAAAACTAGCTTGTTCCAGCTTTGCCTCCGGAGAAGTCATTCCCCGGTAGATTTTGTACTTTGAATTATCGGCTGGATCGTTTACCATCTCTCCGGGGGTCTCATCCGTTCCCGCCAGCATACTACCGACCATCACACTGGAAGCTCCCAAAAGCAAGGCCAGAGCAATGTGGCCATTATACCTCACTCCGCCATCGGAAATGATGGAGACACCAAAAAGATAGTCCGGCTTTCCATTTCTGTTAATCCCCTGCCAAGCCGCTCTAATCGCCTGGACCTGCGGCACGCCGGCCGAAGTTTGTAGTCGAGTACGGCATCCATAGCCGGAGCCGATACCGACTTTTATTCCGTCAACTCCCAAATCATTTAAAAAACCAGCGCCCTCAAAAGTAGCCACATTGCCGCAAACCAGTTCAAAACGGTTAAACTTTTTTCGAAAATTTTCTATGGCCGGCCTAACTACCGCCAAGTTATGAGCATGAGCCGTATCCATCACAATCACATCCACCCCTTCTTCGATCAGCGCCACCGCTCTTTCCAAATAGTCACCAGTCGCCCCGATGGCCGCTCCAACTCGCAAACGACCTTTGGTATCTTTATTGGCGGAAGAATTTTTTATCAAACTGGCAATATCTTTGCTGGTAATCAATCCCTTTATTTTAAAATCCTTATCCACCAAAGGCAGTTTTGTTACTCCGAATCTTTTCAACTCCTCGGCAGCCATTTGAAGCGAGGTGATATTGTTTTTAGAAAATGCCAATCCTCCGCCCATTCTCTTTTTCATCCAATCACCCGCTATTTCAGTGTCATTTAGACACAAACATATTCCTCGGGTTGTAATCATGCCCACCAGTTCCTCTTCCGCGGGGCTAACCACCAACAAGGTGTTCACATTCCGGCTGGCCATTTCCGCCCGCGCTTTTCCCACCGTGTCCGTCTCTAAAACAAAATATGGTTTTTCAATAATAAAGTTCTCCGCCCTTTTTACTTCCCGCACCCATTGCGCTTGTCTCATGATGGAAATAGAATCGCTCCGTGGCAGAATCCCAATCCCACCCTCTTGCGCCACAGCAATACACATCTTTGGGCCGGTCACGGTATCCATATTGGCCGCCACTACCGGCAAATTCAAGGGAATATTTCTAGAAAATCTGCTGGCCAAAGAAACATCTCCCCGATGTTCCACCACTCCGCCCTGCGGATTAAGGGTAAAGTCATTAAAGGTCTTGCCGACAAAAACATCTTCCACCAAAAACGGCGGTTTCACCTTTTCCAATTCCGACATAACTTTTTCCTCATCTTTTTGAAATGAACTACGAAAATCTTAGTTTTTATTCCCCGGAAAGTCAACAAATAGAAAGCCCCAACGGGGCGCAAAAATAAAAAAATGCGAGGTTATCGCACTTGGTCCACTAAACCGCCGACATATTCGGCAATGGCCAGAGAAGCGCTAAGACCGGGTGATTCAATGGCCACCAAATTTATTAACAGTGGTTTCTGACGGTCAATGCGAATGATAAAATCTTCCTCTCCGCCGTCTTTTCTTAATTTAGGCCTGATGCCGGCATAAGAAGGAACGAGGTTTTTTATACTAATGTCCGGAAAAAACTTTTGCGCCGCTTTCAGAAAAATTTCCACCGGTACTTTGTTGTTACCATAGTCATCTTTGAATTTCACTAATTTCGCGCTTGGTCCGATAAAAATGTTGCCATACATATCCGGCTTGAAATGAATACCCTTGCCAGGTGAATTTTTAGGCATGGTTGGATAAACTAGGCAATTTATGTAATTTGGAGGGAGGTTGATTAACTGATAATATTCGCCTCGCCAGGGATAGATGGTGTATTGATTAATACCGGCTAACGCCGCAATTTCGTCAGCATAGAGACCGGCTGAATTAATCAGACACGCAAATCTGTATTCTTCTTGATCGGTGCAGACCACATAGTGATTTCCGTCAATAATAATTTTCATCACTCTGCTGTTAAAGATAAACTCCGCGCCAGCCGAAGAAGCATCAAGAAATAGAGAGTTAGTTGTGGCTATCGGATCAATAACCGACACTTGGGGTATAAAAATTCCACCCAAAGCCCTGATGTGGGGCTCAACTTTTCTCACTCCCCACGGACCCAAAAACTCAAAATTAATATTTTGTTTTCTACCCCTTGCGAACAGATGCGCCAAGGATGATAAGTCGTCAAAAATATTATTAAACCGCTCCTGTCGTGAGATGGCCACCAACATGCCGCAGTTTAATATTTTTTCCGGCAAATTATCCTCAACATAGTTCTTCATTAACTGACTTCCCCTAAAAGCCAGCTTGGCCTTTAGGGAGCCGGGCTTTTGATGAAACCCGGAATGATTCACCCCGCTATTAAAACGACTTGTTTCCATACATACATTTGGATGTTTTTCCAATACTGTAACCTCACCCCCCTTACCACTGTTTAGAACCAAATATCTGGCAATAGCCGTTCCCACGATCCCCGCCCCAATAACTCCAATAGCCGTTTCTTTCAACGCCGTTACTCCTTTTTTAAATTACTAGTACTAGAATAGTTTTTACTGTATGGTTGTCAATCTAGTTGCAAAAGTAAGTCGGAATTGGCAACAGGTTTTAATAAACATTAAAGGGATTCGTAGTTTTTGGAGTGTATAAAAAATTTATGGAAAATCAGTATACTAATTGGATTTTCATACTGATTCATGATACTATATACCATATGAAACAATATGATTTTCCCATTGTAATTGAACAAGACCAAGACGGCTACTTTGCCATGTGCCCTGAACTACAAGGTTGCTATAGCCAAGGAGATACTTATGAAGAAGTTATAACCAACATCAAAGACGCCGTTACTCTCCATCTTCAAGATAAACTAGAAGAAAAAGAAGAACTCCCAAAAGCAAAATCTATTAGTTTGTCTACTATTCGTATTACCTTGTAAAAATGCCGCGCCTCCCAAGAATAACTGCCAAGCAGATTATTTCTGTTTTAGAAAGGTGCGGTTTTAAATTGGCCAGACAAAGCGGCAGTCACAAAATTTTCAAAAACTCTGAAGGAAAAAGGACTACGGTTCCCTTTCATGATGGTAAAATCTTGCATCCTAAAATTCTAAAAAGTATTCTAAGTGATGCTGGTCTTGAACAAGAAGAATTGGAAAAATTACTCTAAAAGTTGGTAGTAAAAAACCCAATGATTGTTGAGTTATTTTTTATTGTTGCAGAATTGGGCCTCCTACGCATAAAGCTTCGGAAGACTGAAAGACGCAGTTGCTTGCCCTGAACGAAGTCGAAGGGGCATTTATTAATACCGAGTATAAGGGAGATTTATGGGTTCGCTTCGGTATAAAAAAATAAAAAGTGGCCGTACGGCCACCTGACTTAAACCTTATACTTCAATTGCTGCCCCCTCCCCAAGAGGATGGTCACTTACTGTAATCTTGCACTTACCGAAAAATACTTCGGAGACAATCCCTTCGGAAAGTCCTGGGGATTGTTTTATCCACTTAGAAACACAATCTTCCTCTCCGCGGTTTGCCACATAGCAATTGTCAGCTTCATCTCTTTTGTCAGCGAAAACTACGACCGATCTATGTTGAGGGCCACATGGAGCACCCACATAAGGACCTGAAAACATATGCCAGTCTATTCTATAAACAAACACTCGCATCTCAACTCCTTCTGGTAATCTTTTTAAATAACTAAAAACCGTGCCTTACGATAGCACGGCTTTAAAGCTTAGTCAACTTTTGTTGCGGGGGTGGGATTCGAACCCACGACCTTCAGGTTCTGATGTTTCTGGAATTACTTCCAGGTTCGGACTATCCCATCCCCCCACCACTTTTTGAAAAAGTGGTGGGGGGCTCCCATTATAGTCTCTGAACGTCCCCTTTCGGGTTTCGCTGCTGATTGCCCATTCCACACAAGTGAAATTAGGGTTTCCGGCAATTTAGAGAGTTTTTCCATACCACATTACTATGATAGGTCACAATTCAATTATGAGCCTGACGAGCT
>CAZOKW010000021.1:0-12913 GCA_964580765.1 uncultured Candidatus Saccharibacteria bacterium
TTAAAATATAAAAAACAATGTTTTCCAGTTTGGCTGCCATATTTTCTTACTTGATGGACTATTTAATTAAAGCCAAAACCGCTCCCAAAGAAAAAAGGGCTACGGCCAAATACCAAAACCATTTCGGCAGTCCCAGAGAATATTCCGGAATGCGATGTCCTAATTTTTTAACCCGCCCGTATATAAAAATAAAGATGATGGACTGTAAACCGATGGCTAAAGCTCCGGCCAAACTAATGATATTAATAAAATCCCTTACCCCTAAAAGAAAAATAAAAAATGGCGGAAAAAGCGCTAAAAACCAGGCCAAAAATTTGTTAAGATGCCAGTCAAATTGAAAGGACTCTTGTAAAACTCGGCCCAGGTTAATGAAAGAAGTGAAGATGGCCAATAATCCAAAAAGTGAGCCAAGAATAATAATTTTCTGCCCTAAAAACGGTACTAGACCGGCCATGGCTTCGACAGAAGTGGCCTCGCCGGAAATTCCCACCACCACCACGGCCAGGAAAAGGTAAATAATCGCCGGAATAAGAGTTCCCCATAAAATCGCTTTTTTCAAAAGAAATTCTTCTCCTTCCAACACTTCTCTCTGCAAAACAATCGAGGACATTCCGGTCAAAGCAAACAAAATAACTCCATAAGGCAAAAACCAAAATTCTCCGTTAAAAAGAGTGAAATTAGAAAAATCAAGATGCGAGATGCTCAAAAGACCGATGCCCGCCACGGCGGCCAAATAAAGTAGAGCCGCCCAAAAGTCCACTTTGACTATCGTTTTAAATCCGGCCGCCAGGAGCAGAGCGCCGGCCACAAAAAAAAGTGTCCCCAAAGAACCGGGAGAAAAATAAAATTTAAAAGAAACAATATTGGTTAAAAATTCACCGGCCACTACAATATAAGCCAAGAGCGCGGAATAAATTCCTAAGACAAAAGCAAAAAAAGTAAGCTTTTTGGCGAAATCACCCAGATAAATCCCGGCATAACCGACTAACTGATGCGCTTGATCAGTTCTTAAAATGACCTCTCCATAAGCTAAATTAACCGCTAAAATAAGCACCGCCAGTCCGACTAAAAACAAAAGACCGGTTAAAAGGCCGGCCTTGGCAAAAACGAATGGCACCCCAAAAATACCGACCCCTATTACTCCGCTCACCAAAACAGCTACGGCTGTCAAAAATTTAGAGTTCACCATGTTCATCTTCAGCCGTCTTTTTTTCCCTTAAACTAGGGTAGACCATGGTTCGACCCACTTTTCTCTCGATCAGCCAGAGAATGGTCAGAATAAAATAAACTACCGCCACGGAAAAAAGGGCTTCCCGATAAAAACCCATCCCGACCGCAATGCCAATGGCCGCCACTACCCACAAAGTAGCAGCGGTAGTAATACCGGTTATCCTTTGACCCTCGCGGAGAATGGCTCCGCCTCCGATAAAACCGATGCCGACGATGATGTTAGAAATTATTCGGCTAGGGTCAGCGCCAGGACCACCAAAAGAAAGAGAGATGATGGTGAGTAAAGCTGCCCCCATGGCTACCAAGGCGTTAGTTCTTAAACCCGCCGCTTTCTGCGACCTTTCCCGTTCAAACCCAATGGCCGCGCCAAGTACGGCCGCTAAAAGTATCCTCCCGAATAATTCAAGATAAATATCCATAAAAAGAGTTCCGTTAGGGCTCTTTTTATTATCTCTTATTTAAGGGCAACCTTCAAGACATCCTCAACCGTTTTGGCAAAAACGAATTTTAAGGATTTTTTGATCTTAGGAGGGATGTCTTCCAAATCCTTCCTGTTGTCTTCCGGCACAATAATTGTTTTAAGCCCGGCCCGATGAGCCGCTAAAACTTTTTCTTTTAGTCCCCCGATCTCTAAAACCTTTCCTCGCAGGGTAATTTCCCCGGTCATGCCCACACTATGGGAAATGGGCTGTTTAGTCAGCAAGGACATAATCGCCGTCAACATCGCTACTCCGGCCGAGGGTCCGTCTTTGGGAATCGCCCCGGAAGGGATATGAATATGAATATCTTGTTTATAAAAATCTTCTTTAATTTTAAACCGGTCTGCGCTGGAACGAACATAACTTAAAGCGGCTTTAATGGATTCCTGCATCACTTCACCCAGTTGACCGGTAGAAATCAGTTTACCCCGTCCGGGCATTTTAGTGGCTTCGATGGAGAGAACTTCTCCGCCGACCGGCGTCCAAGCCAAGCCGGTCGCTACTCCCACCTCGTCTTTCTTTTCCGCCACCTGATGCGTATATCTGGCCGGCCCCAGAAACTTATGGAGTTTCTGATCATCCACAACCACTTTCAACTGTTGTCCTTTTTCCACCACCTGTCTAGTTACTTTTCTGAAAATAGTGGAGAGTTTTCGTTCCAGTTCACGCACTCCCGCTTCACTGGAATGTTTACTGATAATATCAAGCATAACCCGATCGCTGATGGAAATCGTTTTCGCTTTAAGCCCATGCTGTTCAACCAATTTAGGCATCAGAAACCGCTTGGCAATATAAAGTTTTTCTTCTTCCATATACCCCGGAAAGTTGATAATTTCTAAGCGGTCCCGCAAAGCCGGCGGAATAGTATCAAGCCGATTGGCTGTCGTAATGAAAATTACATCCGACAAGTCAAACGGCACTTCCAAATAATTATCGGAAAAAGAAAAATTCTGCTCCGGATCAAGGGCTTCCAACAAAGCGGCCGCCGGATCACCCCGGAAATCCTGGCCGATTTTGTCAATTTCATCCAACATAAAAACCGGGTCTTTGGCTCCGGCCGTATGAATGCCTTGAATGATCCGGCCAGGCAAAGCGCCGACATAAGTCCGCCGATGTCCGCGCAATTCGGCCTCATCATGCAATCCTCCCAAAGAAACCCGCGCAAACTTTCTGCCCAAAGCATTGGCAATGGAACGGCCAATGGAAGTTTTGCCCGTACCGGGAGGGCCAAAAAAACATAAAATAGGCCCTCTCACTTTACCCACTTGCTTTTGCACGGCCAGATGTTCCAAGACCCTTTCCTTGACTTTAGTCAAACCAAAATGATCTTTATTTAAGACCTTCTCCGCTTGTTTCAAATCAATCGACTTGCGGGTCGCTGTTGACCAGGGCAATTCCACCAGCCAATCCAGATAAGTGCGGAGATAGGAAACTTCCGGGCTCAACATGGGCATTTTCTCCAAACGGCCCAATTCTTTCATGGCCTTAACCTCCACTTCTTTGGGCATGCCGGATTTTTTAATTTTGACCCGTAGCTGGTCATACTCTCCCTTCTCGTCATCCAGGCCCAATTCTTTTTCAATACTTTTAAGCTGTTCGCGCAGGAAAATTTCTTTTTGCATCTTGCCTAACTGGCGTTTGGTTTCTCTAACCACTTTTTTCTCCGCTTCCGTAATTTCAACCTCTCTGGTCAGAAAAATATGCAACTTGCGCATGGCTTCCGCCAAATCAAATGTCTCCAAAACATCCTGCTGATCGGCCAATTCCAGATTCAGGTTGACCACAATCAAATTAATCAGCTGCTCCGGATCCTTAATTTGTTGCAAGCTGAAAAGAAAATTTGGGAGAACTGATGGGAAAAGCCGGGCTTCAGTTACTTTTTTAAACTGATCAATAATATTCCTGGATAAGGCCTCATTGGCCACCGTCTCTTGATAGTTAGCTGAAATTAGTTCAAATTTAGCTTTAAAAAATGGGTCACTTTGAGTAAAATCAACAATTTTTACCCGAGCTATTCCCTCCACATTAATATTAAAGGACCCGTCGCTTAAACGGTTAGTGGCCACAATCCGACCGACCGTGCCAACTTTGAAGAAATCGTTCGGACCGGCCTGATCTTTGAGATTTTTTTGGGCCACAAACACCACATAGCCGTCTCCGGCTAAGGCCTGCTCCAGACCAGCCACCGATTTCGGCCTTTGCACCACTAGGGGAATGATAATCCTTGGGAATAAAACTACATTTTTCAGGGCCACTAAAGGAAGCTCTTCGCGGTCTAAAATACTGTTTTTTCTTAATTCCATATTTTGAGAGTTAAATTTCCCCTATTCTAGCAATTAGCACTCTTATGTCAAGAGTGCTAATTAAAAATTTCTAATGACTAATGTCTAATTTCTAATTTTGATATTGAGCATTAGGCATTAATTAGAAATTCGGATTTAGAAATTAGGTTAATTATTTCTGTTTAGTAGTACCAGTCCTTGCGAGGCGGAGCGTCTTTAATCAACTCAAAGGCCTCTTCGGCCGAATCAACCACTTTGTAAACATCCAAATCACTCTTATCAACGACCTGATATTTTTCGTAAATTTCCTCTTTCAGCCATTTATCGATCGGTTCCCAAAAATCTTTTCCCACCAAAACAACCGGGATCTTATCCGAAATTTTTTTGGTTTGGATCAGAGTTAAAATCTCAAACACTTCATCCAAAGTGCCATATCCGCCGGGAAAAAATATGTAAGCCCTGGCGGCAAAAGAGAGCATCACCTTTCTGACAAAAAAATAATGAAAAGCCGTGCTCTCTTTGACATAAGGATTGATCCTCTGTTCCATAGCCAATTTGATGTTCAAACCGACTGAATCCCCTTTGCCTTCCATCGCCCCCCTGTTTCCCGCCTCCATAATACCTGGACCGCCGCCGGTCACCACCGCAAAGCCGGCTTCGGCCACCATTTTCCCAAGCTTGCGGGCTTCTTCATACCAGCGATGACCTTCCGGAAACCTGGCCGAACCAAAAACAGATACGGTCTTTTTGAAATTAGCCAAAAACTGCCAACCGTCCACAAATTCGGAAAGAATCCTAAAAGTCCTCCAATGCAGAGAGGTCCTGAAATCATCCGATTTTGATTCTTCCTCCGGCAGTTTAGAAGCCGGTAAATTTAACTGACTTTTATCATCTATATCGTCCATATTCTTATTTTAGCAACAACAATTTTAAAATCAAATTTCAAATTCTTCGCCGGTTTTTGGTACGATGGCTTCCACCTGCACTTGGTTTTTGATAATCTCCGCCAACGCCTTGGCCGAACTTTCTTCCCCTTGCACCACAAAAACTTTTTTAAGTTTGCCGGCCTCATTGGCCTTCCGGGTCCAGTCCACCAAAGCCACCTGATCGGCATGAGCGGAATAAGCGCCGATGCCTTTTACCAAACAGCGCACCGGAATCATCTCTTTGAAAATAGTCACTTCCGACTGTCCGTCTAAAATTTTCCGCCCCAAACTTCCATCCACCTGATAACCCACAAAAACGATAGCACTGTTTGGATCCGGCAAATACCGCTGTTCATGGTGTAGAATCCTCCCCCCATTGGACATTCCCGAACCGGCAATAATAATCTTGGGAGAAGGAGTATTGTTGATGCTTTTGGACTCTTCTACGCTGCTCGTTTCACGCAAACCGGGAAAATTAAAAATATTTTTTCCAGGACCGATAAAGTTCATGGCCTCTTTGTTTAAGTAATTTTCAAATTTACCATAAACTTCTGTCATTTTGTTGGCTAAGGGACTATCCACAAAAACAGGAATGTCCGGAATTTCTCCAGCCGTGAAAAGTTTATTTAATTCAAAAATAATTTCTTGAGTTCGTTCAATGGCAAAAGAAGGGATCATCAGAGTCCCCTTCTTTTTAACGATATACTCCACCACCTCTTTAAAAATATCGGCCCGTTCCTGACGATTTTCATGTACCCGACCGCCATAGGCCGATTCAATCACCACATAATCGGCGTCACTGACAAATTCTTTATCCGGCAAAAGAAGCGAGGGCGAATTGCCCAAATCGCCCGTGAAATAAATTTTTTGAGTACTCGACTCCGAGAGGCTCCGGTGAACATACTTTTTTTCGTCGGCGCTCAAAAAAGTGTTCCCCTGCGCCTCTGGTTGATTAACTCCATACTCAAAACAAGTAATAGCCGAGCCCAAAATATGGCCGGCATCGAACAATTCGACAACTATTCCCGAAGGGCTCCGGGGAACAAAGTTTTGTTCGACGGCGCTCACAAAACTGTTCCCACTGCGCCCTTGGCCGATTAACTCAATTTTTTGATGATATGGTATCCCCTCAATCAATCCCATTACTCCGGCTATATCATCCTGTGTGTAGAGCGGATCATGGTCATCGTTTTTGGCCTCTTCGGCCATGTGACTCCAATTATCGGGAAAAGCCCGGCGCATCAATTCTTTAGTCGGTTCCACCACATAAACTTTCCCCCGGAATCCTTCTTTATATAATTTAGGCAAACGGCCAATGTGATCGGTATGGCTGTGAGTAATGAAAACAAAATCAATCTCCGCCGGATCGTACGGAAACTTTTCATAATTCAATTCTTCGGCGTATTTAAATCCCTGAAACAATCCGCAATCCACCAAAACTTTAATCCCGCCGTGTTCCAGCAAATAATTCGCCCCCGTCACCGACATCGCCCCCCCGCAAAAAGTTAAACGCATAGTTTTTTTATTTAACCTTTCTTTCTACCGAGGTAAGACGAAGATCCATTGTCTGAACTTTGTTTTCCAGTCGCTCAAAGGCCTTCTTGGAAGGTATTTCTAAGACAACATCAAGAATATTCTTTAAAGTGTGGTCCATTTTGTCAAAGCGGACATCCATTTGATCAAAACGCTCATCTACCCTATTAAACTGATTGTTAGTAATTATAGCCAGTTCGTCGACAGTCATCCTTTTGCCGTTTTTATTGTTTCTTTTTTCCATTTTTGTTTTTATTAATTATATTTTGATGCTTTTTAATAAAATCTGTTACTGGTTGCCCGCATTTTGTGCAAAAAGAATAACGAGACCAAAAACCAGCTGCTGAAGCCATGACCGCTTCGCCTTTAATTTCCTTTTTACAGATATCGCATTTAGTGACTAGCATGCTCCAAGCATAACAAGTCGAAAGATAATGGCAAGTTGATATTCAAAATAAAAACTAGATGAAACTGGCCACCAGATATCCAATAATAGAAAGTGCGGCGATGGGGGGCAGGGCGGCCATGGGACGGCGGACTTTTTGGTTGACGAAAATCAAGTGGGTAGCTAAAAGACCCAGAAGAGAGAAGCCGGCCACGATGAAAGCTTGAAGAAAAGAAACACGCGCCACAGAAACTACTAGGACCAGAGGCAAAGCGATATCCCCACTTCCTAAGATCATAAAATCTTCCCCCGGCCGGACCGCGGAAATTTTTTCAAAAAATCCGGAAAACTTGCTCGGAATAATAAACCCGAAAATCGCCCGGGAGGCGATCATCCCTTCGGCCATTTTGACCATATGTTTGGTGATATAAACTGCCACGATGTCGTAAACAGAAAGAACAGCCAAAATCCAAACAGCCATCATCGGACTCAAACTCAAACCCAGCACCGCCCCAAGTCCGGCTAAGCCGAAAACTACCGCCATATTTAAAACCGCCACCCGTGGAACGGCTGCCATGGCCACCACCACCGCCAAAGAAGCAAGGAGAGCCAAAAGAGGCGCCAAAAATAAAGAGAAAACAATTTGTGCTCCGCTAAAAATAATCAGCCAAAGAAAACCGCGAAAAAAGAACCGGCTGGCTTTGTTCTTTTTAATTGCTAAAAAAATAAATAGAAAAACAAAAACGGCTAAGATTAAAAAATCTGCCGGGGTAAAACGAAAAGAAGCCGAAGCATCGGGAATCAGCTGGCTAAGTCCAGGATTATTCAGAAAACGCCAAGCTACCCAGAGTCCCAGCGCTTGTACCGCTCCAAATAAAAAGGCCTCGTTAACGAATAATAATCGCGCCGGTTTCATCAGGATTTTTTTCGTTATGATAATTAAAAATACCCGCCGAAGAAAAAGTATAAGAAAAAGAATTTTTCGGCGTAATTTCCCCGATATTAGAAAAACCCACCCCACTCTCCCGGTCCTTTTCCGTATCCGGAATTATCCTGATTCCTGTGAAACCGTTATTCTGAAACTTGACGGTATCGCCGCTGTGAATACGCAAGTTGGTCGGACTAAACACTCCTCCGCTGTAAAAAATGGAGTAAGTCCGGGGAGACCGAACGGCCGAACCGTTGCCTCCGACCGCCGAAGCGGGCTGATAATTAACATTCCGCCCGAAATACAAAACCGCCACCGAAAGCAGCACCAGTAAAAGCACAATCAAAATCCAAGGCAGACCATGTGGCTCTTGCTGATCCGAACGGTCCAACAGTTTTTGTTTAAGATTAAAACGAAACATGATTTTGCTATTTTAACACATCCAACCAAACGAAACAAACAAAAAGCCCTGGAAAGGGCTGGATGGGTTAGGGTAGGTTGTTCTTTAAAATGGTTTTGATGGCTTGGCCCATCTTAACTATAAGGGACGACCTCTTGTCGTTATTTTTTAGGATAATACTGCAAACACGGACACAGAAACTCTTATTGGGATAACTTCTGGCCGGAAATTGGATTGAGTTATGGTTATAAACAACTTGGTTTTCCTGACCTTTTTGAATTCGACATTCTTCAGAAACTCCTTTTCCATTCTTGGCATCTTCAATGAAATCAATATCGCAAGTCAAAAAAATAAAAATAGGTCGAACCTCTCTGGTCAAAAACTTCTCGATATTGTACTCTTTAGAGAAAATCATTTTCCTTAACAAGCGAACCACATACAAATCAGGAATCCCCAATGATTTGAAAAGATGAGGAAAAGGAATAATAGTTATCTTGTGTCGGCTATTGATAATAACATGATTAAAAACATTATGCTCTACAGAGGGAATGTTCTCATCCAAAAAAACAAAAACCGGAATTTTTTCTCTGGAATCTTTCGTCGAAGCCAAATTTTTCCTCCATCATTTTAAAGTACGACCTGATAGATACTTAGAAACTAACAGATGGTTTGAAAAAGTCCAGAACAATTTGGCGATCCGACCAGGGAATCTTTTGCCCTCCAGCCACTGCCAGAGTGGTCTCCGACCCTTTGCCGGTTATGACGACGGTGTCTTTTTCTTTGGCAGATTGCAAAGCATGACCAATAGCTTCTTGGCGATCGATAATTTCTTTCACATTAGAAATTGGAAATTGAGAATTGGAAATTCCAGATCTTATTTCCAATAAGATCTGGCGGGGGTCTTCATCGTAAGGATCTTCATTGGTTAAAATTATCTCATCGCAATATTGGGCGGCGATACGGCCGAATTCCGGACGCTTCCACTTATCCCGCCCGCCTCCACAAGCCCCCAAAACTCCAATCAACTTTCCGTCAGGCGACAAAGTTTTGCGCAAATGCGCATAGACCAATTCCAGCGAATCGGGGGTATGTGCGTAATCCACTACCACTTTAAATAGCTGGCCGGCATTAACATATTCCATCCTTCCTGGAACGGTCGTAATTTTTTCCAACGCTTTTTTAATAGTTTCTATTTTAATCCCATAATTTTCCGCCACTGCTATGGCCGCCAAAATATTATACTTGTTAAAATCCCCCTCCAAAGCCGTATTTAAATTTAATTTAGACCAATCGTGCCAGCCATAAAGAATTTTTTTATTGGATTTGAATTTTTTAAATCTCTCCAAGAGCGGCTCGTCTTCGTTGAGAATGTGGGTGCGCTTGGCTTTTTTAAACAGTTGCTCTTTGGCGCGGATATAATTTTCCATCGAACCATGACTCTCCAAATGTTCAGGGTAAATATTGGTCAACACCGCCGAATCGAATTTAATTCCCAAATGTCTTTCCTGTTTAATTCCTTCGGAAGTTACTTCCAGCACTAAATATTTACAGCCGGCTTTTTTAGCTTCCCGCATAAATTTGTGCATCTTGAACCGCCCCGGCATGGTCATTTTTAAATTATTGGGCCATTCTTTGTCTTTTATCTTGTAACCTAAAGAACCGATAGCCGCTACCGGCAAACTGGCTTCTTCCATAATTTTGGCAATTAAAAAAACGGTAGTGGATTTGCCCTTCGTGCCGGTTACGCCGATTACCTTCATGGAACGAGAAGGGAGTCCATATCGCAAAGCTCCCACCCAAGCCAACGCCCAATGGTAAATCGGTTGGCCGACCTTAAAAAGCCGGCGGGGAATAATCTTCCGTCCAAGATTCAATAATTTCTCTAATTTTTTATTTTCCGTAAGCATTGTGAATTGATTAAGATTTGCTCCGTCCCCATCCACCTCTTTTCAAGATGCCCTCGCAGATAAATAATACTCGGTTTCTTCATCAAGCCGACAAAAATTCAGTACCCCTCCAAGAGTCGGACCCAATTTTTATTACCGGCTTGATTTCAGAAATCTTCGTTTATTTATTCCTGCTTGGTCATATTTGAACGAGGCGGATGGGGACTGCGCTAATACTATTTTTCTAATACAAGTACAAGCCGTGGTTCGCCATCTCCATAGTAATTGTCTTTCCATGCTTCAATAATAAAACCATAAGATAAATAAAGCCGAATGATCTTGCTATTGTGGGGGTGGGTAACTAGCCAAACTCTTTTAACATTTTCTAATTTATTAAGTCGAAATTCTATGGCTTGACGGGCAATGCCTTGGCCTTGAAATAAAGGATCAATGACTAGTCCACCAAGATAAGCTTCGTTTGGCCCTTTCATTTGATATTCCGTACTGCCAATAACTTCGTTGCCTTTCCTAATAAAATAAACCTCATTATTCTCTATTTCTTTTCTGGCCTCACCTTCATCAATAATCCCCGAATAAATTTTAAGATGAGCAACTTTTTTCTCCAGCTCAATAAATATTTTGACATCATCAACTGTTGCTTTTTGAAAGGTAATCATAATTGAATTTATAAAATTCGTCTCCCTATCTTATACATCAGGTGCCACCACCAGGAGATGGTTTGGTCGAAAGAGCCTGGATGCTCCACGGTGCGGCCGCCCCAGCCCAATTTAAAACGAGTTACCCCCGGCCAGTGGCGCGGATCGATTCCCCACAAGTCGTAATTCTCAAAACCCTCCTTTTTTAAAAATTGGATCACGGACCAGTGCAGTAAATAAGGCGCCATCAAACTGCGATGTTCATAATCTGAAGCGCCGTGCAGATAGTAACCCACTCCCTTATAAGTAAGCAAAATTAATCCCGCGACCGGCTTGTCTGCGTAATAAGCCAGAAAAAGTTTAGTCCTAATTTCTGAAGTGTTACTAAAAAAATCGAGTAATTTCTGATAATACTCTTTTGGATGGGAAGAAAATTTATCCCGTTTGGTAGTTTTTTTCATTAATTCCCAAAAAGAATCAAGGTCGTTACTTTCTCTAATGGTAACCTCGTTTTTTTCGGCTACTTTGATGTTATATCTCGTTTTGTGATGCAAACGGTCTAAAAGTTGGTCTTCGGTTTGAGTTAAATCCAAGATTACTGTTTTGGATGGCTGGATTTCCTTTTTTGACTTCTTGAATTTATTTTTAGCCAAAAACTGCGCCACGCTGTCATGGAGCGGTTCAGCTTTAATAAAAATTGCTTTCTCTTTTTTGGCTAAGGTTTTCAAATATTGCAGAAAATTGCGGACTGCATTATCTATCCCGCCGATCATTTGGTTAAAATCCATCTCCGGCCCGTGCGGAATGTATAGATAGCTCTTTTTAAAAGGCAAAGGCAGTTTTACCACGCCTGTTTTAATTCCACCCTGTTCGTAGAAAAAAACAGATCTCCCCAGAGATTTCTGAAAATCAAACCATTCTTTTGATTGTAAAAATGATTGAAACATAAACTGCCCAGAGGCGTAGTGGGTACAGTTTTTGTTTTAGGAACTAAAACGAAAACTATGTACCCCGAAAGCCTCTCGAGATTATTTCTTAGCCAAAATTTTGAGGGCCTGTCTGATTTTTTCTTCGCTAGTTTTAGCTTCGGCGGTGACCGCTTTGATAGCTTCTCTGGCATGGTAAGCGGAATAACCGAGAGTCACCAGAGCATCAATGGCTTCCCCCTCCGAAGCAAAATCTCGGTCCTGACCGCCACCAATCCCCGCTCCGAAATTTTTCTCAAGTAGTTTACTTTTCAATTCTAAAATAATGCGCTGGCTGGTTTTTGGGCCAATGCCGGAAAGTTTACGCAAATAATCATAATCCCCTTTCACAATCGCTAATTGCAAAGTTGGCAAATCTACCGCCGAAAGGATGCCTTGGGCCGATTTAGGACCGACTCCGGAGACCGTTAACAGCAATCTAAAAAAGGACAGTTCTTCCGCCGTTTCAAAGCCATAAAGCTCAAAACTACCCTCACGAGAATTGAAATTTGGGTAAATAAATAACTTGACTTGAGCACCAACTTTTGATAAAATACCGTGAACTCTTTCTGGCAATACCACCCTATAGCCCACTCCACCCGTGTTTACAATCACCGAATTGTCAGAAACTGCTTCAATTGTGCCTGCTATGTAAGATATCATGGCTTGATTATGTCATAAACAGAGAAAATTTAAAGAGGATCTTTAGGAGCTTGGCGAATATTGTTTTTGGAGGCGCTGCGGGCTGTTTCAAGGTTCGACCTTTTTAAAGATCCAAGGTCGAACCTTTTATGAAAACCGCCCAGAGGCGCAGGGGAACACTTTTTGCGAGCACCGCCGAGACAAAAAGTATGTTCACCGGAGCCTTGGGATAGTTAAAATTCATCCATGTTCAAACTTCAATCAAAATTCAAGCCGACCGGGGACCAGCCGGAGGCGATTACTAAATTAACCAAAGGACTACAAAAAGGCCTGAAACACCAGACCCTTTTGGGGGTCACCGGATCGGGCAAGACCTTTACCATCGCCAATGTCATCGCCAATGTGAAAAAACCCACTTTGGTTATTTCTCCCAACAAAACTCTGGCCGCCCAGTTGTATCAGGAATTCAAAGAATTTTTTCCAAAAAATTCGGTGCACTATTTTGTCAGTTATTATGACTATTACCAGCCGGAGGCCTACATTCCTCACACCCATACTTATATAGAAAAGGACTCCCGCATCAACGAAGAGATTGACCGCT
>CAZOKW010000022.1:0-12490 GCA_964580765.1 uncultured Candidatus Saccharibacteria bacterium
TTCATCTCTTTCAAAATATGACCGAGTGACAGCAAATCCAGGATGATTGAGGAAAAACAAACAAACCGGATACAGCCAATATTTTTCAAATATGGCTGAGCAGTGCAAATAAACGAAGATTTCTGAAATCAAGCCGGTAATAAAAATTGGGTCCGACTCTTGGAGGGGTACTGAATTTTTGTCGGCTTGATGAAGAAATAGAGTGTTATTTGCCTGCGAAGACATCTTGTAAAATATTGGCTGTATCCGGTTTGTGTCCTAAACCATTTTCGAAAGCTCGGACAATCTGAAATTGACCGCTTCGGTAATATGATGTTCTTGAATTATTTCACTTTGGTCTAAATCAGCAATGGTGCGGGAAACCTTTAAAATACGATGATAACCACGGCCGGAAATATTGTTCTTTTCCACAAATCTACCCAAAAATGTCTCCGCATCAGGGGCTAGAGAACAAATTTCTTTAATATTTTTCAAATTTATTTCTGCATTATTAAAAAATCTATATTTTTTAAATTTTTCCATTTGGATTTTCCTCGCTAAAATCACCTTTTCCCTCATTTTTTCGGATGACTCGGATATTTCTTCCTGGCTCAAGTTGGCATAAGTTTCACGAGGAACAAAGACCTGCAAATCAATCCTGTCCAACAGGGGACCGGAGATCTTTTTTCTGTACCGCCAAGCCACTTGTGGAATACAAACACAGGCCTCTTTCTCACTGCCTAAATTACCGCAAGGACAAGGATTCATAGCGCCAACTAACATAAACCGGGCCGGAAAGTGCCCGGAACCAGAGGCGCGGGAAACCGTTACTTGCCCGTCTTCCATCGGTTGCCTCAATGATTCCAAGACATTTCGGGGAAACTCCGGTAATTCATCCAGAAAAAGAATGCCGCGGTGAGACAAACTGATTTCCCCTGGGCGGGGAATATTACCTCCGCCAATGATGGCCGGAGCAGAGGTAGTATGATGCGGACTTCTAAATGGCCTTTGACTAATCAGTCCGGCCTCGCCGGTTAAACCGGCCACGCTATAAATCCTCGTCACATCAATGGCCTCTTCGTAAGACAGCGGCGGCAAAATTCCCCGCAACGCTTTGGCCAAAATGGTCTTTCCGGATCCGGGCGGTCCGTACATTAAGACATTGTGTCCGCCGGCCGCCGCGATTAGCAAGGCCCTTTTAGCGCTCTCTTGCCCCTTGATGGAAGAAAAATCTAGTTCATCTACCAAATTAGTGGTTTCAGCAAGGTAGGGCTGTTTTTCACTTTCTAAGTCAATCTCTTGTTTAAGATAAGAAACAACCTCTTTCAAACTTTGCACTCCAATCACTCTTACTCCTTGGATCATAGCCGCTTCTCTGGCGTTGGCTTTTGGAACGATGACTTCCGAAAAATTAAGCTCTTTGGCCAAAATAGCAATCGGCAAAACACCCCGCACCGGCTTGATTAATCCATCCAAAGAAAGTTCGCCCACCACCAGGCGGGATTCCGATCCGCCTCCGTCAGAACGGGCGGACGGCGGATTTATTTGATCAGTGGCCAGCAAATAGCCGAGAGCCATCGGCAGATCAAGCAGGGAGCCGGCTTTTTTAATACTGGCCGGAGCTAAATTTACCACCACTTTTATATTTTTTGACTTAGGATTAGCGAAACCGCTGTTTCTAATAGCCGAATCCAGACGATCTTTGGACTCCTCCACTGATTTATCAGGCAGGCCGACAATATTAAAAGCGTGTAAACCAGGAGTGCAGTCAACTTCCACATCTATTTTAACCGCCTCCAGAGCATTGATCGCCGCCGAGTTAACCTTTACGGGCATATAATTTGATCCCCCTAGACCTCATGAGCGCTTATTTTTGCGCAGTTAATACATAATCTGGCAGCCTGGACCGCTTTTAAACGTTCTCCGCTAATGGCCACCGAACATTTTTCACAAACTCCATAGCTCCCTTCTTTCAATTTTTCGATGGCCACTCTGATACCTTTTAGCCGTTCCTCAAGATTATCCGCCACCGCCTTCGTTCTCTCAAATTCCGTGATTTCTCTAGCATTTTCATCAAGCGAATCGCCCTCATTGATAAAAGGCACATTAAAATCACCCTCTACTTTGGGATTTTTTCTGGCGATGTCATTTAATTCAGACAAAATTAACTTCTCTTCTTCCTGCAAACTTTTTAAAAGTTTTTCCTGTTCTGTTTTATCCATGAAATTCAAGTTATCATAAATTATTAACTTTCACAATAATTCTACAAAAATTTTCCCGTTTGCCCAAGTTCGAGGTCCCGATTTCTGTTTACAGAAATCGAGGATCCACGATTCTGATAAATCAGAGTCGGGACAAAAGATGAGTATTGAGCGAGGCGTATGTTACATACGACGAGCTCAAACGGAATCTTTTAACGAAGAAGTTGAGCAAACCCGAAGGGCAAAAAACACGATTAAGCCCTAAAGTCTGCGATGGGCTCCGTGATTTTTGCAGGAAAGTTTTAATAAAAAAAGGGCACAGTGCCCGTAATTGCTTACTTGTGGGGCAGTGCCCTTAGTTGAGCCCATTTCTGGTCTGGGCTCTAAAAAATTGTCCAGCTGTTCCATAACGGCGGAAACAGCCAGTAAAAAGACCTAGTTAAAGAGTATCAGTTCTGAAAAGAAAAGTCAATACAAAAACTGTGGATAACTTTTAACATGCGGGGTATTACTATTTTTCCGGACACTCGTTTCCCCAGCGAGGAAACTTCGCTCATTACGGGCTGAAGAGGAGAAGTTTCTGGTGGGCGGTGCTTTAGCCCGCCCATAGAATCTCTCCTGTGGATTCGGAAACCGACCCCGCTGGCTACTTTATATCTTATTCGAAGACGAATGGGCTATAAAGCAGCCAGCTCTGCAATCCACAATGAGAAGGCCCCGAAGGGGCAAATTAAAAGATGAGATGCGGACAGTCCGCTGTCAGCGCCACAGCCCGCAGTGCCTTCAAAATGGTAATCCACCGCCTGTTTGTCTAATCAATAAAATTAAAATTTTCCCGTTTGCCCAAGTTCGAGGCAAAAGATGAGTATTGAGCGAGGCGTATGTAGCATACGGTAAGCTCAAACGGAATCTTTTAACGATGAAATTGGGTCAAACCTGAAAGGCAAAAAGCCGCGGTAAGCCCCTTAAGTCATCAAGGGCTCCGCGGCTTTTTGCGGGGAAATTTTAAAACCCTAACAACTTATCGATGATTGAGTACATCTGCTCGCGAGAATTGGCAATCACTAAATAATCATTGCCGTTTTTGGCTGTGACGATAGCGTAATCAATGGCATTGTCCGGAAAAGGAAAATTAACAAACCGAATTGGAACGCCTTGGTAAGAGTTATCAGAGAAGTGAAGGTCGCCATATTGCGGAGGCAAGTCATAGAATTCTCTAAAGCTATCAATCATAGTATCCTCCCAAAAAGTAAGCTGGTTACCAGCTTCCGTTGCATCAACTACCCTCACCGCCAAAGCAATCTTGGGAGTTAAAAGATTCTTTGCGGAAGGACTGACAATTAACTTGCCACCTTGGTCAAAAAACTCCGTTTGTTTCGTTAAAATTAAAGCGAAATCGTTGTTGTCCACGAAAGAAACCAGATTGATAGGGAAACCAATCGAAAAGCGGTCCAAAAATTCAGAAAACTTGTAATATACACCGCTTGAACCCTTCAGAATAGTGGCTACAATGTTTTGTTCAGAACTATGCGTATTGCTTAAGTCCACCGCTTCAAATTTAAAGTCCGCCAGTGGATCTGGCTGACTTTCTGAAATAGCTGAAATGGCAAGGTGGTAAAATGTCCCGAAAATTCCCGAGAGAGTCGAGGCCGGTTTCTCCGTACCAAAATCAGGCGGAGTGACACTAACAGCCGGTGTGGGAGTCGGACTGACAACTTTTTCCGGTCCATCAGTTGGTGGATTACCCAAGTACCAATACAAAACTCCGCCCAAAACCACCAGAATCCCCACCGCGACTATAGCCGTGACTCTTTTGTTGGCAAAAATTGACGGTTTTGTAGGAACGAAAATTCCACTTGACTTGACTGGCGGAACAGGTGGTTTAGGTAAAGCCAGGGGAGAAATTGGTTTTTTTTCAATAACGCCTAAACCTACTTTGGTTTCCGGTAATTTGGGTTCCAATTTTGGAACTAATTTTTCCTGGCCAGGCAGGGGGGCGGTTCTTTTCTCTGCTTCTCCTAACTTGACCCCAACTGGAGGGACTGGGACAAAAACTGGCGGTTTTGGAGGAGTAACTGGTTGCGGCGGTTCCGCAGAAAAAGAAGGGGTTTTAACCTCAATTCCCTTGGAAAGCTGGCCGGTTTGGGCTGATTTTATATCGCTCTCCATCGTTCTAATGGAGGAACGGGGGAGTAAGTCACTTTTTACCGGGGATGGGAGTGGAGGATGTGTTGGCGATTGTGGTACAACAAAAGGTTTAGCTGGTAGAGCAATAGGCAAATTTACCGGCGGTCCGCCCACTTGTGGTGAGTTTATCGAAGCCACCGGCGGAGATTTAGGTTCGTCCATGGTAGAGTTCAACTAAATTATTTAGTCATTTTCATTGACAAGTTTATTCTACCATACTCATCAATGTTTTTCACTCTCACATGGACACTTTGTCCGATTTTGAGAACATCTCCGGGATGACGAATACGCTCATTGGAGATTTCCGAAACATGCACCAGGCCTTCCCGGCCGGGGGAATACTCAATCATCGCACCGAAATCAAGAATACGGGATACTTTGCCGTCGAATTCATCGCCAGGTTTTTCTTCATAAGTAACGGCTTCAATTAATTTAACTGCCTTTTCCATGCTCTCCGGATTATCAGCGGTCACAAAGACACTGCCGTCGTCTTCAATATCAATATCCACACCAGTTTTATCAATGATATCGTTAATCATCTTACCGCCCGGACCGATTAGAGTGCGAATCTTATCGGGATGGATTTTAATGGTCTTAACGCGCGGAGCATAAGAAGATAATTCCGGCCGGGGTTCTTTGATGGCTCCGGATAAAGTATCTAAAATTTCCAGACGCGCTTTTTTAGCTTGCGCCAGGGCCTCCTCAAATATTTTGACCGTAATGCCCTCAATCTTTACATCCATCTGAAGAGCCGTCACCCCTTCTTTTGTTCCGGCCACTTTCAAATCCATGTCGCCATGATGGTCTTCCGGTCCTTGAATATCGGTTAAAATTTTATACTTTGGCGTTTGGTCTTCTGAAGTTTTATGGGAATGGGGCTCAAACATCAGACCCATGGCGATTCCGCCGATATGGGACTTAATGGGCACTCCGCCATCCATCAAAGCCAAACTGGAGGCGCAGACGGAAGCCATGGAGGAAGAGCCGTTGGAAGAAAGGGTTTCAGAGACCACCCGGATAGTATAAGGAAAATCGTCTTTGGAGGGGATTAATGGCTCTAAAGCCCTTTCGGCTAAAGCGCCGTGGCCGATCTCCCGCCGGCCGGTAAAGCCCATCCGTCCTACTTCTCCCACACTGAAAGGTGGAAAAATATAGTGATGCATAAAGCGCTTTTTGGTTAGTTCAATTTCCATGGTTTCCACCCACTGTTCCATACCCGGAGAAGCCAAAGTCAGCACAGTCAAAACCTGGGTGGTTCCGCGGTTAAAAAGTCCGGTGCCGTGCGAGTGCGGCAAAATTCCCAAATCGGCCGATAAACTTCTCAATTCATCAACTTTCCGACCATCGGGACGCTTTTCCTGTTCCACAATGTTTTTATGCACTATCCGGTTGATCTCTTCTTCAAAAATATTAGCCGCTTCTTTCAGTTTTTTGGACAGATCGGGATGGCCGGAAAATTCCGTACTGACATAGCCGGCCAGTTCTTCACCGGTTCGGTGCAATCCTTCCACATATTCGTTTTTGTGCGGGGTGTAGAGAACTTTTTCCAATTTGGGAGAGACAAAATCCCGCACCATTTTAACCAGGGCCTCGTCATAAGAGAAAACCGCCAAGTCCTTCTTCTTGGGAGATAATTCCGCAGCAATTTTCTCCTGAAATTTAATTAACTTCTGCAGTTCTTTAAAACCAAATTCCACCGCTTCGGCCATGTCTTTTTCCGGCACAATTTTAGCTCCGGCTTCAATCATATTAATCCGCTTGGCCGTTCCAGAGACGACAATATCAAAATCGCTGGTCTGCCTTTCCTGGTAAGTAGGATTAATAATCAGCTTTCCCTCTACCCGTCCCACCCGCACCGCCGCCACCGGACCGCTAAAAGGAATGTCCGAAATCATTAAAGCCAGAGAAGAACCGAAAAGAGCAATCACATCCGGGTCATTGATGCTGTCAAAAGTAAGCACCGTCGGCACCACCTGCACCTCATGGCGGATACCCTGATTAAAACGGGGGCGAAGCGAGCGGTCAATCAATCTCCCCGCCAAAATGGCCTCTTCTGAAGGCCGGCTTTCTCTTTTTATCCACTTAGACCCCTTAATTTTACCGGCGGCATAATATTTCTCTTCGTAATCCACCGAGAGGGGAAAGTAGTTGGCATCTTTCGGGTGGGCCGACATGGTGGCCGTCACCAAAAGAGTGGTTTCTCCAAACTGCACCAGACAAGAACCGTTGGCCTGTCCGGCCAAACGACCCAACCCCACCGACAACTTTCTACCAGCGAAATCTTCGCTGTAATTTTTTACATCCATCTAAAATGAATGAATTATGAACCAAGAAGTGTGAATCACGGATTAAAACTCCTAATTCCTGCTTCCTGACTCCTAATTCAACTAATTATTTTTTCACTTAGAAACGGGGTTTCTAAGTGGTTAATACATAAGAAACTTTTTTGCATCTGAACCTAAATCAACAAAAACATCCACCGATTCTTTAAGACGGGCCGAAGTGCTCCTCTCAAAAGAAAACACCTCTACCTTTAAACCTTTGCTTACCCTCAAATACTCCACCAAAGGAACAAAATCGCCATCGCCGGTCACCAAAACAGCCACGTCAATCTTATCAGCTAAAATAACGGCGTCAATAGCCATCCCCACATCCCAATCGGCCTTTTTCATTCCCCCGGGAAAAATCTGCAGGTCTTTTTCCTTGATCTCGTACCCGCCTTTTTGCAAGGCCTCAAAAAAGGCCTTTTCTTCTCCACCTTCCGTTTTAATCACATAAACAAAGGCCCGGATCAACTGTCTGGCGCCCACCGCCGCTTCCAGGATTTTTTTAAAATTGGCTTTTCCGTGATAAAGGTTTTTGGCCGAATGATACATGTTCTGGGCATCCACAAAAACCCCCACTCGCTGGTTTTGGGAACTCATGTCCTTTGATCTTTTGGGATTAATGTTTCTGGTTGTCATGCGTTCTAAACTAAAAACTAACCAGAGGCGCAGTGGGGACACTTTTTCGAGCGCCGTCGAGAAAAAGTATGTCCACCGGAGCCTCTCGAGATAATTATTTCTTGAGTCCCAAATTCTTGATTACCTTGCTATACTTTTTCACATTCTGCTTCTTGAGATACTCTAAAAGACGGCGTCTTTTAGCGACCATTTTCAAAAGTCCCGTGCGGGAACTATTGTCTTTGGCATGTTTCTTGAGATGCTTGGTCAGCCGCTCAATTTCTTCCGTAAACAAAGCAATCTGCACCTCGGCCGAGCCGGTATCTTTCTCATGGTTTGAGAACTTTTTGATTATTTTTATCTTTTGCTGTGGACTGATCATTAAAATATTGATTTATCGGATAGTTCTGATGCGCCGACTGCTGTCGGCATCTCATCTGCTAATTCGCCCCTTCGGGGCTTTCTTAAAGAAGATAACATGATTTATTGCTTAACGCAAATCATGGCCGCTAAACAAAAGACGGCTTAGGTGCCGTCTTGATTTAATCCAAACTCCTTTTTATGGCCGGGAAAACCAGCTCTCTGGCTTTCTGCCATCCTCCTCTAATCAAAAGCCGCAGAAGAGCTTCTTGAATCTTTTGGTCAGCATGTTTAAAAAAATCGAAAAGGATGCTTTCTGGTATATAGGCGGTTCTGGAATCGTCATCAAAACCATGGGCATCTTTGTTTTTTATCCGGCATCCAAACTGATATGATTCCACCTGTTCATTCCAAGTCATCTCAATATCAAGTTCGGGGTCACGCTGACTGCCAGCCATTAAGACGGCATCGGCTTGGGCAAATCCCAAACCTTGTTGCTGTAAGCCGCCAATATTTAATTGCCTCAGCCATTCTTTGAAATTCGCTCCCGCCACTGTTTCACAAAATCTGGAACCGAAGTGGGCTCGGTCATAAATCTGGTAAAGTTCATCCGCCTGTTGATGGGAGATATGATGGAAACAAAGCAGGTGACCTATCGGCTGATCCTGGAAGAAAGATTGGTTTTCTTGACCGGTCTGCGAAATTCCAGGCAACAATAAAGTCCCTTGTTGCAACTGAGAAACAAGCCGGTGCAAAATTATACCGGCCCAGATACAACGAACCGCTTCTTGCCACCGGTGAAGAGAAAAATACAACTCCCAAACGCCTTCGTCCCACTTGTTTTTTTCCTTGAACAAACCAAGCGGCTCCAGACTTTCCGCAGATAAAACGGCCAAATCTCCACTGGCTCTTTGATAAGAAATTCCGCTTTTTTCAGGATTAACTATGGCTAGAAAATTGCCGACAACGGGCAAAGGCAGGCTGATTTCGGTCAATTCCCAAGCCGCCTTCAGTTCTGATGGCTGACCATACTTTACAAGAGGCCGGCTTTGGATTTCCTCTTTCGTTTTTTTCAAAACGATTTCAAAGTGGGCCTTTGTTTTTAAGAAGCTTTGATTGAGAAAGCGGATAACTTTATCGTTAAAACAAGCATTTTCTTTTTTTTCTGATTTAGCACAACCACACAATCTTAAGAATCTCGAAAAATCCAGTTCGGAGCTTTCTTTTTTCATGGTCACTTCGCCAGTTTCTTTTTCCAATTTTCGTGAGCTACTTCTACCGCTAACTGGCAGTCAATGAGCGTATCAAAATCGGTAGTATCCTCATCAAACTCATCTTTCTTGGGCCGATGAGCCACATGATTAGCACTACGATCGCCATCCGCAAAAGGCCGCGAGTTTTCTAAACCATGAGGGAAACCCTGATATTTTCCCCAGGCCTTCAGGTTCACATCACCCGCTTCAGAGGTCCACACTTTAGAACCTTGGATATTTAATTTATTCCACTTGTACCGCAACTGTCCTTTTTTAGTTTCGGTGGCTTCTTCGTCAGCGAGTTTAAGGCAGGTTTTTGAAAATTCCAACAGACCTTGCCAAACTTTTAATGCTTTCTGACTTCCTCTTACTGTTTCCTTCAGTCTTTCGATATTTTCCTCGGCCAGAGTGGTAAGCTGCTCAATATTATCCAAATGTTCATACAATCCTTTCATATCAAACCCCTCTTTCTTTTCTCGTATCTTTCCCTGGCTTTTTGCTTAACGAGCTGAATCAAGTCGTCTGGACCAGACTCTCCTAAAGAGTAGGGTTGCTGGCATTCCTGGCAGTTAAAATAGAAATTACCCCTTGAAAATGAATCGTTTTCCATAACTATCCGATATTCAACATCTTCTTCTTTTATCAAAAGAACTGCCCCGCATTGGCTTCATGTAAATTCGCCTTGCCACTTTTCTCTTTTTTTTAACGATCTCCATAATGCCTCCAATATACTCAACGATCTTATGGCTTTTATAACACACCAAAAAATACATTACAACGGTCCCAACCTATTGAGGCTAAGCCTCAATAGGTGTAAACTAAATAAATGAGAAAAGAATCATTCGGCATTGGCGATTACATTCATGTTTACAATCGGGGTAATCGCAAACAAGCAATAGTTAAAAGCACTGCGGATAGAGACCATTTTCTTCAGATGCTGTTTTATTTTAATACGGAATCAACTCCACCCAATCCATTTTTTGACTTACGAAGTAAATTGAGGTTAAACCTCAATAGTTTTATTTGGCCAGAGAATTGGCAACCAAGAAAACAAATTGTTAAAATCCTATCCTTCGCTTTAATGGAAAATCATTTCCATCTCATTTTACAAGAAATAACAGAAGGGGGAGTTGCTAAATTTATGCAACGATTAGGCACTGGGTTGGTTATGTATTTTAATACCAAATACAAAGAAACTGGTAGGCTATTTCAAGGATCCTATAAAGCTAAATTGGTAGATAAAGATTTATATTTAAATTATTTAAGTGTTTATGTCCAAGTAAAGAACATTTTTGAATTATACCCTGGCGGCTTAGCAAAAGTGGTTAGGGAATTCGACAAGATTTACGATTTTGCTACCAAATTTCCCTATGGCAGTCTGCCTTACTTTCTAGGAAATATAGACAAACAAATTATTGATAAAGAACTATTGAAGAGTACATTTCCAAAACCAGCTGATTATAAAAAATTTGCGCGTGAATGCATAATCATGAATTTAGATGAAAAGCTTGGTGACTTAACTCTGGCCAATTGAGGCTAAGCCTCAATAATTATTGGCCAATTGAGGCTAAGCCTCAATAATTATTAACCGGTCCATGTTTTGGGGTATAATTAAAGTATGGACTTAAAACAGCTCAAGACCCAATTTCTGGAATATCTGGAAATAGAAAAGAATCGCTCTCCAAAGACCACGGAAAATTATGACCACTATCTCCACCGTTTTTTTGATTTCGCTTCCGCCGGCTGGCAGATTACCCAGCCCCAGCAGATTACCGAAGAAATTATCCGCAAATTCCGTCTCCATCTTAACCGTTTAACGGCTCAAAACGGTGAGCCGTTAAAAAAAGTCACCCAAAACTACCATATCATCGCTTTGCGGGCTTTTTTGAAGTATCTGGCCAAAAGGGAAATCAAAACCGTTTCGGCCGAAAAGGTGGAACTGGGTAAACATGAAGAAAGACAGATTGATTTTCTGGAAACAGCTGAACTGGAACGGCTTTTAAATTCACCAAACGGACAAAACCCAAACGATCTCCGCGACAAAGCCATTTTAGAGACCCTTTTCAGCACCGGCTTGCGGGTAGCCGAGCTTTGCTCACTGGATCGGGACAAGATAGATTTAAAAAGGGGAGAGGTGCCGGTACTAGGCAAGGGCTCCAAAATCCGATTAGTTTTCTTTTCCGACGACGCAAAAAAATCTTTGAGTCAATATTTAAAACAACGCTCCGATGCCGACCCCGCTCTTTTTATCCGCATCCCTCCCAAAGAGGCCTTTGCCAAATATGAAAACCTACGCTTAACTTCCCGCAGTATCCAACGCATCATCCATAAACACGCCATTAAGGCGGGAATAATTGGCAAAAAAGTTTCACCCCACACTTTGAGACATTCCATGGCCACTGATTTGCTCCGCAACGGCGCCGACATCCGCTCCGTTCAAGCCATTCTCGGCCACTCCTCCATTACCACCACCCAAATCTACACTCATGTCACCGACCGCCGTTTAAAAGAAGTGCATCAGAAGTTCCACCACAATAAAGCCCCAAAGGGGCGAAATTAGAGGATGAGATGCCGACGAGTATTACGAGTTGGCGACACAAGAAAAAATAGGTGCTTTGTGTCTATGTCACCTTCTTTTCAAGATTCCCTCGCATTGCCAATCATACTCTATTTCTTCATCAAGCCGACAAAAATTCAGTACCCCTCCAAGAGTCGGACCCAATTTTATGTTTCCGTCTTGATTTCAGAAACCTTCGTTGATTGGCTCCATCTGGTCGCCATTCTGCTCCAAGATTCCTGCTTGGTCATATTTGAAAAGGAGGTGACATAGACACTCCGCTAACACCTAAAGGGGGTCTCCGATGCGCATCCAAAATAGTAGACGGGGGGACTTCGCTAAATCTGGTAAACAAAAAGCCCGACCATCATGGTCGGGCGCCTATCCATCCGGTCAGGCTCAGCTTGGATTGCACTAACAGTATTTATCGGATAAGCACTACTAGTTCTTCACTCAATTTCTCGTCTCTGCCCTCTTCGGCAAGAAAACGACTGACAAGTTCTTTGGCACGCTCCTCGTCTCTACCAGCCATAGCGGCTCTCACTGCACCGCGTCTGGCAATACGGCCTTCAGCAGAAAAGGGGGGTGTTAGTTTCGAAATTTCTTCCTCGAGATACGACACCTTTCTTTGGGCTTGTTCGGCCTCGAGTATGGCCACACTAACTTGTCCGTTCAGTTCGTTAAGGTTTCTCATACGGTTATCCTCCCGAAAGATCCTTTTGAGTGCATTATATCATACTTCTTGACTTCTGTCCACAAAAGGGCCGGAAATGCACTAAAAACAGCCTTTTTAGATCTATTTGCAATTTCATTTGACATTAATTTTGGTTTTGATATACTTGGGATAAGGTGACGAGCCTGCTATGAACGGATTGTTCGTGGCTCCGAAGAGCTCCCAATTTGGGGGCTTTTCTCTTTTTTAAATTATTTGTTAATATTTTTTCAGTGGATCAAGAGCCGAGTCCGAGCGATTCTCGGGAGCCGGTTTGTCACCTAGCTCTAGGGGTTTGA
>CAZOKW010000023.1:0-12385 GCA_964580765.1 uncultured Candidatus Saccharibacteria bacterium
ACATCCAGAAAATAGACATGGAGTTTCCCATCGGCCAAGCCATGGGCGCCGAAAATTAAAAAAAGAGCCGTCACTCCAAGAAACCCCAGCAATCCCAAATCTCTTTTGCTAAACATCCTCTTTTCCTAACAAAATCTATATAAAAAGAAAAGCCGCTATTTAGCGGCCGACTTAAATGATTTGAGAATATTTTCTAATAGTTCTTCCTTTTCTTTGTCGAGCTTAGAATCCCAGATCTCGAGTACTGCTATAAAGTGAGCTGGCAAGCAAACAGTTTTAGAAAAATATAATATTTCATTATCTAAAGTAAATGGCTCAAAAAAGGAGGATGGATTCCCACAACTACCGGATTCTCCGACGTGAAAAATGGTAATGTTCACTGTTCCCCCGGGAGGAAGTCCTCCGTTGGCATACTTTTCCAATGGGGAACTTGAAACTGTAAAAGATTCTCCGTCATTACCTACTATAAACAAAGTTTTAGGATAACTTACTTGAAAGAAACCATGACTATAACTATGAATAAAATACACTCTCCTGGAAGCACAGCCGCTGATTAAGAAAGAAAAGATTAAGATACATAGAAAAGCTACTTTACGAATCATTATTCCTCCATTTTTTTAAGAACTATTCTCTAGAGCTTATAACAAAAATTACATAAAGAAAAGACAAGATAACTTCTAAACGAATTTATCTTGTCTTTTCTTTAAATAAATCAAAAACCAAATTAGTCCCGCATAAATTAAAACCAAAGCTGGCCAAGAAAAAGAAATCGGAAAAGAGGCGAGGGGAAGATTGGCGAAGAACTTAACCACCACCAAAATAAAAGAGGAAACCAGCCAGGCCAGAGCGCCGATAATCAGTCCCAGCTTACTCCAAATCAAACCACCAAGACCAGTAAAAAAACCTAAGGCCATGGCCAAAGGGATGAAAGGCAGAATAATTAAGTTGGCCGGCAAAGCGACCAAAGAAAAGTTGTGGAAGTAAAAAAGGAGCAGAGGCAAAACCATCAGCTGGGCCGAAAGAGACATCAGAAATGTTTCTTTAAAATTAAATCGGTTTGGGATTTTTTTAAAGTAAGGGGACAGAAGCGGAGCCACATAAAGAATTCCTGTGGTGGCAAAAAAAGAAAGCTGGAAGCCAACATCGTAACGAAGAATCATGGGATTGACCAAAACCATCAAAAAAGCGGCCAGAGTCAGCGAATTTTTGGGATTATAAATCCGGCCGGAATTATTGGCCAGCAAAACCAGTCCGCCCATTAGAGCCGAACGGATGACCGAAGCGGAAGCGCCGGTTAAAATGGTAAATAAAATGATGGCCAGAACCGAAAACCAGAAAGCAGTTTTCCGCCGGAAGAAAAAAAGCAAAAACCACATCACGACCAGAGAAACCAAAGTAATGTTGTAACCGGAAATCGCCAAAATGTGAGCAACGCCCGTCGTAGCAAAATCCTCTTTTAAATCTTTAGGAATATCTTGGCGAGACCCCAGCAAGATACCATTAACAAAAGCCGCCTGCGGTTCGGCTATGGCTAAACCAACCGCTTCTTCAAAACTATTTTTAAAGCCGAAAATTTTTCTGAATAGCCCCCTGCGGGCTTTTTCCAAAAAACCGAGTTCCAATTCTGCAGGAACGATCTCCGGCTGTTGCATGATGGTAAAGACCTGGTCTTTGGCCAGGTAGGAAATGTAATCAAAATCCTGGAAGTTTTTAGGCAAACTAATTTTGCCGGTCAGAGCCAGCCGGTCTCCATATTTGTATTCGGGAAAACTTTCCGTTGAAACTAAAACCTTTTCATCCAGTTTTTCCGGAACAGTAAAATCAGGCAAGGACAATTTTTTAACCCGTAAAACAAACTGTTGTCCGCCGGACGACTGATGTTTTATTTCACTATCAATATATCCTGAAAGAGTAACCGCAAAGTTTCCATCGGCGAACTTTTTTACAAAAGTGGTGGAAAGACGGGCGTCAAACGAGCGCAGGATGCCGACCAAAAAAATAACCACCGTAAAAGCGATAAAAACAGCCCGCCAATTTCTCCGCCAAGCCAAAGCGATTAAAATAATAGGGGGAATGAAAAGCAGATACAAAACAAACTGCGAAAAGGCCAGCCACGAACCAGCCGCCACCCCGCCGATAAAACTAACCAGCAAAATAAAAAATATCTGCGCCTTGGGCATATCCGAACTTTAGCAAAATAAAACCAACAATCAATCTCTCGCTTAGTCCCCGCCCATCTCTTTTCAAGATGTCCTCTTGGACAAATTATCCTCGCTCCGTTCAATTTGCCGACTAAAATTCAGTACCCCTCCAAGAGTCGGACCGAATTTTAATTACCGGCCAAATTTTCACTCCGCTTCGGTAATTTGCAACCAATCGGTCATATTTGAAAAAGATGGGCGTGGACTAAGCTCAAAAGTTATTTTTACAAAATAAAGGGCCCCGCAAAGGCGGGGCCGAAGGTCCAAGGACTAAGTCTCAAAGGCCAGCGCCCAGAGACTAAGTTCCGAGAACTAAACATACTTGCGACGAGCGAAGACACAGCCCTGAAGCCACCTAGACCGCGACCAGCAATAGTCCAAGTAGAGCTCGCGCTCGTCGTCGCTGCCCCACAGATCGAGAGCTCGCGGATCGCCGTTCGCATCGTACCACGGGTTCTCCGGGATAATGATGTGGGGACGCTCACGCTGATCATCGGGATGGTCTTCTTGGAATCGCAAGCCATCCTCGTATGTGGAATATCCGTAGCCAGGCTCCTCGCACCGGGCTCGGACTTCCTCGGTCAGCGGTTCACGGTCGAACTCGAACCACTCCACGATCACCGACCGCTTTCGGCCGTTGCCAGAGGGCATGTGCTCCTGAGTGATGTCCGCGTTGTTGATGTGGTTGAGGCGATTCTTGCCCTCCAGCTTCTTGGCATCGGCCACGATCTGGTCAGTGGTGCGGCCACCGCCGATTACGATGACCGAGGTTTTGACGATGCCATTAGTTGGGTCGGGCAAGGGTGGGATAATCAACCTCACAAATCCCCGCAGCATAGCTTCGCCGTTTTTGGCCCAACCATCAGCAATGGTCGAGTCGAGATTGGGATCATGGGACAAGAGTGTCAGGGCACCGATCCCTGTTTTCAAAAACTCAGCTTGCTGTCCCGAAGTCAGAGCGGTTCCATGTTTTGGCATGGCGGTTCTCCTTTTTCTGCCAGAGGGCTACTATCCGTAGTCATAGCCAGAAGTGCTCAAAATTTAAGCATTTTTGGCTATGGCTACAAATTCGCAAGTAATTTAAAAGGTGCTATGTCTTTAATTATAGCATAAATTACCTAGGTGTGTCAATTGCACACTCCGGTCGTGGAAAAACAATTTGGACAAGAGAAACACGAGCCGGCGCGGACCATGATGGAACCGCATTCGCAGACGGTCGCTTCGGTATCGGCTACTGCCAAAGCATCAGTTTGGCTGGATATTAACGAAGCAGTGGAAATCGGCTTAACCCCAAACACTTCCTCTCTCTGCTCTTCGTTCAAAAAATTCTGGCCGAGGAATTTGAAAATATAGTCAATAATTGATTTGGCAAAAGGAATTTCTTCATTGCTGGTCAGACCGGACGGCTCAAAGCGCATATCTTTGAATTTTCTCACTAAAACTTTCAACGGCACACCCGATTGCAGAGAAATGGAAGTAAGAGTGGCAATGGTATCCAATAATCCGGAAACTGTACTGCCTTCTTTGGCGATGGTAATAAAGGTCTCCCCCACTTTTTTAGTGCCAGGATACATACCGACAGTCAGATAGCCCTCGTGCCCCCCCACCGAAAATTTGTGGATTAAAGCAGGACGGACGGCGGGCATTTTAAAACGAGTATGGCCGTTGATTTTCTCCACCAGTTCTTTGTCTTTATCGGAAGTGTTTAAGGGCTGGATGCTCTTGCTTCCATCACGGTAAAAAGCCACCGCTTTCAGGCCATGTTTCCATGACTCAATAAATGCTTTTTCAATTTCTTCTACTGTGGCCTCACCGGGTAAATTAACCGTTTTGGAAATAGCTCCGGAAATAAATGGCTGGGCAGCCGACATCATTTTAATATGCCCCATGTATTGGATGCTCCGCTGGCCGTTGGCCGCTTTGAAGGAACAGTCAAAAACCGGCAGATGTTCATCTTTCAAACCGGGAGCGCCTTCAATGGTTCCTTTCTCCAAAAGATGTTTAGAAATGGCATCTATTTCCCCCTCCTGATAACCCAAATTTTTCAAAGCAGACGGCACATGCGGATTAACTAATTTAAGCGTACCGCCGCCGACTAATTTTTTATATTTGACCAAAGCCAATTCCGGCTCAATGCCGGTGGTGGCGCAGTCCATCAAAAAAGAAATGGTGCCGGTAGGAGCCAGCACCGTCGCTTGGGAGTTGCGAATCCCATACTGCCCACCCAATTCAAAGGCCTCTCTCCAAACATTAACCGCCTCGTGTTTCAAATAGTTCTCCTCGGTCATGCCGGACTGGTCAATTCCATTCACTAAATTTTCCGCGGCTTGATAGTGCTTTTGAATGACCCCCAGCATTCCTTCCCGGTCTTTTTCAAAACCGCGGAACGGTCCGCCGGCCCTCGCTAACTCCGCTGACATTTTGTAACCTTCACCGGTTAAAATGGAGGTGAGCAGACCGGCAATGGCCCGGCCACGGTCGGAATCATAAGCCAAGCCCATGGTCATCAATAAAGCTCCCAAATTGGCGTAACCCAAACCAAGTTCGCGGTAGTTGCGGGCGTTTTTGGTAATTCCTTCGGTAGGATAAGAAGAATTATCCACTAAAATATCTTGCGCTAAAATAAAAGTATCAATCACTTTTTTATATAAATCTAAATCAAAAGAACCATCGGCCCGCAAAAATTTAAGCAAGTTAATGGAGGCCAGATTGCAGGCGCTGTTATCCAAATGGACATACTCACTGCAAGGATTAGAAGCGTTGATCCGGCCCGCCTTGGGACAAGTGTGCCAATCGTTGGTGATCGTATCAAACTGCATGCCGGGATCGGCCGAGTGCCAAGCCGCATCCGCCATCCAGCGTAAAACTTCTCTGGCTTTGACTCTTTCCAAGGACTCGCCGGTCGTGACCGATTTCAAATCCCACCAATCGTCATTTTCCACTGCCCGCATAAACTCATCCGTGACTCGCACAGAATTATTGGCATTTTGATAAGGCAAAAGAGCGTAGGGATCAAAAAGATCCGCCGTGATGGAGTCCTTAATCCCGCTCCGTACCAGCGCTTTGGTCATGTCTTCAATAATTTTTTTGCAATAGATAAAGTCCTTAATATCCGGGTGGTCCACATTCAAAACCACCATCTTAGCCGCCCGTCTGGTCTCACCGCCGGAACGGATGGAATTGGCCACCCCATCGGCCCCCTTCATAAAAGAAACCGGCCCGGAAGAACGCCCTCCCCGCGAAAGGGGTTCTTTGGAAGAACGAAGTTTGGACAAATTAGTTCCCGCCCCGGACCCGAATTTAAAAATCCAACCCTCATCCCGGTACCATTCCAAAATAGAGTTCATGTTATCTTCCACGGCCAGGATAAAACAATTATGGACAGCGACATTATTGGTAAGATATTCCCCGCTTTCGGTTTGAATGTCATAGACAGTCTCAAAACCTAATTCTTTGATGCCGACAATCTCTTCTTCTCTTAAATCTAGAATATTTTTTATTCCTTCAATTTCAAGAGAAGCTAGTAATTTTCTTTGTTTTTCATCACTAATAAAACCAATCCGCTCAAAAAACTTTTTCCGTTCTCCCCCAACGGCAATATCTAATTCAAACATATCCTCTCGATCATTTCTTTTTTCTTCTTTTTTTCTAATACGAGAGTAGATGCCTAATCCAAACAAGAGGATTTGCATATCATGCATCCAATTCTCACTAATAGTCGCTATGGCCACATGACAACTAGTGCCACGAGTGGAGACATGCCCCTCGCTCTGAAAAACGCTTTTTAAATAAGCAGTAACCACTCCAGAGCGACTCTTCCACATCATATCTGGGACTCTGATTTTTTCTCGTCTCTTCAATAGTTCGTATTTTTCCACAAAATATCTCAATTTTTCACCATAAAGGCGAATTCTGGTTATGGGGGTTCCCAGTTTTGTTTTCGTCACTCTGGTTTTTCTGTGAACATCCGGAAAAACAAATTCAAGATGTTGCTCAATCCATTCCTTTTCTTGGTCGTTAACCGTTAAAAATTCCATGGTCAAGGATTGATTGGTGCCTTTTGTATATTGGCCCACAAAACCATCCGCTTGCAGCCAGCCCGCCAAAGCCGCTTCACTTATTTCCAATTCAAAATTTTGCTGTTTTAATTCCGGCTCTAAAGTAAGTTGAGGATAAGCAAAAACTTGGCCACCAATGGTTATGGTACTAAACAAGGATTCGGATTGGTGAAAAGCAACAACCTCTTTCTTGACCATGGCTCGATGCGGGTATAACTGCAGGCGCATTCCCTTTTTTAACTTATCGGCCTGAATCCAAGCTGATTTAGTTCTGCGTTCGTGAACAGCTTTTACCAAATGATCGCCGGTTACTTCAATAAAAGAACCGTTTCTTAAAACAATTTTATAAACTTTTTTAACCCCATTATTTTTAACTGCCACCACCTTGGTCGTTCCAAAAGAATCATAAACCGGAAGTCCGATTAAATTATTTTCGACAATTTCACCAATTTTAAAGAATCCAAGCGGAGAACTAATTAAGGATCGATACGGCTGGCAGGCGCTACACTGCGGGCGTTCGTAGACCCCGACATTGAACCAAACCGGACTGTTGAAAGCCCCATACTGATTGATCAAAATCCACTTCAAGTCATTTTGAAAATTTAAATAATCTTGTTCGGCGGCAAAATATCCGTCTTGCCACCCCCATTTGGCAATGGTACTGCCCACCCGCTCCACCATTTGCCGCGCGCTGTTTTCTTTATCCGGTACTCCAAACGGTTTGCGAAAATATTTAGAAGCGACGATATCGGTAGCGGTCTGCGACCAAAAATCCGGCACCTCCACATTACGCTGTTCAAAAACCACCGTGCCATCGCTTTTGGCAATTTTAGCCGTTCTTTTTTCCCAGCGAACATTTTGATACGGATCGCCCCGCACAAAATGGCTCTCCCAAACCAAACCGCTCCCATGGTGGGTCTTCTGCAAATAACTGTCATCCTCCACGGAACTTAACAGGGGAAGCTGATTTTCTTCTGATTCAGACATAAATAATCAAACGACCGAGTGGTCGTTTGAGTTGTAGTTAAACTAAATTTTAATTCACCGACAAATTAATGCAAGGTGGATAACTCTACTCCTTCATTTTCTTCCGGATAAAAGCCGGTATTTCATAGATCGATTCGTCTTCCAAGGAATGATCCATAAATTCTCTCTTCTGTTCTGACCCGTTACGGCCGTTGACAAGGCCGCCGGCCGGCTCATTATTTTTGGGATGACGACCGATGTCGTCGAATAAATTTTGGGTGCCGGTCAGTAACCCCGAACTGCGGGACGCTCCGGGAGAAACAGCCATTCCTCCGTTAAAACCGGTGGCAATAACCGTAATTTTAATTTCTCCTTTCTTTAGTTTGTCGTCTTGAACCGCTCCAAAAATTACTTTGGCGTTAGGGTCTATGTTTTCCGTGATAATTTTGGCCGCTTCATTGATTTCCGCCATGCTTAAATCGTTTCCTCCCGCCACATTAAAGAGGACTCCCTTGGCGCCATCAATGGCTACTTCCAAAAGCGGAGAATTGATGGCCATCTTGGCGGCCGTAATGGCCCGGTCCTCCCCGCCCGAAGCCCGGCCGATACCCATCAACGCCGAACCGGAGTTAGCCATGACCGCTTTAACATCGGCAAAGTCCACATTAATAATGCCGGGGATGGTAATCAAATCAGAAATGCCCTGCACTCCTTGACGCAAGACATCGTCCACCACCGCAAAGGCCTCCAGAATCGGGGTTTTGCGGTCAATGATGGAGAGGAGACGATCGTTAGAAATCGTAATAATAGAATCGACTTTATCGCGCAACTGGTTCCAGCCCTCCTCGGCGATGCGCGACCGCTGGGCTCCCTCAAACGAAAACGGCCTGGTCACAATAGCGACGGTCAGCGCTCCCAGATCACGGGCAATTTCCGCCACAATCGGACTGGCGCCGGTCCCGGTCCCTCCACCCATGCCGGCGGTAATAAAAACCATATCGGCGCCCTTGAGGGCTTCGGTAATTTCTTCTTTGGCGTCCGCGGCCGCTTGGCGGCCAATCTCCGGATTCATGCCCGCTCCCAGCCCGCGGGAAAGGTTTTTTCCGATTTGCAATTTTACCGGCGCGCCGGATTTGTGCAGATCTTGAAAATCAGAATTAGCCGCCACAAACTCCACTCCCTGAATGCGAGAAGATATCATGCGCATTAAAGCGTTGCCGCCGGCGCCGCCTACTCCGATGACTTTAATCCGCGCAAAGGTCTCAAAAGGTGGTTTAACTTGTGCCACAAAAGTAGTTAATAGTTTTTAGTAATTAGTTGATAGTTTCAGATTTAAAACTATGGACTAATGACTATTGACTATAAACTTTTTATTCTTTGGGTTTATCATAAAAAAAAATCCAATACAAGTTTTATCGTTACCAACTGTGGATAACCTGTTGATATAGTAGAAAAATCCTACGGTAGAAAGTTTTTTAGCCAGGAGACCAGCTTTCTGAACGGCTCAAAATTTTTGCCAAAATCAACTCCATCGCTTGTTTTCATCTTGGAAAACTCTTTTTCTATTCCATAAATTGCCAAGCCGGCCGCTACCGCCAAAGACGGATCGGAAAAATAGTTATCATTTCCTTCCAAAGGAAAACTGTGTCCGATCCTGACGGGAAGCTTCAATCTTTCTTTAACAAAAATACTCAATCCCGGCAGTTTGGCCGCCCCGCCTGTTAAAACCACGCCGGCCGGAACCAATCTGGCCGTGGGTATTTTTTTCATTTCATTCTGCATCACATCGAAAACCTCGCTCACTCGCGCCTCCACCACTCTGGCGATATTTTTTCTGGGAATAATAAAATTTTCCTCCTCCAACAGATCGGATAAATCAATCTCATCCTTTTTATTGTTCTTCTGCACAGCCAAGGCCACCCCGGCAAAACCGTATTGGAGTTTAACTTCTTCAGCCACATCCATGGAAGTGCGCAAAGCCACGGCCAAATCATTGGTAATATGGCGGGAACCGATCGGAATAACGGAGGAAAATACCAGTTCGCCCTCATGAAAGAAAGAAAGAGTGGACAATCCGCCACCCAAATCTAAACTCAAGACACCATGTTCTTTTTGGTTTTTATCCAGAGCCGCATAGCTGGAAGCCAGAGGGGCAAAAATCATTTCGGCCACCTCGATATCGTTGGCGCTAAAGCATTTGGCCAGATTGCGCAAATAAGGAGAGAGGCCATCAATAATTAAGACCTCCGCCTCCAAACGCACTCCCTTCATCCCTAAAGGATTTTTAACATGTTCTTGACCGTCTACCAGATAATTTTTAGGAATGACATGAATAATTTCCCGGTTAGCCGGCAAACTGACAATGGAGGCGGCATCAATGGCTCTTTCAATATCATGGGCGGAAACCTCTGCGTCCGCTCTGGAAACCGCAATCACTCCCCGCGAAAACTGGCTTTTAATGTGCGGGCCATTGACCGAAACATAAGCGCGATGAACTTTGGCTCCCGCTGAATTTTCGGCTCTTTTAACCGATTCGCCGATATCCCGCATCGTTTCGTCCATGTCTATGACCACCCCCCGGCGCAAGCCGTGCGACCCCACCACACCCGTACCTAAAACCCGCGGACGCAAACTCTCCCGATTTAATTCGACTATCACCGTTTTAACAAAACTGTTCCCGACATCAATGCCGGTAACGATATTTTGGCGTGCCATTACTTACATTATCTATTTTATCCCAATCCTTTGCAAGAATCGCCTCCTTTATTTTATATCCATCATCCTTGACCGGCTTCATTAGCCATTTTTATTGTAGTAGATATTTCCAAAAAAGAAAGGGCTCCTAAACGGAGCCCAAAGGGAACAAGAGAAAAGTTAGAAGAGTAACCTCCGCTGTCTACGACAGCGGAGGGAGAACCACCTGACGAAAACGGATGCTGCCGCTCGAGCTGCCACGACCGAACCAGCCCGCGTGGAACCTAACGGCGAGCCAGCAACCGCCGAGCACATCACCATCCGCATCGAGCGAACCGGTTAGAGTACACGACTCGCGATCAAGTGGCTGGCCAGTGGCCCAGAGATGCCACAAAAAGAAGCGAGCGTACTCGGCAAAGTTCATGACCGGGACATTCATTACCTGAATGTCGTCATATGACTTCTTGGCCAGATGAGGCGCCTGCTCTGTTGCCTCAATCGCCGGAGCCGTCCAGATGGCGTAAGAACCAGTTGGTCGAGGTGCTTCCTTGTCCTTCTGGATCAACTGGTCGATGTCGCTGTTAGTATAGCGGTAAAACAGGTTTTGCTTGGTCCGCTTTTTGATCTCGGCTAAGTCCTGCTCGATGGTGATACTGCGAGCCATAACTCCGCCAGAACCCATGGCCCGCTCCTCCGACGGCAAGGCGAACCCTCCGGCGTTGAAATCTAATTTGTAGACATCACGGTAGAATTTGTCCCAGCTGGCGAGAAAGGCCTCGAGATCAAATTTGTTGAATGAAGGGAAGCCGGCTGACGGAAGAACGTTCGTATTTCGCTCGACGAGCACCAACTCGCCGGATTGAAAACGTTTCGCCCCTTCAAGACCACCCATTTTATTGAGCAGGTCTTCTTCCTGTCCGCGAGTGAATTCCGCATATTTATTTTCATTCATACTAACTCCTGTTCGGCCCGGTCTGCCGAAGATTTTTGGCCGCACCATGCGACCCTTACAAGTTGTGAAAGAGCCGGAATTGGCTCATTGTGCCCACCATGGGCCTTTCTTGAGTATGCGTTAATTGTAACACTTTTCAGGCAGACGTGTCAAAAGTCCTTAAAACCGACCTATTCAGACAACAGTTCTTTGGCCATTTTACTGATCAGAGTCCCATCGGCCCGGCCTTTCAGTTTGCCCATGGCCGCTCCAATTACTTTGCCCATTTCCTTGGGACCGATAACTCCCCCGAGTTCTTCAATTACCCGCTGGACCTCGTTTTTAACCTCTTCCTCGCTCAACTGCTCCGGCAAATAAGCTATTAAAATTTCCATCTCTGCTTTTTCTTTATCGGCCAGATCTTTTCTTCCGCCGGCATTAAATTGCTCAATGGAGTCCTTTCTTTTTTTAACCTCTGTGGCGATTACTTCTAAGATTTCGTTAGTGCCCAACTGGCTTTTTTGCTCCAGTTCTCTCTGGTCATTGGTAATTTTTCCGATCTGCCCTCTTTTGGCCAGTTCCTTATTTTTGACCGCCGTCATCAACGAACCCAAAACCAACCGCTTCAGCTGATCGCCAGCCTTCAACGCCTCCACCATTTCTTTTTGTAGTTGTTCTTTTAGCATAATTTAACACTAATCTACAAATCTACGTCCTAAACAGGCAAGGCCTGTTTATAAAGGCCTGTTTATAAGTGTTTATAAGACAACCAATCAAATATTTCTTTTCTAAGCAAACTTTTATTTAGAAAATAATGCGGAAAAGTTTTTACATTTATAATTTTCTCTTGAATACGGCTATTTCCCAAATACTCCTGGTAACTAGAAAAAGGATACTGCTTAAGAAATTCAACAGCTTGATGTTTATTTTTAACCCCATTCTCTTTCCATTCCGGCTCAATCAATTTAATAGGATTCAGATGAATGTAAGAAAATAAATATTTTAGATAACGATCATCTCTCACATGCTCCGATTTAAATTTACCTTCAAAAAGAGTGCCGGTGCGTTTATATTTATTATTGTAGTACATCGAATATCCGGTTGATAGTTTTTGCATAAATTTACTTACACTACCTTCATCAGTTTGGCTTATCAATAAATGAAAATGGTTAGGCATTAAACAATAAACGCCAACATTAACCAAAGATTGTCCGCGATTAAAATCGTATATATCTTTTCCAACAAAATAAACTTTGAAGTTTGCCGTTCCGTTTGAAAGAAAAAGGAGTTTCATGAAACGACTGTAATCGTCCTTATCATGGAAAATAGTCTGTTTACTATTTCCTCGATTATAAATGTGATAATACTCACCTGGAGCAAAAGAAACTTTTCGTAACGACATTATTCAATTATACAAATTTAACTTTAACAGGCAAGGCCTGTTAAAGTTAACAAATTTCAACAAAGAAACGCCCCATCTTGCTTCCGCAAGATGGGGCTGTCCCAGGACCAATCCGCCTACGGCGGACCAAGAG
>CAZOKW010000024.1:0-10819 GCA_964580765.1 uncultured Candidatus Saccharibacteria bacterium
AATTTTAGCCCCCAATACTATTCTAATATTATACCATTTCCTATAGGGGTGAGTCAATAGTACCGCCAACCGGATTTGAACCGGTGTTCCATGGCTGAGAACCATGTGTCCTAGACCGGGCTAGACGATGGCGGCATTATTAAAATAAGATGGGGGGCAATATGCTCTTGAGGGACGCTATGAAGTTGTGGGTTGCTCGCAATTAACTTTTCCAACCCATGCGAAGCATAAGATGGAAAAGTTAATTGCTGGACGGAAAGAGTATAATTACTTCTTCACTCTTTCCGAATCCACAGCTTCACCGCGAGTGAAGCCGCTCGCCGGAAGCGGGGGAACGACCCCATAGAGCAAATTGCCCCCCCCCCCCCTGCTATTTTTCAAGCCACTTCTGACTTTGCCGGACCAAAAGTTCTTTTTTCTTTTCCGGCTCGGCCATAATTTCTTCCACTATTTTTTCCATCCGCATTCCTTGCGAACCCTTGATTAAAACCAAATCGCCTTCTTTGATTAACTCACGGACTTTCGGCGCGGCTTCCACGGATGTTTCAAAACTTAAAATATTTTCTTTGGGCATCTGATTGCCGGCCGCATCAGCTATAAATTTCGCTCGTGAACCTATGGTAATAAGTAAATCAACGAAAGTTCCGGCCAAGTTTCCCGCCTCCTGATGCGCTTGAATGCTGTATTGTCCCAATTCCAGCATATCCCCTAAAACAGCGAGCTTTCTCCTACTTAGCGGTGACACCGCTAAGTAGGAGGAGAAAGATTTTAAGGTTTCTAGGGCCAGATGAGTAGAGGTGGGAGAGGAATTATAGGTATCGTCAATCAACCAAGAATTTTTAATGCCTTTTAAAACTTTCAAACGGCCGGCCGGGCCCTGATAAGCGGACAAAGCATCACTTATTTTAACTAAATTTAGGCCAAAAATCAAGCCGACTGCAGTGGCCGCGGCTGCGGCCCAGGCCTGCGATTTACCCAAAGAGCCGGTAATTTTAAACGGGGTAAAACCTTCTCCGTGGTGAATTTTAAAAACCACTCCTTCGGGTTCGCCACTTGGTCCAATTTTAAAGTCAAAGTCTGATACTTTAACCTCTGCTCCTTCCATGAAGCCGAAAGTTTTAATTTTGGCTTTTGTTTTATCTTTCATTTCAAAAACTGCTAAGTCATCTTGGTTTAAAACGGCAAAATCAGCCGGCTCCAAGACCTCAACTAATTTTGATTTTTCATCAGCCAGTTCTTTTGGGCCAGAAAAATATTCCACATGAACCGGAATTTCTCCAATAGCAGTAACTACCGCCACATCTGGTTTGAAATTCTTAGCCAACTTGGCAATATCTCCCGGCCGGTCTGCGCCATATTCCAAAACCAAAATTTCCGGATAATTCCGCCCAAAAAGCAAACCGATTTTTGCTTTAAACAAAACCTTCAACCAAAAACCAAGAGTTCCCCCTTTTTCATAATATTCCTCCGTATAATCTCCCAGAATAGCCAACGGCACTCCAAGTTCATTATTTAAATTCCCCCCACTCATCCTGATTTTCTTTTCGGATTTCAAAACTGCGGCAATCGCTTCCTTAGTCGTGGTTTTTCCCGTATTCCCCGTCACCGCCACAATCTTCGGTTTATATTTAGCCAGATATAGTTTGGCCAGTATAGTCAAACAAAATTGTAAAAATTTCTTCATAAATTAAAAAATAGAAGATTTTATTTTTTTTCAAGTGGTGTCAGCAACAACTCAATTCTTTCTTTAATTTCGGGATAAGGACTGACAACGATATAAGTGTTTTTTTCAAAAGAATTTCTTTCGTCATTTAATTCTCCAGAATTATCATGATTTGGTAGGTAAAATGTCCCAAAAAGATTCTGAATCGGCGGTCTGATCTTACGGCCTAAACTATATTCGAAATCTTTACCAAAATGAAAACCTCTTTGTTCATCCTCCTCTTGAGAAGAATCCGAAAAACAAATTATGTCCAAATCGCTATTCAGCGAAAAGTTCTTTTTTGCAAAACTTCCATAAATAACCACAGCCACAATGCCTTTATGTTCTCCCCCACCTTCTTTCTTTTTCTCCAAAATTATCTCGTTAATATTTTTCACAATATCTTCAACAATCTCATCTTTTGGTTTTTTAGAGTATTCAAATTCCTCTTTAGAAACAACTGTTTCAAAGTACTCACCGATTTTTTCTGGTCGATGTTCTGCCCCCTTGTCAATAATTTCCAGAAGTCGTAAACCTGCCTTTCGATAATTTGTTCCATATATCTGCTTTATGGCAGGTAGTGTGGACTCAAAAAATTCTTGTTTTCCATGCTTGCCACAAATCTCTGAAAATACTCTAGTAATTTCTCTTTCCAGGTCATCTTCTGTTTGTATGCGCTGCTCAGAAAACATTTTTTTGGCATCATCTTCTATTTGAGATGTTTCTGGAATAATGATTTTTTGTTCCGCTTTGTATTCTTTAGACATGACAGTGAAAATTATAATTTATTATCTAGTCGGTGGAATTTGGAAATAATTTAATAAAAATCTGGTAATTTTTCCTAGAGAGGGCGATAAGCTATCCGAAGCGAATTTGATTCCCTGCGGTTTCTCTATTTTTATCAAAACCACAAAACGCGGAGAGAAAGCCGGAGCAAACCCGACAATGTTATGGATAAAATCATCCCCATATCCTCCCGTTTTGGAAGCCATCTGCGCCGTGCCGGTCTTCCCCGCCACATCGTATCCGTTTACGGTCGCTTTATCAAACCCCTTCTCAACCACTCCCACCAGCATCGCTTTCATCTGCGCGGATGTTTTTTCCGAAATAGGCGTACCGATTATTTCCGGCTTTGTTTCTTTTTTTTCACCCCCGGCTCCGACAATCTCTTTCACTACATAAGGCCGCATCAACTTTCCTCCATTGGCAATGGCCGAGTAAGCATTAATCAGTTGCGTAGAGGTCACCGAAATGCCTTGCCCGAAAGAAGCCGTGGAAAAATTGATTTTCCGGCCGGAGTAAAGATTGGATATATCCCCCGCCACTTCTCCAGCCAGATCAATCCCTGTCATCTGCCCAAAACCAAAGTTAATGACATAGTTAAGAAAATTATCATCGCCCAGTTGATTTTCCACGAAGATCGCTCCCAAATTGAGAGATTTTTCCAAGACCTGTCTCATGGTCTGGGTGCCGAAACTTTTTTCGTTAAAATTCTTGATTTTATATCCGGCCAAATCCACCTCTCCGGTATCAAAATAAGTGGTCTGCGGAGTCACTTTTTTCTGATCCAGCGCAGCGCTCATGGTGAACGGCTTAAAAGAAGAACCCGGTTCAAAGGCCTCTTGCACGGCTTTATTCACAAAATTTCCCAACGGATATTGGCTGTAGTTATTGGGATCAAAACTGGGCGAGCCGGCCATAGCCAGAATCGCGCCGGTTTGCGGATCCTGGATGATAATCGTGCCCGCCGTCGGGCTCCATCTGTTCATCAAATAACTCAATTCCTGTTCGGCAAATGTTTGAATATTTTTATCTATCGTCAAAACCAGGTCTTCTTCATTTTTTACGGCCTGATCATAATAGGCCTCCAGGCCATATTGCCCAACCCGCCGATCCCCTTCAAAACCGAGAAAACCCAAAACATGACCCAAAAAATTATTCGCCGGATAATATCGCCGATCCTCATAGCCGATATTTATTTCTTCTGTATTAAGCTGGCGGACCCGTTCTACTTCATCCGGGTTTGGATTTTTATTCACTATTTTAAAACGGCTGTCAGTTTTAGAAAAAATATAGGAAAACGATTTCTGCAAAGCCACCAGCTGTTTTTCACCGGAAGAGAGGTCCTGAACAAAAATACTGCCGCGCCTCGCCGCGCTTTCTTTTTGATTTTGATATTGCCCTTCGACGATTTTAAGCAAAACGTCATGTTGAAGATAAGTCAGATAAAAAATACGGTAAAAAATAAGGCCCGCCGCCCCAAATAAAATTACAATCAACAAATTGATTCTCCAACGCGAAAGCATGTCGATAAACTACTGCGCCAAGTTGCGCGGAATTTCCGCTACATTACGCCGATCAAAGAGATATTCAATATTCTTTTGCTCCACCAAACCCGCTTGCTTGCTAAAAACCAATAATGCTCCCAGGTTAGCCGAATCGGACTTTTCAGACAAGAGAAGATCATTTTCGTCTAATAAAATGGCCAGCTTTTTTTCCAGCAAACTTTCGCGATACTGGCCGGAAATGACAAAATTCACCCAAAGCGCATACCAAATTCCCAAAAGACCGACCAAAAGCAGCAAAATCACATTCAAAAGCGGCCGATGCGCCACGACATTTTGATAAGAAACTGTTTTAACCACCACGGACTTTTCTTCAATGAGGATTTTAGTTTTTTTCATAGACCCGCAATTTAGCGCTTCGCGCCCGAGAATTTTTTTTAATTTCCCCTTGGCTTGGCCGAATCACATTTTTAGTAATAACGGCCAATGTGCCCCGGCGCTTTTCTTCCAAACAAACTTTTTTAATGACTTTATCTTCTAAACCGTGAAAAGAAATTATCGCCAATCTTCCGCCGCTTTTTAAAATCTCCAAGGCGGCCCGGATTCCTTTCTCAATATTCTGCAGCTCCCCATTCACCGCCATCCGCAAGGCCTGAAAGGTCTTGGTAGCCGGATGCAAACGGCGATTGGCATACCAGTTAGGCACTGCTTTTTTAATCGTTTCCGCCAGTTGACCGGTGGTTTTGATTATTCCCGTCTTTCTCCGTTTAGCTATTTCTCCGACAATGGCCCTGGCAAAACTTTCTTCTCCATATTCTCTGATAATCTTTTCTAAATCCTCCATCGTCCAGGTATTGACAATCTCTAGAGCGGAAACCGCCAAATCAGAATTAAACCGCATGTCTAGAATTTCGTCCTTCTGGAAACTGAACCCTCTTCCGCTTTCCAAATGCCAAGAAGACATTCCCAAATCAAATAAAATCCCATCCGCTTTATCAAAACCATTCTCTTCCGCTATTTTTTTTAAATTAATATAACTGTCGTTTATTAAAATTATATTTTCCTTTAGCGGTGAACTCTCCACTTTTGACTTTAAATTTTTAAATATTTCCTTGTCCCATTCAATTCCCAAAAGTCGGCCATTCGGCTTTATTCTTTCAGTAATCGTTAAGCCATGCCCTCCGCCATTGATTGTCGCATCAATAAATTTCTGCCCCGGCTGGGGATCTAAATATTCTAAAATTTCATTTAATAAAACAGGGATGTGGGGCATAATTTTAAATTACTCCTAACTCTCCTAGCTTCTCGGCAATTTTATCGGCTTGGCTTTCCAATCCTTTCTTATGCAATTCCCATTTGTCGTAATCCCAAACTTCCAAACGGTTAAACAATCCGGCAATGACAATCTGTTTTCCCAGCTGGGCATATTCTTTTAAATAATCCGGCACCAAAATTCTTCCCAGCTGATCGGTCTCCACCTCCGTCGCGCCGGACAAAAATAATCTTTTAAATTCGCGGATATCTTTCTGCACGAAAGAAAGCTGGCCAATTTTTTCAGCGAATATTCTAAACTCTTTTAAAGAAAACAAGAACAGACAGCCGTCCAGTCCTTTCGTCAAAACCATCTTATCTCCCAATTCCTTTCTCAACTTGGCCGGAATGGCCAGTCGCTTCTTGAGGTCTATGGAATGTGTATATTCGCCTATCAGCATAGTTTCTTATGGACTTATCCACAGTTTAGATGGTTTATTAACACTTTTATCCACTTTCTACCACTATACTTATCCAATATACCACCTCTCCTACACTTTGCAATGTGCATAACTTTGACCTGTTGAGCCGGGGTTTAAGTAAAATAAAAATCGCCTTAAAAAGCGATTAAATGCTGGATCAGAACTCAAACCCTCCAAACTTACCGTAACTAAAACCATATGGCCTATAGCTTTCTACTAGCCAAATTCTTTCCTCGCCCTTAAACCAGTAAACAAGTTCAAAATTTAAGACATGTCTCCTGGTCCATGGCTTTATACTATAATCTCCATGAGGATAATACTTTCTTTTCTCTATGACATTGACGATGCAGCCATTTACCCACCACGATTGATAAACATCCACAACCCCAAATGAAAGCAAAACAAAATTGGTTGTGCCGGTAGAATATAAACGCGGAAGCCCCGCGTCCAGTCCAGCCAAAAAAGCATAGGTCGCTACATCTTCTGGTTCTGTTGGCGGCGTGAAAAGTTCCAGAACTTGTTTGGCCGCCCCTTTCTTCTGCAGATTCTCAAATTTGGAAATGAACTTTGAGATTTCTTTGTTTTGTTGTTGACAGATATTTTGCGCCTTTTGCGCCTGTAGCAGCTGATTGCCAAGAAAAAAGGAATATAACAACATACATACTGCAATTTTTCTCACTTTATTTTCCTTTCAAAGAACCACCCTACTTTAAGTAATAGTATCAATCTTTGCAGAAAAAGTAAATCAAAAACCGTCCTGAGCTTGTCGAAGGACGGTTTTTGGTTTATGGTGGTGGACGCTGCTGGGATCGAACCAGCGACCTTTCGAATGTGAATCGAACGTTCTACCACTGAACTAAGCGTCCGGAAAAAACAATATTCTCCAAACTCGCTAAATTCCTAATTTATTGATTAACTTCTCATGCGGACCCTCCAAAAGCACGCGCACAAAACGGTCAAACATAGAAAGACGGTAATTAAATTCATCTTTCTCCATGACGACAAAACGGACCTCTCCTCCGGTTTCCGCTTCCAGGTATTTTAGAAAACTACCGAACTTGGAACGATCTAAATCGTCGCTGACGATCAGTAAATCAGTGGGAGTATTTTGCGGATTCTCCCAATCAAGAAAAGAACCGGCAATGATGGCCAGTTTAATCCGGCCAATTTTTTGCAAACGAGCGGTAATTTCTTCTTTTTCCGCCGGAGATGATTTCAAAATCAAATCGCGCAGTTCCTGGATAAACTGAAACTCGCTGTTCAGCGTGTAGCACTCCTGACCGTTGGCCGAGTGGTTGAGGCCATTGTTTTTTTTAGCAGTTTTTTTCCTTTTCATTTTTTACTTTTGACCAACAGGCCAATTTGCGTAAATCTATCAATTTCTTTTTTAATGGTCGGACGGTCTTCCTGCAAGCGCTCCGCCAGCTCTTTAACCGAAAAAGACCGGGGGTGATTACGGTATAAAAACCGCAAAAGACGCACCCGGGCCCGTGAATTGAAAAGTGTCTCAAGAATTCTTTTTGACATGTGGATTATTAAAAAATATAATGAGATTAGCTTATCATAAGATTTAGAGTTTGCAATAACAGCGATTCCCAATTTTTGTTTTAAAGGCCGCTTCGCTGGCCTAAACAAAAATTGTGAACCTTCGACATCGTGGAAAAAATTCTTCTTAAACCATTTTCTAAAGAAGTAACCTATCGCTCCGCCGAACCGAATACTTATTCCGACAGCTTTGCTTATGGCCCACACGATGAAAAAGACAAGCACCTCGGCCACTTATACATTATCGGACAGCTTAAACACGGGGAAGAAAATATGGCCTATGTCTTAAATCTGGTCTCTTCTCTGGCTAAACGGGAATATTACGCCGAAAATGGAGAAGTGGAAGAAGACCCCAGAAAGGCCTTTGACCATACTCTCAAAAAATTAAATGATGTTCTGGAAGATTTTTTCGAGAACAAGGAATTCCAACTAAATCTTGGGCTGTTGGCCATTGCGGGAGAAAACATCCACATCGCCAAGCTTGGAAAATTAAAAATATTTTTAGCCCGCTCCGGCGAAATCATTGATATATTGAATAATGTTGATCTCTTCCAAAGAGAAGTCACCGCCGAAAAAAAGTTCTCTAATGTTGTCTCCGGCAAGATTCAAGAAGATGACAAGCTTTTTGCTCTCTATCCCACCCGCCAGCTTACCGCCAAAGAAAAGTCCCTAAAATTATCTCTGGTCCAAAATGATCAAGAAAAATTTCTGGCCAATCTGGCCTCCATCGGCCAATCCGCTAAAAACTTCAGCTGCTGTGGTTTTCATATTGAAATTAAAAAAATAAAAGAAACAGAAATCCCTGTCCGTAGCGCCTATGCCATCCCAGTGGCAAAATTGACTGCCGTTGAGGAACCGCCCCCAAAAACTAAAAAGGATTTAGTTTCTTCCGCCGATGTTTCCGTCGTGAAAAGAGAAAATATTTTTGAAAAAATATGGCGAAGATTGGCTCCGCGCCGTCATTTGCGCAGAATGCCAACCGGTCATTCGTGGAAAACAATCACGGTTGTTATTGTTATTCTGTTGAGTGGATTCTTGGGAGTAAAATCCTTCTTCTTGAAAAACAATCCGGAAAGCTCCGCCATCGACACCGCCCAAGATAATATCAAGCTGGCGGAAATTAAAATCACTCAAAACGAACCTGATTCGGCCAGAGAACTGCTTGGTTTGTCTTTATCATCCCTCTCCATCCTTGGAGAAGGAAGCAAAAAAATTGATGAAATAAAAGGAAAAATAAATTCTCTTTTAGACCGATTGGATTTGGTCAGCGCCAAACAACCCGTAATTTTCTCCTCTTTTTCCGACGCCAACGCCGTTGTTAATAAAGTTTTAATTTCTGAATCAGGAGAGTTGTTGGCCGTCAATCCGAATAAAAAAGTTTTTAAAATTACCGGAGAAAGCCAAACTGAAACATCTCCTCTGCCGGAATTAATCAGCACCGCTCCGGCCAAAGATGCCGCTATTTACGCCGGGAATCTGTATGTTTTGGAAGGAAGAGCTATCTACAAATACAGCGACGCCATGACCGGTGGAATATCAAAACAGCTTTGGTTGGGTGGATTGACCGACTCCGACCCGCAAAACATCGCCGTGGACGGCCTGGTTTACATTTTGAGCTCCGACGGAACGGTTGTTAAGTATTTCAAAGGAAAAGAAGAGAGCCGGATTAATTTAAATACCAAAATTTCTCTCGCCTCCAAACTAATCATCGGCAAGGATGCCCCCTATCTTTATGTGGCTGACTTTTCCAACAAAAAAATCCGCGTTTTTGACAAAATCACCGGCTCTTTAGTAATGACTTATAAGACCACCTCTTTAGAAAAATTCACTGACCTCGCTCTCGGCGATAAAATCCTCTATCTGACTTCGGGAGATAATAAGGTCTGGAAGCTCGACCTAAACTAAAAACCCGCCATCTGGCGGGTTTTTAGTTTCTAGAATTAGAATTAGAATTAGAGCTACTTTAAATCAACTTTTGCGCCTGCCTCTTCCAGTTGCTTCTTGATCGTTTCGGCTTCTTCTTTCTTGACACTTTCTTTGACGACCTTAGGCGCGCCGTCTACTAAGTCCTTGGCTTCTTTCAAGCCCTTTCCCGTTAGTTCCTTTACTATTTTGATGATCTGGATCTTGTTCGCTCCGACCTCTTTTAAGATTACATCAAAACTGTCTTTCTCTTCAGCGGCTACGACTGCTCCTGCCCCGCCAACGGCGGCCGCCGGAGCGGCAAAACTGGCCGCGGAGACCCCGAACTTTTCCTCCAACGCTTTCACCAACTGGGAAAGTTCTAAGACCGTCATTGACTCTACTGCTTTGATTATTTCTTCTTGACTCATAATGTATTTTGGTTAATTTTTATTACTTCTTAAGATTTGAAAGTATGACTAATAAATTTTTAATATTTCCCTGCAAAACATTCATCAGTCCGGTCAAAGGATACTGCATCATGCCCACCATTCTACCCAATAAGATATCTCGGGAAGGCAATTTGGCCAATTCATTAAAGCTGTCGGCATTGAGGTATTTCTGCTCTAGAATTGCGCCAAAGACCTTAAAAACCGGATTGGCTTTGGAAAAGTCATAGACATTTTTGGATAAAAACGCGCTGTCGCTTTTTTTGGGACCGACCACTAGTCCCAACGAGCCGATAAAACTGTTTACATCCACCAGTTTACCGAGACGAGCTTGTTCCGCCGCAATCCTGATTAAATTCTTTTTAGCCACCACATATTCGGCTCCCAAAGCGCGAAGAACTTTTTTCAACTCCCTCATTTTGGCTACCGACAAGCCCTTTTCTCCGGCCTGGCTGTAAGAAGTAAAAATAACCATCTCCGCCTCCGGCATTTTTTTTGATAAATTATTAATTGTCTCTTTCTTTTGTTCCCTGGTTTTCATCCCGAACGAAGTCGTAAAGCCAAGTCATAAGTTGAGATATGTAAATGGTGTTACGATTATTAATACTTTATTTATCCCATACAACCCGCTAGGGCGACTTCGTACGGGATTCATAACCTTATAACAAAAAACGGTCTTTTAAACCGTAGAAATCGACCAGCGCCCCATTAAGGGCATTAGTTATCAGACCTCAATAGGACTTATGGTTCGCCTATTTTCTACGGCTGATGGGACTATCCTAGCAGAAAGAATTTTAAAGTCAAACTCGGGAACAGGGATTGGGGAATGTGACTTTTGGAGACGCTGCGGGCTGTGGATTGTCCCGATTCTGTTTACAGAATCGTGGATCCTCGATTTCCGCAAGCGGAAATCGGGACATGGTTTGGACGAAGTATAATATTGGGCAAAGCCCACTTCGGACAAAATCCACAGACCGCAACGAGCGAAGTATTTAACGCTGGTAAATGCGAGCGTTCGGAAAAAGCCACATTCCCCAATCCCTGTTCTACCCAGCGATTTTTAAAAGCAACCAGCCACTGGACAAAATGACCAGAGTGGAAATCGTCCAAAAGAATAACCGGCGCAGAATTCGGTTGCGTTTGACAGCCGCCAATGACTCTTCTTTTTCCATCATCCGCAACTCCCGCCTTTCTTTCTTGGTC
>CAZOKW010000025.1:0-9385 GCA_964580765.1 uncultured Candidatus Saccharibacteria bacterium
AATTAATTACCAAACACCCGAAGAAGTGTTGCGAAGGTATTGACTATGAAACGTAAAATGACAGATGGCTTATGGTGAGGTAGAATAAAAGATTAACGTTTCTACTGTTTTTTGATGCCGAGTTTTCCATTCTCCTTGGAGTCTAGCTGATTGGCTTACCGAACTTAATTAGATTTAATTTCTTTTCACGCCTCCATCCCTTAATCTGCGCCTCTCTTTTAAGTGCCTGGGATTTATTATCAAATTTCTCTGTATATAAAACTTTTACCACCTTTCTTGCTCGTGTATAACGAGCGCCCTTACCGGCTTGATGCTCAAGGAATCTTCTCTCAACATCTTTAGCAATACCGGCGTAAAATGTTCCGTCTCCACATTGAATAAGATATACAAAATACATGATAATTTTAAGAAATGCCCTTCGATAAACTCAGGGCACTTCTCCAGCTCTGCTCGCCAAAATGGCTCGCACTGAGCTTGTCGAAGTGCAGGGCCAATCGAGAACACTGGAAAACTTTATTGGGTGAAATTTATGGGTATTTTATTAGAAACCACGAATTTTTGCTGTTTGAACAATACTCCTAACAAAACCGTTGACTTTTCACTGGCCATATGATAAGCTTAAAATCTATACGGCTTCGGCCTCGAAACACCCGCAAGGGTGTTTCTGACTATTGCTTAACTTATTTACAAAGATTAATGAATGCCTCTGTCAGTTTTTGATAATGACCCTCGTCTAACACCCCGATTTTCTGGTATAGTCGTTTAGCGTCAACCAAGCGAACCTGGGAGAGAACAGCTGTTCTTTTGACTCCGTCTTCAAGATTAACAGAAAACCAATACTTTCCAGTTTTTACTTTGGTAGTCAACGGAATCGCCCAAAATGTTTCGTTGTTGAATTTCTTAAAAATTAAGACTGGACGAGCAAAATTATCTCCTTTACCATCTTGTTCAAACCCGATATTTAAACCCAGCGAACACCACCACACTTCCCGTTCATGAAAAAATACCCTAGAACCCCTGTCATGCAGGTCTATTTTCTTATCATGCCATTTCTTAAAATCTTTATTCATTTTCATATTAAAACAAAAACTGGCTCAACTTGCCAGTCTAAAATTAAAAAGCGGATTGATATTATCGCACCGCCATGAAAATATTGCCTATCGGGTATGGGGATAGATAGACTTTGAACCAGAATTGACGGTAAGTAACCAACCCTCATTATTTCTAGCTACGACCCTGTTGTCAATTCTTCGAATTGGTTGAAATCTGGTAAATCCAAACTTCTCCATAAATGCTTCGTATTCCCCTTGAGTAGGCAGCCGACGATCAGAGGGAAGAGAAGAAGTCAGATTTGAATCATCAACACTCAATGCTTGAAATTCTACTCCGGCTGCCTCAATGGCAGTTGATGGTTGTAAAAAATTCATTTTTTTCGAAAGCCGGTCGTGAAGCGTCCCCGTGCCAAAAATGATGAAAAGACCACATAAAGTGAATATCACAATTATACAAGCCGACACTGGATCACCGAAAACCTCTGTGTATGCCTTGACCATGAAATTTCTCCTTTTTAAAGATCCCTTACTGTCCCAATAGTATATTCTAGACATCGTTTCTTGTCAAGTAAAAAGCCGGGGAATTCAACAAAAATGGCCTTTTTGGGTCACTTTTACTGCTTTCAAAACTTGACTGTGGATAAACCATTGACTCTTCCCCCCTGATTTGATATCATGTAAATACAAATGGCCTTTTGGCCCGACTCTGCTGAAAGGCAGAGGAAAAAACAACAAAATCAAGGCAATAACGCCTTGATTTTGTTTATGAGCTTTTTAAAATCTTCTTTTTTTACTTTTCCTATTTTGCGGCTTAAGCGCCTAGCATCAAGCAGTCTTATTTGAGATAAAATAGCAACGCTAATAATTTTATCATCAAACTGAAATGGAAAATAATACTTATTTCTCTTGTCAGTTTTAGATAGTGGAATAGCCCAGCAAACTTCACTGTTGAATTTTCTAATTATAACAACCGGTTTCTGGAAATCTTCACCTGATCCGTCTTGCTCAAAACCTATATTAGCGCCGAGATGGCAAAACCATATTTCTTGCTCGTGAAAAAATGGTCTTTTTTCGACCCCATCAATCTGAGATTTTTTATCATGCCATTTTCAAAAATCTTTTTTCACATTACTTTTTACCTTCCACAATTAGTTGGGCTATATTTGCAGGAACCTCCTCATAGTGACTGAATTCCATCGTAAAGTTGCCGCGGCCTTCGGTCAGCGAACGCAAGGTGGTGGCGTAACCAAACATTTCCGAAAGCGGAACTTTGGCAGCAATCACTTTTAATCCCAAAGTACCCCGATCGGTCATCTGTTCAATCTGCCCCCGGCGAGAGTTTAAGTCGCCGGTAATTTCACCCATGAATTTATCCGGCATAATCACTTCTACTTTCATGACCGGCTCCAAAATAATCGGCTTAGCTCTTTTAACTCCTTCTTGAAAAGCGGTGGAGGCGGCAATTTTGAAAGCGATTTCCGAAGAGTCCACCTCGTGATAAGAACCGTCGTATACAGTAACTTTCAAATCAACCAATGGAAAACCGGCCATGACTCCTTTATCTAAGGCCTCCTTGACACCTTTTTGAATGGCCGGCACGAATTCTTGAGGCACTACCCCTCCTCTAAGAGCATTCTCAAATTCAAAACCGGCACCTCTTTCTTTGGCTTCCACTCTTAACCAAACATGGCCGTACTGGCCACGGCCTCCCGACTGGCGGATATATTTACCCTCCGCTTCAGCGGTACCCTTAATAGTTTCTTTGTAAGCCACCTGCGGACGGCCGGTATTCACTCCCACACCAAATTCTCTTTTTAGACGGTCCACCAAAATATCCAAATGCAATTCGCCCATACCGGAAATGATAGTTTCTAAAGTTTCTTCGTCAGTTTTAATCCGGAAGGTCGGATCTTCATCGGAAAGTTTTTTCAAAGACAAGCTCATTTTCTCTTGGTCGGCTTTGGTCTTTGGTTCAATGCGCAAAGAAATGACCGGCTCGGGGAAAATAATTTTTTCCAGAATAATCGGGTGACTCTCATCGGAAAGCGTATCGCCGGTACGAGTGGCTTTTAACCCGACCGTGGCGGCAATGTCTCCGGCCAAGACCTCTTTAATGTCCACCCGATCATTGGCATGCATTCTTAAAATCCGGCTGATTCTTTCCGTCTCCCCACTAATCGTATTTAAAACATAAGACCCGCTTTGTAAACTTCCGGAATAAACCCGGAAAAAAGTCAGCTGGCCGACATAGGGGTCAGTGGCCACTTTAAAAGCTAAAGCCGAAAAAGGGGCCTCATCTTTGAATTCCCGAAATATTTCCTGGTTAGTTTTAGGATCAATTCCTTTGACCGGCGGGAGATCGGCCGGCGAAGGAAGATAGTCGACTACGGCGTCAAGCATCAGCTGAACACCTTTGTTTTTTAAAGCCGAACCGGTAAAGACCGGGGTAAGTTTGTTTCCGATAGTAGCCTTTCTGATAATTTCTTTTAATTTCTCCACCGGAATTTCTTTGCCTTCCAGATAATCAGACATCGCTTGTTCATCCTGCTCCACCACTTTTTCAATTAGGATATCGTGATATTTTTTGGCCTCTTCCTGAAGATTCTCCGAAATAGCCCCTTCTATGACTTGTTCGCCATTAACTCCTTCAAAGGTAAAAAACTTCATGGTCAGCAGATCAACTACGCCGGTAAATTTATCTTCCTCTCCGTCAGGAATCTGCATCCGAATCGCATTGGGAGTGAGCCGCTCCAAAATTGACTGAAAAGAATTTTCAAAAGAAGCGCCGAGGCGGTCAAGTTTATTGATAAAACAAATTCTTGGCACTCCATATTCATCGGCATAACGCCAGTTGGTTTCCGATTGCGGCTCCACTCCGGCCACGCCGTCAAAAATCACCACCGCCCCATCCAAAACCCGCATAGATCTTTTTACCTCCACCGTAAAATCAATATGCCCCGGTGTATCAATTAAATTAAATTTATACTCGTTCTTTTTGCCTGCCCCGTAGCTCGCCTTGGATGGTTCGGGGTCTTTGGGCAGGCCGAGTGGAGTCCAAAAAGCGGTAATGGCGGCGGAAGTAATCGTAATTCCCCTTTCTCTCTCCTGCACCATCCAGTCCATGACCGTGTCGCCCTCATGCACCTCGCCAATCTTGTGAGAAACACCCGTGTAAAAAAGCACCCGTTCACTGACGGTTGTTTTACCAGCATCAATATGCGCAATTATTCCTATATTGCGTGTCTTTTCAATTGGGTATTCTCTCATAAATTTTCCGGTCCCGATTTTTGTTCACAAAAATCGAGGATCCTCGATTTGCTAATTGCGCTTTGCGCAAAGCAAATCGGGACGTCAATATGAGCAATGATTCCAATATTCCTGGTTTTATCTATCGGATAATCCCGCATAAAAAAGTTTATAGTTGATAGTATATAGTCAATAGTTTGAAACTCGAAGCTTACTAAGCATCCTCATTATCTCCGATAAATTATTTTCTAATATCTCAATTTTATCCTTTAGTTCTATAAATAACTCTTTTGCTATTATGAGTTGGGTTTCTATTTCAGCCCCTGAACCATATGCAACTGCATAAAACTGCCGCTGATCTTTTGTGGTGGTTCTTTTAGAACCCTCCGCAATATTAGAAGGAATTGAAACGGATGCTCTTCGGAGTTGAGAGACTAAGCCAAAAAGTTCAGATTTTGGAAATTCGTCTGTTAATTTGTAAATATCAACACAAAAACTTTTTGCTTTTTGCCAAACAATTAAATCTTTATATCCGCTTCCCATTCTTTCTATAAACTATGAACTAGTGACTCTATACTGCTTTGGTTACCAAGCGAAGTGGGCAAAGGCTTTATTGGCTTCGGCCATTCTGTGCATATCCTGTTTTTTCTTCACCGCCATGCCGGTATTATTGACGGCATTGACAATTTCGTCAGCTAATTTAATTTCCATGTCCTTTCCCTTCTGTCCTCTGGCCAAGCCGACCACCCATCTTAACGCCAAAGTAATCCGGCGATCGGGCCGTACTTCGTAAGGAACCTGATAATTGGCTCCGCCCACTCTTTTGGAACGCAACTCCAATTGCGGAGCGGCATTTTCAATGGCCTGCTCCAAAATCTCCAAAGCCGGCTTTTTCATCTTTTCCTCGGCCAGTTTCATGGCATTATAGACAATCCGTTCAGCGATGGACTTTTTGCCTTCGCGCAAAACCTGGTTAATCAAACGCGCTACCAGCATACTGGAGTACTTCGCGTCCGGTTCTATTCCTATTTTTTTCTTCTTGATCGGCCGCCTCATAAGAAAGTTTATGGTCTATAGTCATGAGTCCATAGTTACAAGATTTATTTCTTTCTCTTTCTATTGACTAAGGACTCTAGACTGTTTACTTAGGTCTCTTGGCTCCATATTTTGATCTTTCCTGTCTCCGGCCTTCCACTCCGGAAGAATCAAGAACCCCCCGAACAATATGATAACGGACACCTGGCAAGTCCTTGACTCTTCCACCCCGAATGACCACCACCGAGTGTTCCTGCAAGTTATGGCCCACTCCCGGAATATAGGCCGTCACTTCCATGCCATTGGTTAATCTAACCCGGGCGATTTTACGCAAAGCGGAGTTCGGTTTTTTGGGAGTGATGGTCTTAACCGACAAACACACCCCCCGTTTAAAAGGAGAGGAGTGGGTGACGGGAGCATTCTTTTTGCTGTTAAAACTGAACGCCAAAGCCGGCGACTTGGTTTTCGCCTTAGATTTCTTCCTGGGTCTTTTCAAAAGTTGATTAAAAGTCGGCATTGATTTATAGAATGTTATCTAAAATCCTCATAAAAGTCAACGGCTCACCCCGTGAGCCGTTGACAATTCCTATTCTTTACAAACTCTACAATCGCAGATTAAGAGCTTTTTCCATTTTAGACATTTTTCTTTCCAATTCCTCTACTCGCTCCTGACATCTAATCTTTTTATAACATCCTCAAACCCTTTGTTCACAGCTATAGCCAATTCGTCAATTTTATTTTCAACGTGATTTTCCAGATAAACCTTTAAACCGTCGGTTTTTTTATCGGTGTGCGAGGTCAGCTCTTTAATTGTTTTATCAAAATATTCTTTAGTGAGGTCTGCCATGCTCATAGTTTAAATGATGCTAACCAAAAGTCAACTACCTGCGCAACAGCTTCGTTTTGTTGACATAACCAGAATCAACTGTTATCTTAGTCGAAGTTCTAAAACAATATTTGGAGAATGGAAATGAAACTGCCTGTTTTTCCGAACTGGTATCCTTATAATGAGATGGTTTTTGACGGACATCTTCAAGTTGGCGACTTTGCCGTAAAGACCAGAAGTTGGAACTGGAATTATCGCGGTCCGGTTTTGTTCTATACTTCCGGCCGAGTAGCCCAACAAGCCATTGATGCTTATAAATACCAAAAAGGTCCATTCAATCACAAGTCCATAATTGGAATTGCTGATTTAGTTGAAACTAGACTTCTAACAAACCGTGAGGCAAAAAAAATGGTCTGCAATTTCAATAATTGGACACCACGCACACTGAACCAGGTACTAAAGTTTTATGACTTACTAGATGATCCATTTCGGGTAAATGAACATGGTTTTATTGCCCCTTTCAGAATTGGTTTCTTTTTTAAAAATGCAAAAAGATTTAAAGAGCCGGTTCCGTTCAATTGGCCGGCTGGGCCAGTCAGACCCATAACTATTCACACGGCCAGATATCCGAAACTACACGCTCAAATATTAATGGCACAATAGCAAGATCGTGTAAGAAAACCTGATCTAATTCAAGGCCGTCACATGTGCAAAAGACCCTAAACGAGTTAGATCAACCAATCCCCCTCCCTCGGGGGTTTTTATTATACAAATTTACCCACCCACAATCAGCCGAAACAACCAAAAGACGATGGGCAGAATCAGAGCAAAGCCGAAAAGCAGGAAAATGATAAAAACCAGCCAGCCGGAGCGGGCGTAGGCCTGTTTGAATTGGTAGTAGCGGTCAGGAACAAATGTTAAAACCAGCCAGTGGCCGTCCAGAGGAGGAATCGGCACCAAATTGAAAACCGCCAGAACAAGATTAATTAAAACGATGAATTGGAGAAGTTCCACTGACTGCACCGAAACAGGCCAGCCGGTCAAAGGTAAAAACCGCAAAATTAAACCGAACAAAACCGCCAGAGAAATATTAGTCAGCGGACCAGCCATGGCGACCTTGGCCGGACCATATTTTTTATCATGCAAATTGTAAGGATTATACGGCACCGGTTTAGCATAGCCGAAAATAAACCCTCCGGCAAAAAAAGTAAGAAGGGGTAGAATGATTGAACCGAATAAATCCAAGTGCTTGATGGGATTTAAAGTTAACCGGCCCAGGTCTTTGGCCGTGCGATCCCCCAAATGAAGGGCCATAAAGCCGTGAGAAACCTCGTGTAAGACAATCGAAAAAAGAACGACCAGGATTTGAATGGGGACTAGCAAGATACTCATAGGGATCTTGAGAGGCTCTCGGGGGTACATAGTTTTTGAACCGCAAGCTCTCAAAAACTGTACCGCCCTGCGCCTCTGGATTATTATCGAAATACTAGCACACTCCTTGAAGAAATTACATCTTTGAGTTATACTATCTGAAAAGTTGATAGTCTGTAGTCCTTAGTTGATAGTTCTTAAAACTAATGACTATAAACTATAAACTATAAACTTCTTATGGCTTCTCGCTGTCCGACTTGCGGTAAAAAATCAATGATGGCTAACAAACGCAAACTTTTGCGCGGTAATTATAATCCGGTTAATCGTTACCGCAAAAATGTGAATCTTCAGTGGGCCAAAATTAACGGCAAACGCCTCCGGATTTGCACCTCTTGTATTAAGTCCCTCACTAAGACCTCTGTCTCAAAATAAATCACGGGCCGTCGTATAATGGCAGTACGCGAGGCTGGGGGTCTTGCAGCGGGAGTTCGATTCTCCCCGGCCCGAAAGTATAAACTAAAAACCGCTTTGAAGCGGTTTTTAGTTTGCATGAAAAAACTGCCTTTAAGCAGTTAGGATATTAAATTCTCTTTGAAGCGGCTTACATTTCCGGCAAGGCCGGTAACCGGCATCCAAAGCATCCTGTAAAGTTAAAAAGAAAACCCGATTCTCTTTTTTCATTCTCATTCCTGATTTACAATCCAGCCGGCCGAATATTCTTCCTGGTTTCCATCCAGCATATTTACCAGGAATTTTGCTTTCAATGATTTTTCCATTTTTAAAAACTTTGTATTTTTTCTTCAACTAACCTCTTTGTTTTTTAAATAACTGATTTTAAAAATGTACAGCTATTTTAATATTTAGTCAATCTTGTGCTGTTTTGGTTTTTATTTAATAATTTTGGCAAAGGTCTTTTAAAACAAGGTGATTAACAATGAAAATTCTGATTATGGGCACGGGCACCATCGGCAAGCCGTTGATAAGATTGTTTTTGAGAATGAGAGAAGCGCTTGATTTTGAAGAAATAATTTATCACAAAAACAGCCCGGATTTAAAATCTCGCGGCATGCTGGAATACTTCCATGAAGAAGGGGCTAATTTGGCAGTTTATTCTGATCAAATGCCAGAATTTACCAAACTACTTTCCCCGCGACATTTTAAGCCGGACTACACCTTTGAAGAAGCATTGGAAAGAGCTGATTTGGTCATTGATTGCACCGAAAAAGACATCGCCGGAAAGCTGAAAGAAAAATATTACCAAAATATTACCAACAAGCTGGGATTCGTCGCTCAAGGTTCGGTCACTGGATTCGGCAAGCCCTATGCTTTTGGAATAAACGATGACGCTTTAAAACCAGAAGAAGACAAATATATCCAGGTGGTCAGTTGCAACACCCACCAAATCCTCTGCCTTTTAAAAACTCTGGCCTTTGACCCCCGCAACACTGGTACATTTGATTTTGGAAACTTGGTCAGGGCCCGTTTTTATCTGGCCCGCAGAGACAGCGACATTTCCCAAGAAGATGGCAAAGTGGGAGTAGTAATCGGAAAACCGGTTCATCCTTACTATGGTTCTCATCAAGCCGAAGATGCTATCAGAGTTTTACAAACAATAGACCCTAATGTCGTTCTGAATCTGGACGACCTCCACGCTGTAGCCGACACTTTCAATAACCCCTTCATGCATGTGATTAATTTTGAAATAAAACTGATGGAGTATGTCGACGAGCAGGAAATAGAAAACAGGTTCCGCCTAAATCCCCTGACCGCCGTCACTTACAATATGACCAATAATCAGGTTTTTGCCATTGGCCGCGATCTCGGGCATTTCGGCAGATTTTTGAACCACACTATC
>CAZOKW010000026.1:0-8691 GCA_964580765.1 uncultured Candidatus Saccharibacteria bacterium
TGCTTCCGCAAGATGGGGCTGTCCCAGGACCAATCCGCCTACGGCGGACCAAGAGCCCTAGGACTAAAGAACGAAACTCACCAGAGGACGGCCAGCGACATAGTCACAGCGGCAAGAGTCAGCTTTGTTGCTGAAATCGGCCAACCCACCTCTACGACAACCACCGTAGAGACGATTGATGTCCTCCCAACACACCACATAATCCTCAAACCACTCACTGGAATTAAATTTCCCACGATTGTTATCATACAGATTCCCAATCGCGTTAAACTCAATAGCCCGCTCTAATCGGGTCTGCGCGCGCGTTACGCCCAGTTTGGAAGCCACATGAGCCAGCACACAGTCCCGCCATTCGTTTGGTGTAATGGCGAAGCGGGAACCAAGAGGAGTGTCGCTGTATTTGCCAATTAGCTTCTTTTCTCGCAAATCAGTGATAATCGGCGACAACGGATCTTCCAGAAAAACCCGACTTTCATCAGTGCAATCCGTACCAAGAGTGAAGTCGGCTAAGTACCATCCTCGCCACAAACTAGTTGACACCAGCAGTTCTTCATTAATTTCAGTGTTACTTGCCATTTCGTAGAAAAACTCATCCGGTTTCGTCCAGTTCTTCAGTGGACGACTCGCGTAAATATCTTCACCCGGCAGAAACACCGGATGGAAGTTGAATGTCGCCCAGAAGGCCAGCCGTTCCTCCGTGAATTCCGGCGGGAGAGGGTCAACGATGATCCTTTTGCTGAAGCGCTTGGAGAGCATACGCGCCGTTTTGAGCGCGAACTTCTCCAACTCGGTCTTGGCCGGTTTCCCGACTTCAACCAGAAGAGGGTACTGCTTATTGAGGAAGAGTTTAGCCTCCTCCTCAAACCCCAGTTGATTCCGGAGTTTCCCGACGAAATCCAACACTAAGCCAAGCTTATCGCTCGGCAGACCGACTAGATTGTTTTCCATAGCCAGTTCCTTTCTTTTTTCAAATTTCAAAGAGCGGAATTGCTCTCTGGAAGCCGTTTCCCTCCGGCTCCAACAGTGCAAAGATTATAACACACAGCCAATTAAAAAGCAACAGCCAGGGGTAGAGCAAGAGTTCGGTGAATAATACTTTTGGAGGCGCTGCGGGCTGTGGATTGTCCCGATTCTGTTTACAGAATCGTGGATCCTCGATTTCCGCAAGCGGAAATCGGGACTTGGTCGGAAAGAGTATAATATTTCTTTACTCTTTCCGAATCCACAGACCGCACCGAGCGAAGTTTTCCTCGCTGGGGAAAACAAGCGTTCGGAAAAAGTAATATTCACTGAACTCGGGCTTGTCTAGAGATCCAACTTCTGCTTAATTTTTTTCTTTTCTTCTTCAAAAGTTTCTTCGTCGTATTTTCCCAGCCGCTCCAGATGGCGGCGCAATTTTCTCAACTCTTCGCGCATGATGGCGCGATTCTTGTCTTGTCTTTCGCTGGGTTTTTTCTTGAAATGCTTCCCTGCTTTTACTTTCGGCACAAAACGACTCTGCTGAACAAGCCGAGAAAATCTCCGCAACATACTGCCCACCGTTTCGTTCGGTTTTCTTTTTACATCCATAAAGAATCCTCCCTTCTAAAAAAGTCCATAGTCAAGGGTCTATAGTTTAAAGATTTTTCTTTCTATGGACTAATGACTCTAGACTATCAACTAGTCTTCAGTCTTTTCTTCACCGCTTCAATAATATCGTCCATCGGAATAACTTCCTGAATCCCGCTGTCCATTTCCCGCATAATCACCGTTTTATCTATGGCCTCTTTGTGGCCGATGATTAAAGTAAATTTAACATTGAGACGATTGGCAATACGCAGTTGCGCCTTAATACTATCTCTTCCCAAAGAAGTACCGGCTTTGATCCCATGGTGGCGAAACTCCTCAAATAAAACCAAACTTCTCCTTTTGGCAAAATCCCCCAGCTGGGCCAGAAAAATTTTGGGCTGGCTTTTGTTTTCCGGTACTTTAATACTTAACTTTTTCATGGCCATGATCAATCGCTCAATCCCGATCGCCCAGCCCACCGCCGGCGTAACCGGCCCTCCCAGCAAATTAACCAGCTTGTTGTAGCGGCCTCCCGCCACCAGAGTTAGACCCGTGGAAACAGGCCCTTCTTTTTCTTCTTTTGGTTTACCTTGAGCAGAATCGAGGAGTTTTTCTTCCACTACCTCTTCCGCCGGAGACATTTCTTCCAGAGCAATTTCAAAAACCGTGTTGGTGTAGTAGTCCAACCCCCTGACCAAAAATGGGTCAAGCCGATAAGGTGCTTTGATCTCGTCCAAAAATTCAATCACTTTTTTAAAATGATCCCGGCAATGTTCATCCAGATAGTCCAAAAACTGGGGCGCCTCTTTGAAAACTTCCCGGCAGGCCTCCTCTTTGCAATCTAAAATCCTCAAGATATTGGTCTTGGCCCTGTCTTTGCACAAAACACAAAGCTTTTTGTTTCTACTTTTGAAAAAGTCCTTAAGAGCTTTGAGATACTGCGGTCGGCAATTGGCGTCGCCAATGCTATTGACCCTTAAGACCAGATTTTTCAAACCCAAACTTTCCAAAAAAAGCAAAGCCATGTAAATCACCTCGGCATCCGCCGCCGGGCTTTCATCCCCGAAGGACTCTACTCCGAATTGGTGAAACTGCCGATAGCGGCCGGCCTGCGGCTGATCATGACGAAACATGGGCCCCCAGTACCAAAGCTTGACCGGGTGCGGCCAAACATTCATGCCGTGCTCGATATAAGCCCTGGCCACCGAAGCGGTGTTTTCCGGACGCAAAGCCAATTCGTCTCCCCCCTTTGTTTTTAAAACATACATTTCTTTCTCAATGATGTCCGTCGCTTCCCCCACCGAACGCAAAAATAATCCGGCTGATTCTAAGATCGGAGTGTCAATCTTCTCGTAGCCATAATCCTCCACTAAAGTGGCGACTTTCTTATATACTTGCCGCCAATACGGCTGATCCGACGGCAAAGTGTCGTGCATTCCTTTTATTGACTGGATGGTTTTTTGTTTAGTCATATAACTTGCTGGCCGCTCTGCCAGCCGCCTGTGGCGGCTTTAGGCAGTACGCTCTTGGCCAATTTCTTCGTTAAAATCTCCGTTTGATCCTCGCCGTATCAGTATACGCCTCGTCTCAATCCTCGATTTTGCCTAGAATTTGGCCAAGCCAGCTGCGTTCTATACAGTTAATCAACAGGGTAAACTACTGGTTCAAATTTGGCAATTTTATCCAAAGGCCAAGCCCGAAACATTACCCGGCCGGTAATTAGCTTTCGGTCAACGGCGCCCCACAGACGGGAGTCGGAACTGTGTGAACGATTATCTCCCAAAACAAAAAAATTGTTTTCGTTCATCGTGTCCTGCAGGTTTCCCATAGTAGGAGCGCCCGGATCAAGATAGAAGGACTCGTCCAAAACAAATCCTTTTTGATTCTGCTGGTTAAAAAGCGTTATCTTATTGTTGCTGATCTGGATTTTTTCTCCCGGCAGGCCAATCACTCTTTTTATAAAAAACTGGGAACGGTCTTGCGGAGAACGAAAGATGACTACTTCCCCCCTTTGCGGATCCCGGAAGCGGTATGAAACCTCGTCTATTAAAACATAGTCACCATCATTAAAGGTTGGTTCCATGGAGGCCCCTTTGACAAAAAACGGCTGGAACAGAAAGTAGCGGACCGGAATAACAATCGCCAAAGAAATCAAAACAACTTTGATCAATTCCCAAAAAAAGGAGACGAACTCTTTCCGATTGGGCCCCCTTTGTTCTTCAAAATCGGTCATAAATAACAGCGTAATTGCTAATTGTAATAGATTTTTAAGTTAAATTCAAGGGGCTATTTTTTAAATATAAAAAGCGCCCGGTCATACGACCGGGCGCTTGGACTTATTTAAAGAGCTGACTCCTCTTTTTCTTTACAATCCACACAAAGACCTTCATAAGGCACGGCTGACAGTCGCACCAAAGGAATAGGCCACCCGCAATCTGTACAATCTCCAAAAGTTCCCTGGTTTATTCGGACAAGCGCCTCCTCTATTTTTACCAGAATCTGATTGAAGGTTTCGTTAAAATCAATATTTACGGCCGCCCGGCTGTTGACTTCGGCCTTCTCACTCTCGTCAATAACTTGCCCTTGAAGTTGTTTGTTTTCTTCAATAACAGTCCGAACAGTTTTATCTTTCTTGTTCAAAATTTGCACCCTCAATTCTTTCAAAAGCGACCTGAATATTTCCTGTTCTGCCAGCACTCGTTTCATCGTTTCCTCCATTTTTAAAGAAAGCAAAGTTCAAAATAAATTTTATCTCCATTTTACATAAAAAGCAAATTAGATATAATTAGGCACATGTACTTAATTATCGGACTGGGTAATCCGGACAAAGAATATTCTGAAACACGCCACAACAGCGGTTTTTTGTTTTTGGATTTTTTGGCCAAAGAGATCAAGGCCTCGGATTTCCAGCCGGAAAAAAAACTGCTAGCCGAAACGGCCAATGGAAAATTAAACGGCGAAAAAATAATTCTGGCCAAACCGCAAACTTTTGTGAATAAATCCGGAGAAGCTGTTAAAAAGATTAAAACTTTCTATAAAATTCCTGTCGAAAATATTTTGATTGTACATGACGACCTTGATGTACCTTTCGGTTCAATAAAGTTTTCTTCCGGTTCCGGCGCCGGCGGACACAAAGGAATTAAGTCAATCATTGGACAACTAAAAACGGAAAAGATATCCCGCCTGAAGATCGGGCTGGCCAACTCCAAATTAAAAATAGCGCGCGGACAAAAATTGGATGAAAAAAGAAAAGAAATGATTGCCGGTTTTGTTTTATCTAAATTTACTCCGGGAGAAAAAACCAAACTGAAAGAAATCTTCCAGGAGGGTCTGAAAAAAATCGAGCAATGGATTTGAAATATCTGAACGCGATAAATATCTTAGTTTCCGCCAAAATCGGCGTTTTGCAAAAAATCGCCGACGCTTTCGATGGTAACTTTGAGCGTGCCTGGCACTCAAAAAGTTTAAAAAGGTTTTTACCTCGCGAGGCTTCGGGGAACATACTTTTGTTCGACGGCGCTCACAAAAGTGTTCCCACTCCGCCTCGCACAGACATAGATCCTGACAAAGAATGGGAAAAGTTAGCCCGAGAGCAGATAGAAATCATTACCATCCGAGACAAGGCCTATCCTAAACCCCTCAAACATATTGCTGATCCTCCTTTTCTTCTCTATGTCAAAGGGGATAAAAAGGTCTTGAAAAATGACTGCTTCGCGGTAGTGGGCACCCGCAATCTGACCGAATACGGCAAAAGAGCCGTTTCTTTGATTGTGGAACCCTTAGCCCAAGCCGGCCTAACGATTGTTTCCGGCTTGGCCATGGGCATAGACGGCTTGGCCCACCGAGCCGCGGTAAAAATGAATGCCCCCACCATCGCTGTTTTGGGCGGAGGACTAAACGACAGTTCTGTGGTTATGGAAAACAGAAAATTAGCCAAGGAAATTCTAGAAAAAAATGGCGCCATCATCACCGAGTATCCCTTAAGCACTAGTGGAAGCAAGTTTTCTTTTCCTACAAGAAATAGAATTATTAGCGGACTATCCAAAGGAGTACTGGTGATCGAAGCAGACGAAAAAAGCGGATCACTGATCACCGCCAAAAGCGCGCTGGATCAGAACAGAGATGTTTTTGCCGTCCCCGGCTCTATCTTTTCTTCCAAATCAAAAGGGCCAAACCAGCTTATCGCCGCCGGAGCTAAAACTGTTTGCCAAGCTGATGATATCTTGACAGAATATGGTATAGATAGTAGTGTTCGCCAGCTGGCTTTAATCCCGGCCAATAAACTGGAGGGGGATATTATTAAAATAATTGGCAGGAACTCCTTAGGCCTGGATGAAATCATCCGCACAATTTCCAAACCAGCGCCGGAAGTAATCTCCTGCTTAATGAACATGGAACTGGAAAATAAAATAATTAATTTGGGAAATAATAAATTTGCTTTGTCTTAAGCAAAGTCGTAATACACCTACTTGAAAACTCCCGAGCGACAAGTCGAGGGTCGAAAGTAGGTCGTATTGCGACTTTGCTTAAGTGTTATTAATGAATTTAGTCATAGTCGAATCTCCTGCAAAATGTAAAACAATTTCCAAATTTTTAGGCCCCGATTACAAGGTCATGGCTTCTTTTGGCCATGTGCGGGATTTGCCCAAATCAAAACTGGGGGTTGATGTAGAACATAATTTTGAACCCCATTATCTTATTCCGGCCAAAGCCAAGAAAGTGGTAGCCGAACTGAAAGAGGCCGCCAAGGATTCCGAGGTGATTATCCTGGCCACTGACGAAGACCGGGAAGGAGAAGCCATCGCTTGGCATCTTGTCCAAGCCCTGGGACTGGATAAACCAAAAAATAAAAGCTTCATTGAAAGAATCGCTTTTCATGAGATAACCAAATCAGCCATCCTAAAGGCCTTAGAACATCCCCGCCAGCTTGACCTTAACTTAGTGGATGCCCAGCAAGCCCGCCGGGTTTTAGACCGCTTGGTCGGCTATGAACTATCACCCTTTCTTTGGAAAAAAATTCGCTACGGCCTCTCCGCCGGACGGGTGCAAAGCGTGGCCCTGCGCCTGGTAGTGGAGCGGGAGCGCGAAGTCAAAAATTTCGTTACAGAAGAATACTGGAGCATTGAAGCCGAACTATCAAAACAAAAAGAAAAAAATATTTTCCGCGCTCGGCTGATTAAAATCGGTGAAAAGTCCCTGGAAAAATTAGATCTAAAAAATGAAAAGACGGCCCTGAAAATAGTGAGCGACCTGGTCGGAGCAGTTTATAAAGTGTCGGATGTAGTCAAAAAAGAAACCAGTCGCCATCCGACGGCTCCTTTCACCACCTCTACCTTACAACAAGAGGCCTCGCGCAAACTTGGCTGGTCCGCCAAGCAAACCATGATGGTCGCCCAACAACTCTACGAAAACGGCTACATTACCTACATGAGAACGGATGGGGTCAGTTTAGCCCAGTCCGCCATGGACCAGGCCAGAGAAGTGATTAAAGAACATTTTGGGGGAAATTATGCCTTGCCCCAGCCGAGGCACTATACGGCCAAAACTAAAGGCGCCCAGGAAGCCCATGAAGCCATCAGGCCCACAGATCTGTCCTCCCGTCCGGAAACAATAAAATCAGAACTCGATCCCAAACAATTTAAACTTTATGACTTAATCTGGAAACGGACCATCGCTAGCCAGATGGCTTCGGCTGTTTTTGATCAAACCAGTGTTGATATTGATGCCGGAAAATATCTCTTCCGAGCCAACGGCCAAATTGTAAAATTTGACGGATTTATGAAAGTTTACATGGAGGGTAGAGATGAAGGTTCCCGACCAGAGGCGGAGGGAATACTTCCAGAACTCTCCATCAACGAAATTTTAAGTTTGCTTCAGCTTTTGCCTCTTCAGCATTTTACCGAACCCCCTCCCCGTTACACCGACGCCACCCTAGTCAAAGCGCTGGAAACTCATGGCATCGGCCGTCCCTCCACCTACGCTCCCACCTTAGCCACCATTCAGGACAGAAAATATGTGGAGAAACTGGAAAAAAAATACTACCCAACCGAAATCGGTTTTCTGGTCAACGACATGCTGGTGGAAAACTTCCCGGAAATTGTGGATATTGATTTTACTTCTCACATCGAAGAGGGCTTGGACGACATCGCCGAAGGAAAAATTAAGTGGGTCCCCCTTATTGAAGAATTTTATACGCCTTTCAAAAAGCATCTCCTGGAAAAAGAAGCGACCGTGGAAAAGTTGGTAGAACAAACAGACATTCCCTGCCCGAAATGCGGAAAAAAAATGATCATCAAATTCGGCCGGGCCGGTAAATTCATGGCCTGTCCTGATTTGGAATGTAAAACCACCAAGCCCTTACCGGAAGAAGAAGCCAAAATAAAAGAATTGGACGAACAAACCAAAGACGAGCGCTGTCCTTTGTGCGGAAAAGATGTGACCGTCCGGCGGGGCCGTTTCGGCTACTTTTTGGGGTGTAGCGACTATCCCAAATGCAAAGGCATTTCCAAAATCTGGAATAAAACCGGCTTTAAATGCCCGAACTGTGGACAGGGCGAAATAGTCGAGAAAAAATCCCGCGGCCGCGGAAAAATTTTCTACGCCTGCACCAATTATCCCGACTGCACTTTTCTTGTGGGTAAAAAACCGGAAAGCGAAGAAGAACTTCAACAAGGTTTAAAAGAGTGGCAAGAAAAACCACCTAAGACTACTAGATAGGGCCTAAGGCGCTGTCTGTCGCTCGATCTTCTGATCGAGGACCCTCGACAGAGTCGGGGCTCGATTCCGTAACTCCGACATCTGGTGTCGGAGACGGAATCGGCAGAGTTGGGCTTGGCATAGAAGTTACTTCGGGTGTGGAACTAGGCGTGGGTTCGCCACTGGGCTCTGGAGTGGTGGTAGTTGATGACGTAGGAGTTGGGATTTCCGATTCATTAGAAATTCCAAACACCGCCTTAAATTTATCTTTACCCACGCAAATATCATCTAAACAGATTTGCTCTGTGGCGGTAATTTTTCTGGAAGTAATAGTGTCGCTTATTATGTTGGCCACCCTAATCAATCCCTTCTCAAAGACAATTTCATAAGCATCCTTAAACATCGAGATAATACTCTGAAAAAGAGAGTTTGAAACATTGGAAATTG
>CAZOKW010000027.1:0-7238 GCA_964580765.1 uncultured Candidatus Saccharibacteria bacterium
GATTAAAATTTTTCTTTTCTACTTCTAACGGAATCGGGAATTTCTTTTTGCCCCGAAAAATCCATACGATTTGGTCGCCGAGCGAAGCGAGGCGACATCTGAATCTTTGACATTTCCTACGTGGTGCTCGGGGTGGGACTCGAACCCACATGGCCGTTAGGCCACACGATTTTAAGTCGTGCGTGTAAACCATTCCACCACCCGAGCAATTAATTTCTCGACTTCGTCTCAATCAAAAAATTGTTTCGAGTGTTGGCACGGGCAGTTTTTTACTGCCCGCTAAAAGCAAAGTCATTTGCTTTTAGCTCACCCGAGCAAAACTTTGTCAAGGGTAGTTTATCAAATTTCTTTTCTTTTTTCAATCTGTTTTTTCACCCAGTTTCCGGCTTTTAAAAGAGCGTCAAATGTTCCGGCGTCAATCCATTCTCCTTTAACCAAATCCACTTTTAACTCGCCCCTTTTTAAATACCAATTATGCAAATCGGTAATTTCTAATTCCCCACGAGCGGACGGCTTCAGTTTTTTGGCTACTTCCACCACTCGGTTGTCAAAAATATAAAAACCGGTAATGGCATAATTGGATAAAAATTTCTTTGGTTTTTCCACTATTTTAGTGGCGATCAGATTTCGCCCAGTCATCCGACTGGGCGCCCAATCGGATGATCGGGCGAATTTGACCACCCCAAACCTTTCCGGATCCGGCACCTCTTTGGCAAAAATATGCCCCCCTTTTTTAAACTTCCGAACAGCCAAAGCAAAGTCGTCCTCAAAAATATTGTCTCCCAAAATCATCGTCACGCTGTCTTTACCGATAAAATTTTCTCCGATAATAAAGGCCTGGGCCAAACCATCCGGGCGGTCTTGAATCTCATAAGTCAGTTTCACTCCAAACTCTTTACCGGAACCAAGTAGATGCAAAAAGTCACCGGCATGTCTGGGACTGACAATAATCAAAATGTCTTTTATCCCGGCCCGGATAAGTGTCTGCAGGGGATAGAAAAACATCGGTTTATTGTAAACCGGTAAAAGCTGTTTGCTGATGGTTTTGGTCAGGGGATGAAGGCGGGTGCCCTCGCCAGCGGCTAAAATAATACCCTTCATGTTTAAACCTTTAAACTTTTAAATATCCTGGATTTCTTTAACAATGGCTTCCACCACTTGGGATTATTTTTATACCATTCTACTGTTTCGCGCAAACCGTCTTCCCATTTTATCCAGGGTTTCCACCCCAGTTGGGTTATTTTGGATGAATTCAATAAATAACGGGTATCGTGGCCCGGCCGATCAGGGATAACTTTTTTCAGCTTATCAAGCTGATATTTCGACATATCGATATTTCGACATATTCTTAAAATCTCATCCGCTAACTGTTCAACGGTTTTCTCCAAACCGCTTCCTATATTATAACTCTCTCCCACTTGGCCTTTTTGCAAAACCAAGTCAATCGCTCGACAATGATCCAGAACATGCAGCCATTCCCGCTGATTTCCGCTGGATTTAAAAACCGGCAAGGGCTCATCTCGCAAAGCCCGGATAGCAAAAACGGGAATGACTTTTTCCGGAAATTGGTGTGTGCCGTAGTTGTTGCAGGCATGACTAATCGTTACGGGCAAACCAAAAGTATGAAAATAACTTTGAACAATGTGATTGGCCGCCGCTTTAGAGGCATTATAAGGAGTGCGCGGCTGAAAGGGGGAGTGTTCCGAAAAGGCCGCCCGGCTGTCAAGAGAAAGCTGGCCAAAAACCTCGCAAGTACTAATATGATGGAATCTTATCGGGCGAGCCGCCTGCCGTGAGTATTGTCGAACGGCTTCCAGTAAAACTGCCGTTCCCAGAGCATTGGTCTTGGTAAAATCAATGGGGAAATCCACGGCCTTATTATTATCCGACTCGGCGGCAAAATTGACAACCGCCCCCGGCTTCTCTTTTTTTAAAATTCGGTTCATGGCCTTAAAATCGCCGATATCCGCTTTGTAAAACTTATATTGAGGCTTATATTGAGGCTTAGCCTCAATATCTTTTAGATTCTCCAAATTACCGGCATAACCCAAAATATCCACATTAATCACTCGCGTCTGCGGATGCGCTTGCAAATAGTACCGGACAAAATGACTACCGATGAAACCGGACCCCCCGGTAATTAAGATGGTTTTCATTTTGGCTTCAACTTACAAGTAAAGTGTCTTAGGGTGGGTGACTGCCAGATTATTTTGAATCCTTTGTATTGTTTTTTGTGGCTGATTATTTTTTTAAACGCCTCAATCACATAATCAAAGTGGGACTGGGTATAAGTTCTTCGCGGAATGGCCAGGCGGACGAGTTCCGGTTTTGACGTTTTGCCCAGCATCAGGGAACCGATCTCCACGCTTCTGATCCCGCTCTCCTGATAAAGCGCCACCGCCAACGCTTGTCCCGGAAATTCGTTTGGCGGTATGTGAGAAAATAATTTGCTGGCGTCAATATAGACCGCGTGTCCGCCCGGAGGGTGCATCAACGGTACGCCTAATTTAGCCAATCCACCGTGCAGATAGGCGGTTTGTCCTATCCGATGTTCAAGATAGGTTGGGCTGGTAACTTCCTCCAGTCCGCGGGCAATCGTTTCCATTTCTCTGCCAGTCATCCCGCCGTAGGTAACAAACCCTTCGTAAAGCACCGTTAATTCTCTTAGTTTGGCCGCCAAAGACCGGTCATTGGTCACAATGAAACCCCCGCTATTGGCCAAGCCGTCTTTTTTTGTGCTCATGTAAGCAATATCAGCCAGAGAAAAAAGCTTGCGGATAATACTTTTAATGTCTCCTTTCCTTTTTTGTTCGTGGAGCCAGATGAAGTAGGCGTTTTCCGCTATCCGACAAGCATCGATGATAAACTTTAATCCTTGTTTAATGGCCATGGCCCCGGCCAGTTCCGTATTTTTTAAAGAAGCCGGCTGTCCGCCGCCGGTATTATTGGTTAAGGTCATTAAGACAAATTTTGCCCGCTGACCAAAACGGCTTAAAAGTTTTCCGAGTTTTTTTGTATCCAGATCGCCCTTGAACAACCTCGGTTTTGAAAGATCGGCTGATTTTTCCGTTGGGATGTCCAAGCAGGTTGCTCCCCGGTGCTCAAAATTAGCCCGGGTAGTATCAAAAAAACTGTTGGAAAAAGCCACATCGTTTCTATCCAAAAGCACCTCGGCGATAATTTTCTCCGCCGCCCGGCCCTGATGCACCGGAATAACTTCTTTTTTGCCGGTAAAGTTTTTAACCGCCGCCTCGAATCTTTCCCAGCTTTTGGCTGAGGCGTAGGACTCATCTCCAAGCATCATTTGAGAAAATTGCTCTTGGGATAAAGCCGAAGTGCCGGAGTCAGTGAGCAGATCAATGGTCACTTTTTCGGACGGTATCTTGAAAAGATTGTAATCCGCTTCCTGAAGCGTCCTTATTCTCTCCTTCTTGCTTAGAATTTTTATTGGATCTAAGACCTTTATTTTGTAGGGGTCGAAAGGATAAGCCATACTTAAGCTGAAAATATATTAAGCTGGACTGGAGGCGCCAGGGAGAATCGAACTCCCGTATAGTTCTTTTGCAGAGAACAGCCTTACCACTTGGCTATGGCGCCGTTTTAAATTTTTAAACTACTCTTTCTTTGCTCTTTCTATCACTTTCTCCACCTCGGCCGCCCTTTCTTCGGTCTTATCCAACACAAAAAACATTTTGGGGACGGGATGGATTTTCAGCTTCTTGTTTAAGATCTGTTGAAGAAAATAGATGTTTTTATTGATTTGCTCCAGCACTTTTTCGGCAAACTGCGAAGGAAAAACAGAAATAAAAATCCGGACATGGTTTAAATCATCGGAAACAATGGCCCGCATCACCGTGACAATCGGAGAAATATCTCCCGATTCGCTTTCGCGAATCGAGGATCCTCGATTGTAAAACAATCGGGACATGTCCAAGTTTTCGTGGACAATTTTCCCCGCCTCATCCCTGATCAGATGACTAATTTTTTCTTTGCGATATGCCATATGTAACCTAATTGAGGCTAAGCCTCAACAGAGTCTTGGATGCTTCCTATTGAGGTTTAGCCTCAATTAGTTTACAAACTTCTCCTAATCTTCTCTTCTTCATAAACCTCCAACACATCTCCTTCTCTAATATACATATTCGGGGTAATTGTTTTTGCCTGAAAATCAAAACGGATGCCCGCTTCCAGCCCTTCCACTACCTCCTCCACATCCACTTTTTTCTGCTGTAATTGACTTAACCGTCCGCCCGCCACCGCCTGACTGTTTCTCAAAACATCAATCATCGCCCCCCGTTTAACTTTACCGGTCGTAACTTTCCCTCCCACCACCTGACTCTTGAGATCTTTTTTAAAAACAGCCAGCACCTTTAACTTACCCAAGGCAATCCGGTTAATCTCCGGGTCCAAAAGTTCAGACATTTTCTTTTTAACACTCTCCACCAGCTCGTAAATAATTTGAAAAACTTCCACCGTCACGGACTCTCTCTCCAACATTTGTTTGACCACCGGAGAAATTTCCGTATGAAACCCGACCACCAACGCTTTCATCGCTACGGCCTTTTTAATATCGCTTTCCGAAATATCGCCTACCCCATAATCCACCACCCGATAGCCGACTTCCTCGGATTTTATTGTTTTTAAAACTTGGTCAATGGCCTCCAAAGAGCTGGCCACATCCGTTTTAACAATTAGATTCAAAACTTTAGCCGTGTCTTTTTTTGGTCCATCCTCTTGAACAAAAATATTCGGCTGGCCCAGTTTCGCCTGTTTTTGAGCCGTCGCCATGGCCTCCTCCCTCGAACCGGCCCAACAAACTTTTTCTCCCACTACCGGAGCATTCTCCCAACCCAAAGCCACAATCGGCTCCGAGGGACCGGCTTGAATAATGCTTTTACCCAAAAAATTCTCCATTGACTTGATTCTGGTGGCTTCGTTTCCGGCGGAAATCCAATCATTGACCTTAAAAATACCGTTCTGCACCAACATAGTAGCCACCTGTCCCCGCCGTTTGTCCATGTGCGATTCAATGACAATAGCCGTGGGTCCTCCTCCGGATATATCGACATCTCGAAATTTCGACATATCTTCCGCTTCTATCTCCGCCACCAGCGAAATCATCTCCAGCAAAGCGTCAATCCCTTGGCCGGTTTTGGCCGAAACCTCCACTACCGGCACTTTTCCTCCCCAGTCCTCCACCAGCACATTATGCTCCGCCAAATCCTGTTTAACTTTCAGCGCATTGGCATTTTCTTTATCTATTTTATTGATGGCCACGATAAAGGGAATCTGTGTTTCCTCAATAATTTTTATCGCTTCCACCGTCTGCAGTTTGACGCTTTCGTCCGCCGCCACTACTAAAACCGCGATATCCGCCACTTTCGCCCCCCGCGAACGGATGGCCGAAAAGGCCTCATGCCCCGGTGTGTCCAGGAAAGTAATCTTCTGGCTACCCTCTTCCTCTTTAAATTTCGATATATCGACACTTCTTGAAATCTCCTCTTTAAATTTCGATATCTCCACTTGATAGGCCCCGATATGTTGGGTAATCCCGCCCGCTTCTCCTTCCGCCACCTTCGTCTTCCGGATGTAATCCAAAATTTTGGTCTTGCCGTGATCCACATGACCTAAAATCACCACCACCGGCGGTCTGGCTGAAGATATTTCGGTATTTTGATATTTCGATATATTTTCTGTCATAAGGTCTAGAAAATATACCATTTTCAATGCGAATTAGCAAATATAAAACTCCATGAGTCACGACAATAAATTTTACAATTTTTAATTTTCAATTTACAATCAATTCTCAATGAGTCAATTTTCAAACAAATACGACCTGGAAGAACGAACTGCCTGTTTTGGAGAAACAGTTATTGCCCTATGTAAATCAGTTAAAGACAGCATTATTACTCGCCCCTTAATTAGCCAGCTTATTCGTTCCGCCACCAGTATTGGCGCAAATTACATGGAAGCGAACGGTGCAAGCTCAAAAAAAGATTTCATAAATAAAATTTTCATTTGTAAAAAGGAAGCGCAAGAAACAAAAAATCGCCTCCTCTTCTCGAAAGCATGTTTGAAAATTTCTGTGTTTGAAAATTCACTGAAAATTGAAAATTGCAAAATTGCAAAATTGAATTAAGGAGTTGGAGTCGGGGTCTCGCTTGGAACAGGGGTGGGTGTAGGGGTTTCAGAAGGAGTTGGCGTTGGGGTATCGCTGGGCAAAGGAGTCGGTTCGCCGCTAGGCGCCGGGTCGGATGACTCGGCCGGAGTAGGTGTAGGAGATTCGCTTGGGCTTGGGGTCTCACTGGGAAGGGGTGTCGACGTCAGAGATGGCTCTGGGGTTGGTGTTGACATAGGTGTTGAAACTCCTCCCCCAGCTCCGACCAACAAAGCATCAAGCTGTGATCTGGTAATACAAGTTTCGCCTTCAGGATTAGAAAGGCAAAATTCTTTAGTACGAACTCGGTTAGCAAAGAAATCTCCAATGCCATTGGTCGCATCCGCGAACCATGTCTTCATTTTCGTATAAAGATTATTAAAGAAAGCGGTCACAAAAGATTCTGAAGCCGAACCAGTCAGAGGCGTAACCGTGCCTGATATTCCCTCTAATTCCGCCTCTATTTCGGCCAAACTTCCTCCATACCAGGTCAAGTTGGTAAAGGTTCTAATTTTCGCATATGAGCCCGATGCCACTGCACTGACCTCGTCTAACGCAAAGCCCACAATCATCCCGGACTTGGTCGCCTTCATACCCACCCCCGCGATGGACGAAGAAGTAATCGGATCGCCTCTTTTGATTATCCCGTTTTCTAAATTAACCTTCACCGGCCAGTAACCGACAATACCCACTGGCCGATAGTTATCGTTAAATTTGACACCGTCAGCGCCCAGTTTTGGATCGGTCACATAGCCAATCACTCCGGCTTGGTAGGGTTGGTTGGATTTTTTAATCACAAATGGGTTATGAGAGTCGGAGGCGATGGGATTGGGGGTAGTGGGATCAACCACGACAATATCTCCTTCCTCAATGCCGGCGTCGGGCAGAGCCGGCGCCCACTCGGTAGACGATGAGCAGGTGGATAAAACATTTCCCCCATCTCGACAGACATGAGTGGCTGAAGCGGCATTCAAAGTTCCCACTTCAAATCTGGCTGAAACTGAAGCTGAACCGGTGATATCTAAAGTAGTGGTGGGTCCCGTCGTCCCGATGCCGACGTTGCCGGTGCTTAAAATTCTCA
>CAZOKW010000028.1:0-5901 GCA_964580765.1 uncultured Candidatus Saccharibacteria bacterium
CTACCATCGGTGTAATAAAAGCAGAAGATTCTAAAGATAAATATTAAATACCGCTTAATTTAGCGGTTTTTTGTTGCGCCAAGTACACTTGGCACTATGACTTGGCGCTATGGCGCATGAATGGCGCAAGCAGTTTGGATATTTTTGCAAGCGAATGTTTGCTTTATCCGGCCTTCTAAGATACAATTAAAGCAATGGTTAGGAAATCAACAATTATAATACAAAAAGAAGATAGATGGTATGTGGCCCGTTCTGCTGAGTTAGGAGTGGTAAGTCAAGGAAAAACTATTGAAGAAGCAGAAAAGAATATTAAAGAAGCCATCGATCTCTATCTTGAAGATCAACCCGATAAAAAGAAATATCTTTCCTTGGGAACGCCCCATATTAGCTGGATTGATTTATAGTGCCAAAAATTTACTCTGGCAAATTGGATTTGGCCGAAATTCAAGAAAAAGAATTTAAAAAATTCAAAAAGTAACCGAACTACGAATCAATCCACAACGAAGGTTTAACCTTCGTAAGTGTTTCGTATGAAACAGTGGCTTAGTACTTGGCCAAAGGGTTTTTGGCGCCGTGCACCTCGAAGTGCAGATGACAGCCGGTAGAACGGCCGGTAGTGCCCATCAGGGCTATTTGCTGGCCTTTTTGGATGGTCTCCCCTGCCCCAATTAGTAATTTGCTGGCGTGGGCGTAGATGGTTTCGGTGCCATTGGGATGGACAAGTTTTATAAATTTACCAAATCCCCCGTTCCAACCAACAGCGTCAGCTGTGGCTGCAGTGCCATCAGCGGCGGCGTAAATGGGCGTACCACAGGAGTTAGCCACATCAACCCCATTTCGGCCATGAATTCTGCCCCAGTTCCGGCCGGTAGCGGGAAGCATAAAGAAAGCGCTCATATCAGGCAGATAGGCGAATCTTTTGGCGATGGCGGAGGTCGCAGAAGAACTGCTCGGAGTAGCAATTTTTCCTCCCGGAATAATGATTTCCGCGTCTATTTGAATGGCGCCGTCCTTCGGAAGAGCGTTAAAAGCGATAATTTTCTCTTCTTCCGCGCCATATTTTTTGGCAATACTACCGATACTATCCCCTTTTTTGATTTTGTGAATAACCCCGTCGATGGGAGGAATTTTTAACTCATCTCCAGGGCTAATACTGTGGATATTCTTTAAATTGTTGGCCCAGATGATAGTACTGACACTGACTCCGAAGTCGGAGGCGATAAAAGAAAGAGTGTCGCCTTCTTGGACGGTATAGGTGGCAATCTGGTTGCCTTGGTAGTCATCACCCTTAAAACTGGAAAGGTCGTTTTCTAAAGAATTAAAAGCCAAAAGAGCGGCCTGTTGGATGGTATTAATGGGATTTCCCTTAAAACTATGTCCATCTAAACTGATAAACGATGATTCGTTACTGGTTTCAGCCGACTGGACGCGATTAAGCAGGAGAGCGGATATATGGCTTGCCTCAATATATTTTTTGATTTTGTTTTCAAAAACAACGCCTGCCGAATCATGGTAGTTGGCCGAACCTTTATCGGCGATAACCATAACGGAAAGCATGATAACCAGACCTAGAACGAGAAAATCCTTTTTGAGCAAGGTTTTTACAAAGACGATTTTGTCTTTCCATCCCCCACCTATTTTTCTGATGGAGAAGCCAAGGGAGGGTAGGGATATTTTTGTTTTTGTACTAATATAGAGGTGTAAGTTTGGATTGGAGGCTTCGGTGAACATACTTTTTTATTCGACGGTGCTCAAAAAAAGTGTTCCCACTCCGCCTCCAATCCATCTTTAAATTTTTAATTTAAGACCCACAACACAAAAATTCTCACCGGAGAACTTGGGTCAAGCATAGTATGAATCTAGAAGAAAGTCAAAACAACCGGAAGGGGACAGGGTTTTTAGGCGAAAATATTGCCGGGCGTTTTTTAGAGGGTCGGGGATACAAGATTTTGGCCAGAAACTACCAAAAGCCCTGGGGAGAAATTGACATCATTGCGGAAAAAGAGGGGGTAATCGTCTTTTGCGAGGTTAAGACCAACAGCAAAAAGTTCTCCGGTCATAGTTTTAATCCGGAATGGCGGGTTAATCCGGTTAAGGCCAGACACATTATCAGAACGGCGGAACTGCTGATGAATGGCCGTTTTGCGAGCGAGAACAGGGAATGGCGGATTGATATAATCGCCGTGACCATAAATGCCTTTACTAATAAAGCGGAAATCAAACATTTTAAAAATGCGGTGACCGGTTAGAATGGCTAGAAAGGGTCAAATAAAAAGCCAGAGCTACTCTGGCTTAACCTGTTCTCCTAGGGCTTGGACTACCCTGACTAAACTCTGAAATTTGCTGTCGTAGAAGCAAATCCAGAAATGTTTTGGCGAGTTTTCGACGAAATATTTTCTGTCGATAAGCAGTGGCCTAAGCCGGAATCTGGCATCGGTGATGGTAAATGTAAGCATTTTGCGGGCTTTTGTATTTTCTATCTCCTGTTTGTGGAAAACAGTATTTTTTTGAATAAACAACATTCCCTGGTCTAAAATCCGGACATCTAATCCACTATGACCGGGGATTCTTTTTTGAGCTGTAGAATTGTTGGCCAGGGAGATTGTTTGATAATCTGATTCAGTGTATGGCTCGGAGTCATTAATCGTTTCCAGAAATACCCAGTAGGCCTTGTCGCCCTCAATGGCGTGGAAAAAGGCCGGTTTTATTCTCATGTCTTGCCAAAAGTCAAGATCGTCGGCACTTCTTCGGAACTGATCGGGATGGCTGGCGTAAGACTGCTTGACCGCCTCCCATTGTTTAAATTGATGGCCGCTGATCATAATATTGTCTGGTCCCGCTTTCAGATAAGTGACCAGCCAAAAGTTCTTTTTGAATTTTTTTAAAAATGTCTGGCGGTCAATCTGTTCTTCCCACTCTTTGATCTGTTCAAAAAAGGCCTCCTCATTTTTTTCGTTTTTGGCCGGCAAAACAAAACTGACTCTTTCCACTCTAAAGTTACTGGCAAAGAGGGCGGAAAGCTGGATGTGGCCGTTTTCGTTATCCTTTCTATCAAGAAAACGGACGGGCAGAACTCTGGCATTATCCCAAAATTCCACCGACTCCGGGTCATAGGGAAAATTACTCGGTTGGCTGTCTTGCGACAAAACTGATTCGCTAAGAGCCAAAAATAATATGGAAAAAAGGGCTGGCCTGAACATTTCTAGCTCCTTTGCCCTGTCAAATGACGGGGTGTTTTTTAAAAAACTGATGTTGCCATAATCGTATCAAGATGTATTTTTTTTGGCAACTTTCAAGTTTATAAATTCTCGCTTCGTGCCTACCGCCTCCTTCGGACGCTTACTCACCAGCGATTCGCTGCGCTCGCCGTCGGCTGTGGATTTTGTCCGAAGTGGGCTTCGCCCAATATTATACTTCGTCCAAACCATGTCCCGATTTCCGCTTGCGGAAATCGAGGATCCACGATTCTGTAAACAGAATCGGGACAATCCACAGCCGACAGCGCCTCAGTGAGGCAGTAGGCACTACGCTTAAATTTTTTATTGTGATTTGTCGCCAATAGGGCATATTTGAAAACAAGGGTGGGACTGATGTTTCAAAGTCGTAAAACCCTTATAAAACAAGGACTTTTTGACCATTGACTTGAGTGCCTTGTTTTTGTTATAATATATACAGTTAAGGACCTTCAAAATTAGGGTCAAAATTTCAATGTTTTTTAGCCGCTTTAAGTGGCAGAAGGAGACGGTATGAGAAAGATTGCGTTTTTGTTGGTTTTGGCGTTTGTGGTCTTGGCCTTTACCGTGTCGGCAGATGCCCAGCACCGTTATTTGGGTGCCGGCGGAGCGCGGGTTCTGCAATGTGCCAACTTCTATTCCTCTCTGGACGCGCAATTGCTTTGTGTTCGTGGAGATGAACTGTCGGCGGGCCAGATCGAAAGATTGGGCCTGGTTGATAGGAACTCCCAAATCGGCCAGTGGTACGGGTACGGCGGAAATTACGGCTACAACGGCGGTGACGGTTATTTTTACCCCACCAACGCTTCCGGACGGCCTACGGGTACTCGCGAACGGATTGTGACTGGTGGCGCTATCGGCGCCGGCGCCGGTTATGCCATTTTCGGGAATACTCGGGGAACAGTCGGCGGCGCGGTAGTCGGAGCGGTTATCGGAGCTATCTCCGGTAGCAAGGCCAACAACCGTAATAAAAAGGAAGTTCAGATTCGCGAAACCAACTTTCGGGCGGCTGAAGCGCAAAAGGCGCAAACCGAACAAAGTTTGGCTGAAGCCCAGGCCGTGCAAGTGGAAACCGCTTCCAAGGAGCAGAAACTCTTGCGAAACAGGTTTGATGCTTTTGTGAGAGTGATCTCCCGCTATCCTGATGGCAGGATTGAGGAAACAGTTCTCAATCCCGGGGAAACATTGAAAATAAACCCGCCGCGCGGATCACAGTTGGTCCTTGCGGAAGTGGAGACGGAAACAGGGGAGTGGATCCGACTGGAGTACGGCTCCGGTAAAATCCGTCTTCCCTACAACTCGGGCTGGGAATTTGACCCCGGTTCTGGCTCATAAAGGAGGTCCAAAATGGCCAGAGTAGTATATCAAACTCCCGTTCGAGTGGGCGGAACTACGGTTCAGGTTCAACGCACGGAGAATATGTGCGAGGACTGGAACTGGCGGACGGTGAAGCTTATTGGCTTCTTTATCGGAGCCATCGCCGTCTTCTGGTGGATTTTTCAGGCGGGAAGTTGGTTCGGCGGACGCAGTAGCGCTCCGCTAGCGACCTCATCGGTCGTTGCCGCTGGTCCGGTCAAACCTACCGGTGGGGGAGGGACTCGGCGTTCTGCTGTTCCAGTCCCACCTACTGCTGCTCCAACCGTTATCAAGGTGGAAGCGGAGGTAAAGGTGGTTTATCCGCCTCCGGCTCCACCTCCGCCCACTGGCGGAACAGTTCCTGCCATCAAAAAGTCCGGTCTGCCGCCAAGGGCGTGGTAAGCAAACCTTGCCTATGGCAGGCAGGCCGGCCAACGGCCTAACGAAGAATGCAAACTCGTTAGGCCGTTTTTTCTTGCCCGGGTTTGACTTTTTGGTAAAAAGGGCGTATAATTATGCCAAGATAGACCAAGAGCTTTGATGACAAATCAAGGCGATTAGTCAGAAAAGAAAGGACATTAAAAATGAAAGTGAAAATTGCAAGGGTCACCCTTGTTTGGTTAGTTTTGGTGATGTTGCCGGTTAGCGGATTTGCCCAGCCGGGGGCGGTCATCACCCAGTTTTTGCCCCATTTCGTGGCCGGCTCTTTGCCGGGTTCGGACTGGGAGAGCAGAATCTTACTGGTTAATTTGGCTGGCGGACCAAACACCGTCACGGTCACTTTTTTTGACAATGACGGAAATCCTTTGGCGGTGTCTACCAACAGGGGAACGGATAGTTCCTTTGTGGTAACTCTGCCTAAGCCGACGCCGGAAGCGGTTAGTTCGGAGGTTTTGGAGATTCTGCGGAATTCCGGTTCTTTTGTGACCGGTTGGGCGAAGGTTGCCTCGCTTCTCCCAGTTGGCCTAAACTTGGAATTCAAACAGTTTACGCCCGGCAGTACCGAACCGGTCGGCAAGGCCGATGTGCCGCCATCGCCGGTGGAGAATGTGCTGACTTACCCGTTGTCTCCCAATAATGGCGTGGCGCTGGTCAATCCCGGAAGTCAGGAGGCCAATGTTTCGTTCACCGCCTTTAACCGGGCGGGGAGTAAGGTCAAAGAGGGGACTTTCAAATTAGCGCGGGGTGGGCATCGGGCGGTTTTTTTCCGAGAAGCTCCTTTCTTTTTGGACGCTACGGGAATTATCGTGATGGCGTCCAATATCCCGCTTTCGGGAGTGGCCTTGGAGTTTGAAGGACTGGTTTTTAAAAC
>CAZOKW010000029.1:0-5409 GCA_964580765.1 uncultured Candidatus Saccharibacteria bacterium
GGAGTAAAAGAGTTTGTTATCGCCGGATTTGTCCTCGGACTGCTTAATCTGGTCGTCAAACCGGTTTTAAAATTTATCTCCACGCCGATTATCATTCTCACTTTAGGCATCTTTAGCTTAATCATTAACGGCTTCCTGCTTTGGCTCGTTTCCTACTTTATACCGTTTGTCAGTATTCAGACCGCCAGCGCCCTGATCTGGGCTACTATCATCGTTTCTTTTGCTAATGTGGTTATCACCTCCGTTTCTAAAATTTTTAAAACTAGTGATAATAAATAGATGAGCTTGTTGAATGTTGCTTTTGGAGACGCTGCGGGCTGTGGATTGCATGGTTGGTTGGAGTATAATATTCTTTCACTCCAACCAAATCCATAGACCGCAACGAGCGCCGCTTTTCTCGCAGGGAAAAGCAAGAGTTCGGAAAAAGCAATATTCAACAAGCTCATTAGATTAATCTTATGGAAAGAGTTCTAACCATTGTTCAGATTTTAATTTCGGTTTTTCTGGTCGCCAGTATTTTGCTCCAGCAAAAAGGAAGCGGTCTGGGCTCAAGTTTTGGAGGCGGAGACGGCGCCAATGCCTATAGCACCCGCCGCGGAACGGAAAAGGTTCTTTTTTATTCGACTATCGTTCTAGCTTTGTCTTTTCTGGCCATTGCTCTGATAAGGATAAGATTGTAGCTTTTGGATTCTAAAACATCAGTCCGTCATTTTCTTTTCAAATATGACCTCGCAGGAATCTTGGAGCAGAATTGCGACAAGATGGAGCCAATCAACGAAGATTTTGGAAATAAAGGCCCTTATAACAAATTAGGAGGGAGGGCTCGACCAGGTACCTGATTTTTATAGGGCTTTATGACAAAATTGAGTATGATTGGCACGGCAAGGGAATCTTGAAAAGAGAGTGATGGACTGATGGTAAAACTAAAATTAACACCAACTCTGACAACCAAATCGACGAATTTTACAGTTCTTCGATAAATAAAAACGGTCCTAAGCCAAGGAAAAACGGCGGATTTTTTAGTTGGCTTAAAAACATGTTGCCGACCGCCAAGCAATTTCGTTTTCTTCCCCAGATAATTTCAAAAAAAGAACACTGGCTTCTGTTAACACTTTCGGCCGTAATTCTCGGTTCGCTAATTTTTATCCCCTTCGGTATTTTTTATCATTTCACCATAGCCGCTCCTGATTTCGGCGGAAGTTATACGGAAGGCCTGATTGGCACGCCCCAATTCATTAACCCTTTGTTAGTACAGGCCAACGACACCGACCGCGACCTGGCGAGTATTTTTTATGCCGGATTGTTAAAATATGACTCCCAAGGAGATTTGGTTCCCGACTTGGCCGAATCATATCAAATTTCCGATAACGGGCTAGAATACTCGTTTACTTTGAAAAAAAATATTAAGTGGCACGATGGCTATCCCTTGACCGCCGATGATGTCGTCTTTACCGTCAAAATTCTACAGAACAACGACTACGGCAGTATCCAAAGAATCAACTGGCAAGGAATTGAAACCGAAAAAATTAATGACCGGGTCGTCAAAATAAAGCTTAAGAACAAATACGCCCAGTTTCTAAGCAACACGACCCTGGGCATTCTTCCCAAGCATCTTTGGGAAAATGTGAAGCCCGCCCTCTTTGCTTTATCGGAATTGAATTTAAATCCGATCGGCTCCGGTCCGTATAAACTGAAACGGATTGGCAAGGATTCGCAAAGCATTGCCCGCAGTTACGAACTGACTGCTTTTGAAGATTACCATGACGGCCGGCCGTTTATTAAAAATGTCTCTTTTCGTTTTTACGACTCCGAAGACCAGTTGATTTCCGCCTACAACAACAATAGTATTCAAGGACTGGGCGTTATCTCTCCGGAAAAACTTAAAAATATTAAATTTTCCCAACGCCTCAACATTAGACAGATAAAGCTTCCCCGCTACTTTGCCGCTTTTTTCAATCAAAACCAGAGCAAACTGCTGTCCGACAAAAATATCCGTCTGGCTTTAAACTATGGCACCAATAAAACAAATCTGGTTGAAGAAGTCCTTAAGGGTAACGGCTTGGCCATCAATTCTCCTTTGCTAAAAGAATTGAACGAAAACAATCCGCCAGCCGGCGGACTCCAAAAATTCGCCTTTGACAAAGAATTTGCCAAACAAATTCTGGAAAACAGCAACTGGAAAGACACCGACGGCAACGGCCTGCGGGAAAAAGACAAAACCGAACTGGTTCTTAAGGTTACCACTTCCAATTTCCCGGAACTGATTAAAGCGGCGGACCTTCTGAAAAAACAATGGAAGGAACTGGGTTTTAAAATTGAGATAAAAGTAGAGACGCTGGCCGAAATTCAATTCGCCATCCAAAACAGAAGCTTTGAGATTCTGCTCTTTGGAGAGGTTCAGGGGCTAAATTTCGACCCTTTCAGTTTTTGGCATTCTTTGCATAAAAAAGACCCCGGACTTAATCTGGCTCTTTACGATAATAAGAGCGCCGATAAAATCATGGAAGAAGGAAGGCAAATTCTGGATACGATCAGTAGAAACAATAAATATAATGATTTCGAAAAAATATTACTGGAAGACGCCCCGGCCGTATTTCTTTATTCCCCCCACTATCTCTACCTCCCGGCCAGCAAAATAAAAGATAATGACTTGTCCGTTTTGTCCTTACCCTCCGACCGTTTTGACAATATCAGCCAGTGGTCCATTGAAACCAAAAGAGTCCGGCCATTGACACCCATTCCTTAAATTGCTATACTTAACTTACTGTAATTTCTCTTTTGTTTAATCAAAAAGATCTCTTATTTTATTTAACTGCCCCCGTGGTGGAATTGGCAGACACGTACGGTTCAGGGCCGTATGGGAGCAATCCTGTACAGGTTCAAATCCTGTCGGGGGCACCAACTAAGTTCATAGTCATTAATCCATAGTCTAGAGTTTAAAACAAACTATAAACTAAGGACTATCAACTGTAAACTAACTAAGATGATTGTGGAAACCGCAAAAAAACCAAGAAAAGGTTCTTGGGGAAGAAATCCCCGCGGACCAAAAAGGAATATGAGTAGAGCTCCCTCCGGCTTTTCTAAAGCCGCGAAAAGTGACTCCGCCACTCCCACTTCTCATGAAGATACATTGAAAATCGTGCCCTTGGGAGGACTGGGCGAGATTGGAAAAAACATGTGTTTTCTGGAGTACAAAGACGACATCATTGTGATCGATGCCGGTTTTAAGTTCCCCGATGAGGACTTTTTGGGAGTGGACTATATCATTCCCAACACGGAATACTTGGAGAAAAACCGTGAACGCATCCGTGGGGTCTTATTCACGCACGGCCACATGGACCATATCGGTGGCTGGCCGTATCTGCAGGAAAAATTGGGCAATCCCGATATCTACGGCGCCGCTCTGACCAGAGGACTAATCCTCAAACGGCATGAAGAATTCACTCATTTGCCACAAGTTAAATTCCATTTAGTTAAAGCGGATGATGTGGTCAAACTGGGCGATCATTTTGAGGTGGAATTTTTCCATGTCAACCACAATATTCCCGATGATATGGCCTTGTTCATCAAAACGCCGGCCGGAAACATCGTCCACACGGCTGATTTCAAATTCGACCATTCCCCTACCAACGGCAAACCGATCGATTTGGAACACCTCCGCCAACTGGGAGATAGGGGGGTGACAGTTTTGATGTCCGATTCCACCGGCGCGGAAAAAGAAGGTCATTCCATTTCCGAAAAAACTATTATGGAAAATCTGGACCTGATCTTCCAGGAGTCCCAAAATATGATCGTCTGCGGAACTTTCTCCTCTTTAATTGACCGCGTCCAGCAAATCATTCTGCTCTCTGAAAAATACGGCCGCAAAGTTATTTTCGAAGGATACAGCATGAAATCCAATGTGGAAATCGCCAAAGAACTCGGCTATATTAAAATGCAAAAAGGAACCCAGATTACCAAGGACCAGGTCAATAATTATCCCCGTTCGCAGATTACCGTCGTCGCCACCGGTGCCCAAGGAGAAGCCAACGCCGCCTTGATGCGCATCGCCAATCTGGAACACCGCTTTATTCGTTTGCAGAAAAAAGACACGGTCATTTTCTCTTCTTCGGCTATTCCCGGCAACGAGCGTTCCGTCCAGAATTTAAAAGACATGTTCTACCGCACCGGAGTAAAGGTTTATCACTACCAAATGATGGACATCCACGCCGGCGGACACGCTCAAAAAGAGGACTTAGGCCACATGATTGAGTTAATGCGCCCCAAATTCCTTATGCCCATCCACGGCCAATACTCCATGATGGTCAGCCACTCCGAACTGGGCCAAACCAAAGGACTAACCGAAGACGATGTCATTATCGCCGACAACGGTTCCATTATTCACTTGGCTAACCCCGAACCAAATAACCCCGTTTCCCCGCAAGCCAAATGGTGGTTCGACAAAAAGACCTTGCCAACCAATCCTATTTTGGTGGACGGTTTGGGTATCGGTGATGTCGGTAATGTCGTTTTGCGCGACCGGCAGGTTTTAGCCGAAGATGGCTTTGTGGTGGTCATTGTCGTTATTGACACCAAAACCGGCCGGGTAATTAATAGCCCGGATGTCATTTCTCGAGGATTCATTTATCTCAAGGACAACAAAGAACTGGTGGCCCAAGTACGCAAGAAAGCCCGCTTCATCGTGGAAAAAGGCACCACGGGCCAGATCAACACCACCTATATCAAAGACAATCTGCGGGACGAAATCGGCAAGTTTCTCTTCCAAAAAACCGAAAAGAGACCGATGATTTTGCCGGTAACTATTGAAGTTTAATTTTTAGCATTAGGCCGTTACCTCCTTTTCAAAGATTCCCTCGAGAGCAAATCCTAGTTTGATTTCGTCATAAAACCTTATAAAAATCAGGTACCTGGTCGGCCTACAAAAATTAAAAGATTTACCTAAAGCAAATCTCTTAATTTATTTGTTTAATCAGAATTAACCGCCTCCCTCCTAATTTGTTAAAAGGCCTTTATTTCCTCAATCATCCTGGATTTGCTGTCACTCGGTCATATTTTGAAAAGGAGGTAATGGCCTAATTGCTTACATAAAAAGACTGGGTAAGTCAATATTTCCGACTTTGCTGTTATTTTGTATTATTAACTACATATGCCAAATAAAATTTTCTCCGGAATCAGACCGAGTGGGAAATTGCACTTAGGTAACTACCTGGGGGCGATCAAAAATTGGATTGCTTTGCAGGACGATCCGGAAACAAAACAAGCGATTTACGCCGTGGTGGACTACCACGGCATCACCACTCCTTTTGATCCAAAGACCTATCATCAGCAAGTAATGGATGTTATTTTGGACTATTTGGCCGCCGGCCTGAATCCGGAAAAATCTTTACTTATCCGTCAATCGAAAGTTTC
>CAZOKW010000030.1:0-4832 GCA_964580765.1 uncultured Candidatus Saccharibacteria bacterium
TGTATGACATATATCTATTCTACCCTAAGTGTTGCGAAGGTATTGAAACATTACGCGACATTGACATAGCTAGGCCTAAAGTTGTATAATAACTTCATGAAGAAATTATCTTTTGTATTGCTTTTAGCGTCTTTTATGGCTTTGGCCGCAATTCCGCCTGTTTCGGCGGAGATTTCGGCTAATGTGGACCTGCAACGCTATGGAGTCAGAAATTTAAGCAAAAACGAATCAACTTACTCTCAAAATATTATCGCTTTGGAAGGCCACGAATTGGAATTTTCCCTTAACCTAAAAAACACCTCTGGCCATCAGGCCTCCGGAGCGGTTTTGTATGTTTATCTTCCAATAGGTTTCCCTTTGGACAGCAATTCTATTTATATTGACGGCACCCGCACCGGCGGCAATATTTCCAACGGATTATTTCTGGGAAACATTGACGCTAACTCGCAGAAAGATATTGTTTTTAAAACCAAAATTAATGTTTATTTTAACGGTTATGCCGCCATTCAAGCTCTAGTGATCGGGAATAATTTTAGCACGGCCAGCCAGTATGTCTCCGTAACTAAAAACGGCTCGGCCAACAATACCATTGTTTATGGTTTTACTCCCTCTCCCACTCCTTGGCCGACCCCTACTCCTACCAATCAGAGCCACATTTTAGGGATAAGTGTTTTGGGAAAAAATTTAACCAAACAAAATACCAACTGGCAAAAAACGATTAAGGCCGAACCGGGGGATTTGCTTCAGTTCTCCATCATGCTTACCGCCAACACCGGTTTGACCGTCAGGAATGTTTACCTTAAAGATACTCTCGACAGTTTTTTGGATTTCGTCTCCGGCAGTGTCAAGATTAATGATACCCCCGCTTCAGACGCTCTGATCAGCGGACAACTTTTCTCCGGAGACCTGACTGCTTCGTCCGTGAAATTTGTGAAGTTTCAGGCACAGGTCAGGAATGCTCCCCAATTTGGCAAAGAGGCCATCATCTTATCCAACATAGCCCAAGTTTGGGCGGAAAATAATTCTTTAATTTCTGATTCTTCCAGCGTCAGCGTGGCGGTTAAACAAACAGAAGAGAAAAAACCTGTGGCCGTCGTAGCCACTGTTAAAAAGAATACTAGCTCTGGTCTGCCTATTGTGGCGACTAAATCAAAATTAATAGCGCCAAAAGAAACCGCCAAGACCGCCAGTAAAAATAGTTTCCTCGGCGGAACAATCGCTTTCGGCAGTTTCTGGTTATTAATTATTTTGATTCTCATCGCTTTAGTTATTTTCTTAGCCATCTCTCTGGACCGCGAGAAAAAGAAGAATAGGGAACTGACTCTCACAAAAACAAACCCCGCCTAGAGCGGGGTTTGTTTTTTTACTTGTGTGTCCTCACGAGGAATTGAACCTCGATCTCAGCCTTCGGAGGGCTGCGCTCTATCCTTTGAGCCATGAGGACATGACTACAGTGTGGACCCGGCGGAAATCGAATCCGCGCCTCCGCAATGCGAATGCGGCGTTTTACCACTGAACTACGGGCCCAAATTTTATGTAAATATAACCTAATTTCCTTTAAAAATAAAGGCCTGTAATAACAATGAAAAATTTGATAAGATTCAAAATCGATGTCTAAACTTTTTGAGGGATTAAATGAAAAGCAGATGGAGGGAGTAAGGGCCACGGAGGGCCCGGTTTTAATCATCGCCGCGGCCGGTAGCGGTAAAACAAAAGTGCTGACTCATCGCATCGCTCATTTAATAGAGAAGGGGGTAAGTCCGGAAGAAATTCTAGCCGTGACTTTCACTAATAAAGCGGCGGGAGAAATGAAAGAAAGAATTTCTTCCCTCTTAAAAAAGAGGGAGGGGGTAATGCCATTAGTGGGAACCTTTCATTCTGTCGGCGCCAGATTCTTGAGAGAAGAAAGGGGGGATTTTACTATTTACGACAGCGATGAACAGCTGGACTTAGTTAAAAACGCCTTGGCCGAACTGGAGATTGATTCCAAGAAATTTAATCCGCGGGCCATCCTTGGCCGGATTTCCCAAGCCAAAACAGATCTGGCCGGACCAGACGAATACGCCGATTCGGCCAAAGAATTTTTTGAAAAAGTGGTAGCTAAAGTTTATCCGCTTTATCAAAAAAAACTCCAAACCGGCCATGCCTTGGATTTTGACGACCTGATTTTTTTGACCGTCAAAATGTTTCAAGAGAAAAAAGATATTCTGGAAAAATACCAAAACCGGTTCAAGTATCTTCTGGTGGACGAATATCAAGACACTAATCGCTCCCAGTATTTATTCTTAAAACTGCTGGCCCAAAAAAATAAAAACATCATGGCGGTGGGGGATGATTACCAGTCAATTTATATGTTCCGCCAAGCGGACATCCGGAATATTTTGAGTTTTGAGAAGGATTATCCGCAAGCCAAGATTATTTTTCTGGAACAAAATTACCGCTCCACGCAAAATATTCTAGCGGTCGCCCAGAATATTATTTCCAACAATAAATTCCAACGCCATAAAAATCTTTGGACGGAAAACCAAACCGGAGAAAAAATATTTTTGGCGGAACTGGAACATGAACGGGCGGAGGGGGACTTCATCGCCCAAAAGACCAGAGAAGAAACACGAGCCGGCCGGGGGCTAAACGAGTTGTGCGTCTTATACCGCATCCACGCCCAGTCCCGCGCCGTTGAAGAGGCCTTGCTGAAAAATGGCATCCCTTACAAAATCATCGGGGGACTGAAATTCTATGACCGCAAAGAAATTAAAGATATTCTTGCTTACCTAAAACTGCTTCGCAACCCGGCGGACTTTTTGAGTTTAGAACGGATTGCCAATATCCCAACCCGAGGAATAGGCAAGATTACTTTCGGCCGTCTCCGGCAAAAACATCAGGAATCGGGAGAAAATCTGGCCGGCATTTTAAAAAAAGAAATGGAAGAAAATACCCGGTCATCCGGTCATTCGACCGGACCACAGTCCGACCGGGCACTGACGCGAACCCAACAGAAAGCTCTGGTCGGCTTAACTTCGTTGTCAGCTTTATTAACCAACCTGGCTGGACACGGAGCAAATGACTCCCTGTCTAAAATGATCAAAAAACTGCTCAATGAGATTGAGTACCAGAAATATCTCCAAGAAAAAACCACCGAACATGAGGCCCGTTGGGAAAATGTCAAAGAACTTCTCACGGTTACTAAAAAATATGACCATCTTAAAGCCGGGGAAGCTCTGCCTTCTTTTTTGGAAGAGGTGGCTCTTCTGCAAATGACGGACGAAATTAATCCGGCTCGCCTCGCCGAAGCCGGCTCCGGCGTAGCGTGGGAAGAAAAAAAGATTACTCTCATGACCCTGCACGCTTCCAAGGGGCTGGAGTTCCCAGTGGTCTTTATGGTAGGAATGGAAGAGGGAATTTTTCCCAATCCCCGAGCCATCGGCAGTCAGGCGGAACTGGAAGAAGAGCGGCGGCTTTGCTATGTCGGGATTACCAGAGCCAAAGAAAAACTATTTTTGACGCACTGCCGCAGCCGGACGATGTATGGAAGCTGGAAAGCCAATCCGCCCTCCCGGTTTATTAAAGAAATCCCCGGGGACTATGTGGAAAAAATTGGGAGCAACTCTCCCCGCCGAGATTTTAACTACGAAGATTTTATAGATTATGATTAGATTACGGATCTCGCCACAGCACCTCTTCGGACCTTCGAAAACCCCGGCGAGCAAGCCAAGACATTGGCTTTGCACTCCTCATCGCGCACGGTGAAAGCCAATGTCTTGGCTTTCACCCTCGCGTTGTGCCGCTCGCAGCTTTGAGCGTCCTCAGAGGTGCTGTGGTGAGATCCTAAAGTAATTTAATTAGCGCAGTTCCCATCCGCCTCGTTCAAATATGAGCTCGCAGAAATAAATAAACGAAGATTTCTGAAATCAAGGCCGGTAACAAACAATTCGGTCCGACTCTTGGAGGGGTACTGAATTTTTGTCGGCTTGATGCGGTAAGAGTGAACTGTTTCACTCTTACCCCGAATTTTAGTCCGAGCTCCTGCGAGGACGTAAAGAAATTCGGAAAACTACAAGATTGGCACGGCGAGGGAATCTTGAAAAGAGGCGGATGGGGACGGAGCGAAAACTATGACAAACTTCAAACCTAAAAAGTCACTCGGACAAAATTTTTTGGTAAATGACAAAATTTACCGTTTTATGGCGGAGAAAATTGCTCCAGAGAAAGACGAACTGATTTTGGAGGTGGGACCGGGAGAAGGAATTTTGACCGATATACTGGCACAAAAAGGAGTTGATGTTTTAGCTATTGAAAAGGATAGTCGTTTAATCCCAATCCTAAAAGACAAGTTTAAAAACCAAAAAAATGTTACCATATTAGAAGATGACATTCTGAAGTTGAAAATTGAAACATTGACTGGAAATTGGAAATTGAAAATTGAAAATTATAAAATAGTCGGTAACATTCCTTATTATATTACTTCCCATCTCTTAAGAATCGTGCTGGAAAACTGGCCGAAACCGAAATTAATTTTATTCATGGTGCAAAAAGAGGTCGCCCAGCGGATTGTCGCCAAACCGCCGAAGATGAGCATGCTATCTTTAGCCGTTCAGTTTTACGCCGAAGCGAAAATCGTCAAAAATGTTTCCAAAAATAATTTCCGCCCTATCCCGAAAGTGGATTCCGCTTTGATAAAAATAATCCCCAAGCAAGGCCCCGAAATCTTAACTAAGGACTATAAACTAAAAACTATAAACTTCTTTAAACTGGCCCGCGCCGGATTTAGCAACAAACGCAAACAAATTTTAAACAGTTTGGTGAATAATCTGAAGCTGGAAAAAAGTTTAATC